>JASFBB010000351.1:0-20898 GCA_036172345.1 Anaerolineae bacterium
CTTGTTCGAAGCGACGTTGCATAGTGCTTCCCCGTGGTGTGATTCTGATGGGATAATCAGTTGGGGGCAGGCACGTTCCTGCCCCCTATTCTGTCAAGTGGGATGGTTTTCTGACTGATCAGCGGTACTTACCCGACAGCGGCTCAATAAACTCAATGTTTTCCTTGGTGACTAAGTAACCGCCGGTGTCGATGTTGGGTGTCAAGCGGAATTTGTTGTACAGATAGAGCACGATCACGGCGAAGTAGCCCTGCAGGTACTGTTGCTGGTCAATGGTGGCGAGGACGTAATCGGACTTAAGACCCTCCACCGTGCCTGGCGTAGTATCGAAACCACCGGCAAGGATTTCACCCGGCGCCTTGCCCGCGTTCTTCAGAACGCTGGTCAGACGATCCGTTGCAATGCCGCCGGCGCCAAGTAAGAAGGTTGTCTCTGGATGTGCTAGTAGGTAGGCTGTCATACGTTGCTCAACAGTGGTCATCTCGATACCACCGCCGTCAAACAGCTCGATCGAGGTGATGCCGAACTCATCCGCAGCATCCTTGACACCGGCAAAGCGCACCTGAGCATACATTGCTGTGGGCACCTCACCGCACATCGCTACATGCGCCTTGGCGAGATCAATACCTTTGGCTTTGCCTGCCTCGAACAATGTGCGACCGATAACATAGCCGGCGCGGCGCTCGTTCTGGCCGATGTAGCATAGGCGCTTATTCCCGGCGGCGCCCTCTTTGTCATCGTTGTTAATGCCGATGACAGGGATGCCAGCCGCCAGTGCGTCCTCCACCGGCTTGTCCCAAGCCTGATCGTCGTTGATAACCAATGCAATGCCATCCGGTTTGGAAGCCACTGCTTCCTGGAACTTCTTTTGCTGCAACGCCAGGTCGCTCCCCGGCAGGTCAATTTCCGCTTTGCAGCCATATAGCTCGGCCGCGTCCATCATGCCTTGCTTGACCACGGCCCAGAAGGGATCATCTGCCCCGTGAGTTACCAAGCGGAAATACAACCCCTCGGCCGGTTTCTGTCCCGCCGGCGCTGCCATCGCGCTGGAGGCAATCATCGGAGACAACAACCCACCCGCGGCAGCAGCTGCCGTTACAGCCAAAAAATCCCTGCGGTGCATCTTCTGGCTGGACATTTCTCAAACCTCCTTTAGTTTTCTGTTTACCGAACTCTGTAATGCGAATCCCCCGCTCACCAGATGCGTGTGGCATCTACCCTATACCAAACTACGCCGGCTTGCTCTGTCACCACCTCCTTTCAAAGAGGTCACCAGCATATGACAAAATATGGGAATGCGCTTGGATGATTGAGACACCCTTTGTGATGGAACTTCTACATTAGTTTAACATTTAACGGGCACATTGTCAAGCTCACAAAAGGAGGGTGTTGAAAAGGTCTAAACCGCATTCTGTGGCAAGCCGTTCCCCTGCGAGGTCATAGGCGGTCTACAAGGAGGGACAAGGATTTCCCCGATTCCCCGAAATGAGAGAGGCTCTGGAACACGAGGGAAGCAGAACGACGCGATGGGTGAGCAGGAGCTCTGCGGACGGTTCACCTAATCCATTTTTGTTGATTCTGCTACCATTGGATGATCACTGGCGTGCCAACCTGCGCCCATTCGAACAGGGTGCGTGCATTTTCGTCGCTCAGAATGATACACCCATATGAGACGCGTCGTCCCAGCAGTCCTTCCCAAAGTTTTACCCCGGTAGCCCGATTGATAGGAAGCGCGTGGATGCCGTTCTCCAGAGGGCCAGAATAGTAGATGCCAAGCCAGTAGGGCATATCGAGATTCCATGTGCTGGCGTAGGCCATTTCGAGTTTGTCCAGCACGCGAAAGCGCCCGGTGGCAGTATCTTTGCCTGGTTCCCCTGTAGAGACAACCCAATTCCACAGCAGCTGCCCGTTTTCATACACATACATGCGCTGTTCAGAGATGTCCACCAAAATGAGCTGATCCTCCAGGCTTGATGTCGGTGTCGCGGTAGGAATAGGGGTTGGCGTAGGGGTGGGCGATGCCGTTGGTGTGGGGGGACGGAGTAATTCGGTAATCTCTTGAACCTTTTGCTGGGCATCTGGCTGTCCTGGTCGTATAGAGAGAGCGGATTGGAAGGCTTGGCGTGCTTCTGCCAGTTTGCTCGCGTTCTGTAATGCGACTCCCAGGTTGAAGTAAGCGCTGTACAGCCAGCTATCCACCTCGGCAAAGGTGGGTTCCTCGGCGTGAACGCGGGAGAATGCTTCAATAGCAGATTGCCAATCACCCCTGTTGTAATGCTGCAAGCCTTCCAGCACTTGGGTGAGCAGACGATACTCTCGAAGAAAGGATGGCTCATCGGGAGCCAAGCGAAGGGCTTGGTTCAATGCGGCCAGAGCATCCGGCAATTTGCCTTCCTTGCGACACATTACACTGAGCTGAAAGAAAGTGTTGGCAGCACTATGCTGCCATATCGGATCGGAGAGGTTGATTCGGTGGAGAGTTTCCAACATGGGGACCGCATCAGCCCAACGCGCTTCACTGAGTGCCACGTTCAAGGTTAGTTGCAAGCTGGCTATTTGCTCATCGTGGTCGGATGCTGCTATGGATGCAGATCTGGCGGTGCTGGACCGCATCCACAACGCGAATGCCAATAGGAAGAGCGCGATGATCAGCGCTAAGAGCAACAAGAGGGTGATCCATTTCGGCCAGGGGCGTCGCCGCATCGCAACGCT
Organism: Anaerolineae bacterium; assembly: GCA_036172345.1. Lineage (GTDB taxonomy): Bacteria > Chloroflexota > Anaerolineae > 4572-78 > NAK82 > NAK82. The sequence goes on from JASFBB010000351.1 coordinate 2,713, forward strand.
TGGTTCTATTGCTACCTCTTGGGGAGCCGTATCCTCATCCTGGAGGGCATCGTGGCTTTCCTCAACAAGCTCACCTCCAGCTGGTGACACCTGGACAGGAGGCACAGGCGATGTCTCATGAGATGGTGGTTCCGCCGATGTGCTTATAGATTCAACAGGGGATGGATAGCTGGGAGAGGGGGCCGATACGGTGGACAATCGCATCTCCAACCAGCGTCGCGCCTCGGGGAGTTTGGGATGATTCGGGTTGAGCTGTTCCACTTGGCGCAATGCAATGCGCGCCTCGCGTGGGTTCTCGGCAACCGCGACCAACCATAACCACGCCGTCTCGTTCGCAGGGTCGCTGGCAATCGCTTTGCGCAATAGAAGATAAGCCTGATTTCGATCGCCTGCCGCGGCCGCCTGGGCGGCTTGCTTCAGCAATGTGCCGGGGATCGCTGCTTGCTCCATCTTCTTTGGCTCCCCTTGTTATGGGCGTCTTATCTTATGTCTAATTATACAGCTGTTTTGCTCTCAGTGCAATAGTACAATCAAGGGAAGATCGTCCGGGTCCATTGTGTAGGATCGACCGCAATCCCGGCGACGCGCATCTCCCAATGCAGATGTGCCCCACTTGACAGCCCCGTGTTGCCAAGGTAACCGATCAGATCACCCGCTTCTACCGTCTGGCCCTTTCGGACAAGGGCCTGTGCGAGGTGAAAGAAACCGCTGAAGACACCGACTCCGTGGTCGATCACCACAACGTTGCCACGCACAGTGAGTGCCTCGGATAGCGCGACGCGACCTCGGGCTGGCGCGTAGACGGGGGTGCCCTCCTCACCTCCCAGATCGATGCCGGTATGGAAACCGCTGACCGGCCCCCCATTGTAGGAACGGCGTGTGCCAAAAGGTGAGGTGACCCGCTCCTCTCGCAATGGCATCCTGAAGAGCCCTTCCCAGAGAGGGTAGGGGCTCAGCTGTGACCACACAGCTTTCATGCGGGCTTCTTCTGCCGCGACCAGCTCTGGGTCAAGCAGCGCACGGCGTTCGGGGGGCAAGAAGACATCCTCGATGGCATATCCTCCTCCTTTCACTCGGACGGGAAGCCTCAGAATTACTTCCTCGCCATTGTGTGGCCGAGCACGCAAGGTCAGCGAGTACATCCCGATCGACTGCAACGCATGGACGCCCACCAATGCCCACCCACCCTGTTCCGTGGTGATGAAGTAGAGTGGACGTCCATCAAATTCCCCGGACAATGCTGCTGGTTCCCGCAGCGTCACGCGTACCAGGAGGGTTTCCCCTTGGGCTACGGGCAGAGGGGCAAGCTGAACCTGATTGAATGGATGAGGATAAGAAGTTGGTAACTCGGTGCCGGGAATGCGCAGCTCTTGGCCTGCTCTCAGGTAGTTGGGATCGCTCAGCTGGTTCGTTTCAATGAGCTCTTCGATGGTTACCCCCAAGCGCGCTGAAATGCTGGATAACGTATCGCCCGGCTGGACGACATACACTTGTGGCTGGTACGCTGGGGGGGGTTGTTTCGTCTGATCTTCCGTTTCACTGGCTGGAGGGGCCGGGTTGACCTCTTCTTTTGCTACCGGTATGAGAAGCCTCTGTCCGATCTGGATCAAATCCGGGTCCTGGATCTGGTTGGCAGTTATGAGATCTTCGACGGTCACGTCAAAGCGCAATGCGATGCTGTAAAGGGTATCACCAGCCTGGACAAGGTACACCTGGTCTGTTTGATCCGGTGGTGCAGCGATGGCCGGCGCCAGTGGTGTGAACGTCATTGTCAAGCATAAGAGGCATATCTTGATAACCCTTTCTGATATCATCCCAGTATTCTCCCGAACGATACAGTAGGTGAGGCTGTGCTTACGGTGGTGTCCAGCGCGTTCTTTGGTGATCTTTGCGAATGGCGAAACGCTCCATAACCATCAGGTAAATTATATTGCGAAACGAACGTGCGTCAATCTCCCTATTTTATAGACCATATCCCTTCGATTACGCGTATCAGGTGATCTCTTTCTGTTTGAGGACTTGACCTGCCGATGAAAATGGTATAAAATGATATCATCCTAGAGAAGACTATCCCCACAAGTAACAACGCTTCACGCTTCTTTATCGAGGGAGGAGACTAGTATGCAAAGGAGCAAACTACGTGCAACGTTAAGGTGTCTGGTCAGTGTGCTCATTATCCCCGTATTGGTAAGCCTCTGGTTGGGAGAATCTGCGACGCTTCATATTACCCCCGTCTATGCTCAAGAACCATCCCAGGGTGCCAAAGAGCAGGTCGCTCTATGGTTATCCGACTCACTGCATGGCACCACGCGTGGTATGGGCTATTTCTATAGCAAAGAGCAAGGCGGCATGGAGGTGTTGACCGGCATCCCTTATGAAGATTTGCCCTGTAAGAATTGTCACACGCGTTACAACAAGGGCGACAAGAAGGGGGAAGTACGCTGCGAAAGCTGCCATATCGCCGACGCGGAACGTTTTGCCCCTCCGCAGAGTGCCGTCAAATTGCCCCAATTTGCTGAAGCTGGCCCCTCGGGCTGTCTCTCGTGCCATCGACGCCAGGGGTTTGAGTGGACACGCACCACGGTGCGCCTGGATGCAGAGGGCAAGCCGGTTACCGATCCGGTGAGCGGTGTCGAGATGCAGGTGCCAGCCATTACCGACGTGCATCGGAGTGCTCCACCGGCGGGTAAAGGTTTGCAATGTGTGAACTGCCACGACACCGGGGACACGCACGGAGATGGAAAGATTTACAATTCGCTGCTCGAGTCGCCGAACACCGAATGCACCGACTGCCATCAGCCGGATAAACTCTCCCAACATATGGGGCATCAGGTGCATGCTGACAATATGACTTGTGCGGCATGCCACGTCCAAACTGTGGTGTCGTGCTTCTCTTGCCACATCAACGCCATCGTCAAGGGGGCTCCGGAGTTTCCTTACCAACGTGTCTTTGGATGGAAATTCTTGATTCAAAACGAGGAAGGCAAGTATGATGTCGGCAACCTGATGGCAGCGGTGTACACGGACGATGCAGGGGAGGTCAAGACGTTTGCCGTGATCGCCCCGTACTACGGGCACAGCGTGGCCAGCTTGAAGGGAGATATGAACAAGGCGTGTGCCCAATGTCACGATAACCCTCTCGTTAAGGCGTACAACGAGACGGGCAGCATCACCATTAGCCAGTGGGATGCCAATGCCAACAAGGTTGTGTTCCCAGCCTTAGAGGGGAAGGTTGTGCCGGTACCGACTGATTATGCCACGGCGTTTAAACTGGCCTATCCTGTCATCAGCAACTTGGACGAGGTAGCGGCAGCGGGCGCCGATGCGGAGAAAACGGCTAAATGGGTGTTGGGTAAGGAGAGTGTCGACCTCTGGCAGATGCTATATGCCAAGCCGCTAGATAAGATGCCGGCGCAATTACAATTTAACTTCCCTACGCCTACGCCCACTTCTCCGTAATGCTCATCTAGCCATCTGCTGGGGAGGTCTTCTCGCCGCTGAACGGTCAATGCCGTTCAGCTTTATTTATTTTGGCGTCCTCTCACCTCTTTGCGTATCGGCCCGGGTTGTGGTATACAGCTCGGGCGGAGGTGAGATTATGCTACCATTGGAAGGGCTGGGGCGTTGGCTGATTCTGCTAGGAGTAAGCATTGCGGCACTGGGCCTTCTATTCTGGCTGCTCAGCAGGGCGCCGTTCTTTAATCAACTGGGCAGTTTACCAGGCGATATCCATTTCCGAAGCGCCGATGGTCGTCTCTCTTGCTGGATACCGATTGCCAGCTCCATCTTGCTGAGCATTCTTCTGACCATTTTGCTAAACATTGTTGTTCGTCTGTTCAATCGGTAGATTAGCAGTTTACACCGAGTCGGTGACTAATTCACGGGACGGGAGATGCCTTCATCAACGGAGAGGGGATCTTTTCGCGTTAGCTTAGCGAAGACAATCCACATTACTGTTAGCATCAACACTCCGATCGTCACCTATGCACCTTGGGCCACGGTAGCGATGGCGCTCTGTTTGACAGCAATGCCCACATAAGCCCAGATAAGCACCAACACATAGGCCACATCCCGCCGTGTCAATGCCATCCTTAACGCTAAAATCACCCCAACTAAGAGCATCCCAAGCGCCACTATTCTGCAGCAAGACCCCATCCGTCCCACTGTAGATAATCCAGCACGATGGTCGTGTTAGCAATAGAAGCGACGGTCACCCAGCCTAGATAGATGCTGAATGGCAGATGTACCAACCACCGCTCTGACGGGGGCACCCTTATCTGCCCAATACCCAACCGTATATATAGAGCAATCAAACAAAGCAATAAGCCAAACATTGCAATCAGCGTTAAGAGAGTGTTCGTAGTGCCACAGGAACAACCAGGCAATGTTGGCGACACAGCTCAATACGAATAGGTAACCAACTCGCTGCAGTCGCGGATTGCTTCGCTGGGCAGGTAATGCCTGATAGATGGCAAAGGCCATGATGCCCAGATAAATCAGCCCCAAATGGAGAAAACATAGCCGGCGGGCACGAAATAAACTTTAAAGCGCTCCGATATCTCACCAGTGGTCAAGTTGTTTAGGGACAATGCATTTGCTATCCCATTAAAACCAATGGTGGCAGCCGCAGCCATTACATTAAGGATTTGTCTGATTAGTCCTTTGTTCATATTTTTCTCTCCACAGTCCTATATATCCGGCGAGGTTGTCCTTTTCTATCGAACAAGATATCCAGCAGCACTTCTGGGCGACTGAAGTCAGGTGCCAGCATATCAGCACCTGCACCGGTGAGCCGGCGCACCTTATGAGGATTCCATCCCTGGCGTGCTACCTCGTCGGTCGCCATACCCAGTGCAATCGCTCCGCGTGCTACCGCCTCACGAATTTCCACCGGACCATCTCCTACCACCAATAGTTCCCGGCCTGACAACCCGTGTTCATCCAAAATACGTTGGATAATTCGTTCTTTGTTGTTGGCTTCAGTGGCATCCAAAGCACCGTAGATCCCACCTGTGAAGTAGTGATCAATTCTCAACACGGATGCTTCGCGCATGACATAAGGATGGTCGGTGCCACTGGCCAGATAAAGTGTCACCTTGCGGGCATGGAGTGCACGCAGGAATTCCTCTGCCCCGACGATCATTGCATCCGAAGGGGATATCTCACCGTGCGCCACACGTGCCACCCGCCGATTGACCGTCACCAGCAGCCGCTCCAAATAAATTTGTTTGTACTGTGCCGCTGTCAGCGGCTCACCAGCTAACCCGTGGCGGCGCACCGCATCTACCAGCCAGCGCATTTGCTCAATGGTGAGGATACCTGTAGAGCGATCCACGTACTCTCGCACCTCCTGCTCAATCTCAGGCGTCACCGGATGCGAGCCGCAGATCGCTTCTAACATAACGGGGATCATCGCTTCTTCCCATCCCTGCCGCAGGGTGGAAATAGTGCCGTCGAAATCGAACAGGGCGTGGCGGATATAGCCGAGACGTTCGGTTATCGAGGGATTCAGGATATGCAGATAATCGTCTATGGATTTTCTGGTGGCTTCTGCCATACAGCAATATGGTTCCCTATCCGCGCAAATGGGTCAAATACGCCGTCGGAGCGAATTTTCATATTTCATCCCATAACCACTTGGAGGTGCTCAGCTGCGTAGTGCCTGGCTGAGCACCATCAGCCTGCCACAAATGAGCTGAGCGTGCAAATTGGGGGACATAAGCCTTCGGGGAGCACTCAAAACGAGCACGGCACAATGGTGTGTGAATCTTGTGCTGATGTAACCTTGTATCGCGCCGGAAATGTGCTATAATGACAAATGTGCTATAATGACAATTGTTGAGGGAGTGTGCCACATCCGATAAGCTGAGAGCTAAAGCAATTTTGTCTATCGGGAACGAAGGGGAGCGAAACTCGCGTGTTTAATCCGTTTAACGCACTACTAGGCCTCTTCTCGATGGACGTGGGCATTGACTTGGGAACGGCCAATACCCTTGTCCATGTGCGCGGGAAGGGCATTGTCATTAATGAACCCTCGGTGGTGGCGATTGACAAGCGCACCAGACGGCCGCTTGCTATCGGCATTGAGGCAAAGGAGATGGTCGGGCGAACGCCAGCCAACGTGGTGGCTATTCGCCCTTTGCGCGACGGTGTTATCTCTGAGTTCGAGATCACCGAGGCAATGATCCGTTACTTCATCCGCAAGGTGCACGAGCAGTCTTTCTTCCCCATCCCGCGCCCGCGAGTGGTGATCGGCATTCCCAGTGGAGTGACCCAGGTGGAGAAGCGCGCGGTGCGTGATGCCGCACTGGCTGCCGGTGCGCGTGAGGCCTATTTGATCGAGGAACCGATGGCCGCGGCCATCGGCTCCAACCTCCCAGTCGCGGAGCCGATGGGGAGTATGGTGATTGATATCGGGGGTGGCACCACGGAAGTGGCCGTATTCTCTCTGGAGGGCATCGTGGTCAGTCGCTCCATCCGAGTGGCGGGTGACGAAATGGACGAGGCGATCATCCAATATGCCCGCCAGAAGTACAACTTGCTCATCGGTCAGCGCATGGCGGAACGGGCCAAAATCACTATTGGCTCAGCGTATCCACTCCCCGAGGAGCAGACAATTACCCTACGTGGCCGTAATCTTGTCACCGGTCTCCCGGAAGCGGTGGAAGTGTCCAGTGTGGAGATCCGTGAAGCGCTCAGCGATGCGGTCTCTATCATTGTGGACACTGTGCGCAGTGCATTGGACGAGACGCCTCCAGAGTTGATCGCCGACCTGATGGAAAATGGAATCGCCCTCACCGGCGGTGGAGGACTGTTACAGGGTTTGGCCGAGCGTCTATCGGAAGAAACCAGGATTCGCGTGTACGTGGCGGAAGACCCGCTCACGTGTGTGGCGCGCGGCGCGGGCATCGTTGTGGAAAATCTGGACAAATACAGCCGGGTGCTGGCCAGTTTGGACCGTGTCGGTGGCAATCATCGCGGTTAGCTTTTCCAGCGTGATAAGTGGCTCCGAAGAGATCCTCAGCATATGCTAGGGCATTGCCAACTGGGTTGTCTCATAGTCTTTCCACGGTCCAGAGCTTATGCTGAGTAATCCCAGACCTTCCTGGTCATCCTACGTTACCGTGCTAGTTGTCCTGGTCCTGAGCTTACTGGCAAGCCAGCTGGGCTATGTGCAGCCATTGCGTGATGTGGCGCGTAATCTTTTTGTCCCATTACAAATTGTGATGAGTCACATCAACCAAGCAGTCGAGCGCTCTGCTGGAGGGCTGCAGGATATCCGGCAGTTACGCCAACGCGTGGAATGGCTGCAGGCAGAGGTAAATCGCCTTTCGGTGGAAAACGTTCGTCTGGCCGAGGTGGAACAGGAAAACCTTCGATTGCGTCAGCTGCTCAACTACACGCGCAACAATCCCCAATACAACTACCGCACGGCAGCAGTGGTCGGTCAAAAAATCGGGGAAAGTCCCAGCAATCTTTTGTTTACCATCTTCATTGATGTGGGAGTGCGTGATGGTGTGGCGCCTGGGATGCCCGTGGTGACCGATCGAGGGCTTGTAGGACGCATTATCCGCGCGGGGCCCAATGTCGCTGAGGTACTGCTATTGATTGATCCAGCCAGCGCTGTGAATGCACGGGTGCTGAACTCGCGGGTCACTGGGGTCGTGCGTGGCTCGATAGAAAGTGAGCTAATTATGGAGCGCATTCCCCAAGGTGAGGTGATCAGCCCGGGCGATATCATCGTGACTTCCGGTTTGGGTGGCGTGTTTCCGGATAAGCTAGTTATCGGCCAGGTTGTCGAGGTCTCTCATCGGGATGCGGACATGTTTCAGACGGCATATGTGCGCCCGGCGGTCGATTTCAGCCGGGTCGAAACAGTGCTGGTCATCACCACTTTCAAACCTTTGGAGATAGATGTCTCCCTGGGTTCTCAAACAGGGGGAGGCAATGCCACTCCGTAGTTATCAGATCGCGCTCTTATTGGCTCTCGTTCTCATCGAATCCAGCTGGGGACACCTAATCGGCATTGGTGGTATCCACCCTGATTTGGTGCTGTTGGCAGTCATCAGCTGGACTGCTCTGCGCGGGGCGGCAGAAGGCTGGGTCTGGTCTATCATCGGGGGAATTGGCCTTGATCTGTTTTCAAACGCTCCATTTGGTCTTTCTATTGTCTCATTGGGGGTCATCTGTTTACTTGTGAAGCTTGCCCATAGTCACGTGTATGGTGCCAGCTTCATTCTGCTGTTGTTGCTCACCTTTCCGATGAGCATCATATATTACGCGCTGTCAATGCTCTTTCTCACTTTGACAAGATATCCCATTGATTGGAATGCCGCCTTGCTGCACATCGCGTTGCCAGCTTCGCTGCTCAATGTGGCTGCCATTTTCGTGCTCTTCCCCTTGCTGCGAGCGGTGCATCGACGTACTTTGCTCCACGTTTCTATCTGAGAGGCCGCAGCTGTTTATTTCCCTAGAATCGCGGAATAAAAAAGAGCGGGTAAGGGGATTCGAACCCCTGACATTCACCTTGGGAAGGTGACGTTCTACCACTGAACTATACCCGCATCTTAAAAATAGTATAGCACAGTTGTGCATGGCGCGCAAATTTTCCGCGCTATGCCTGCTTGCTTTGTCAATTCAAGAAGGTTGGAAAAAGTCCTTCGGCCACTCACGTTTTAGCGGTAAAAATAGAACTATAAAGGGGTAACCTAGGCGTTTTTCAGCGTCCTCTCAATTCATAGCGCGACAGGGCATTTGGTGGTATCCTAATCTCGGGATATAGCACCGCGTCCGAGATCGCTGTGCTCCAAGGCAAATTTAGAATCGGATGGGGGGAAAACAATGGCGGTCATCACCATCTCACGTCAACTGGGAAGTGGGGGCGAGCAAGTTGCTAAATTGCTCTGTCAGATGCTCCATTACGCCTATTTTGACCGAGACCTGATGAAACAAGTCGCTGGGGAGAGTGAGCTGCCAGTTGCTGAGCCCATCGACTACACCGAGTATGACTATCGCGTGCAAAACGTGCTGGAGCGCATACTACAGATGCGCCGCCTGGTCGGCCATACCCTCGTGCGGTGGCCCAGTGGTCGTAGCGAGATCCATGAATTCTACGAACATGAAAGCATCGAGCTCGTGCGTTTCCTGATACGCGCTGCGTATCGTCGTGGCAACGTGGTCATTGTAGGTCGCGGAGGACAGGCTATCTTGAAGGATATGCCCGGTGTGCTGCATGTGCGCATCGTGGCACCGCTCGTGGAACGCGTGCGACGCACCCATCATACGCTGAATATCACCCGTGCCGCTGCGGTTACGTTGATCAACGAACGCGATCGTGCTGCAGCAGAATATCTGAAACGTTTCCACGGGATCGCGTGGGATGAGCCAACCCTATATCATTTGGTGCTCAATACGGGTAAGTGGAGCGCCCTACGTGCAGCGCAGTTGATCGTGGATGCCGTGCATCGTCTATGAGGATGTCTGCGATCCATTAATGACCGCACTCGAAGTGATAGGCATCTGGAAAACTTTCGCCAGCGCACCCGTTCTGCGTGCGGTGAGCTTCGCGGTACAACAAGGTGAGATCGTATGTCTGTTGGGACCCTCAGGATGTGGCAAGACCACCTTACTACGCATCATCGCCGGTTTGGAGATCCCAGATCGTGGCCGCATCCTATTTGAGGGTCGTGATATTGGCTCCGTGCCCTCCCATTTGCGCAACTTCGGCTTGATGTTCCAGGATTACGCTTTATTCCCCCATCGCAACGTGTTCGAAAATGTGGCGTTCGGGCTGCGCATGCATCGCTCTACCACGCACGCTTCAGACGAGCGCATTGCCCAGCAAGTGCGCGAGGTGCTGGAGCTGGTAGGGCTGCGAGGTTTTGAACGGCGCAGCATTCATGAGCTCTCCGGCGGCGAGGCGCAACGTGTAGCATTGGCACGCAGCCTGGCACCCCGTCCACGCCTGCTAATGCTTGACGAACCGCTGGGTTCGCTCGACCGCATCACCCGTGAACGTCTGATGGTCGAGCTGCGCGATATCCTGACCGGTGTGCATGTGACCACACTTTATGTCACACACGACCAGCTCGAAGCGTTCTCCGTTGCCGACCGCGCCATCATTATGAATCTTGGTCAGATCGAGCAAATCGGTACACCCGAGGAGATCTATCGCCGACCGGCAAGTGAATTCGTGGCACGCTTCCTGGGCATGACCAACCTTTCCCCCGGTCGGGTGTTGTCAACCAGCACGGTAACAAGCGATTGGGGTATATTGCACCCGATAGTCAATGATTTTCGCCCCGGTGATGCGGTGACGGTGCTCATCCGTCCAGAGGCGGCCCTCCTGACGGCAGCAGCGATGGACACACACACCGCTCTGCAGGGATATATTTTGGTGAGCGGTCGGTTGGCCTCCCGATTGTTTCGTGGCGAGCACTACCGTATTCAGTTACAGCCGGAGCAAGGGCCACTGCTCACCTTTCATCTGAGCGCCATACAGGCGCTCCACGTGCAGCCAGGTGAGCGGATCACCTTGGCCATCGACCCTCTCGGTGTCGTGTTGTTGCCCCCTGCCGATGCCCGCCGTGCGAACGCATCGATGGCGGAGTGACCTATCTCCGCCCGCTCTGCGCTCGTAAATTCGCATCTTATCGTTTCTCGGCTGCGTTTGGTTTTCTTTCGCGGGCGAAGCGTCTTTGCGCCTCTTCCAGAAAGATCTGGCTGGTTTCGCTGTCGATGTTGCACAGGTTGATCTCACGTAATGTGCTCTCCAGACGGCTGGAGAGATGGTCATACACCTCTTGCAGGATGATCTCAGCACAACGCGCTTTGGGAAAGCCAAAGATACCGGAAGAGATCGCAGGCAATGACACGCTGCGCAGCTGATGGTGTACCGCCATATTGAGCGCACTGCGCACAGCGCTGGCCAGCAGGGCGTCTTCGCCCTGACCGCCACCACGCCAGATCGGGCCAACCGTGTGAATGACGTAACGACAGGGCAACGCCCCGGCGCCTGTGATAGCCGCGGTTCCGGTGCGCACAGGGCCATGTTCGCGTACCCAGCGATCGCTTTCTTCCTGAATTACGTGCCCACCCTTGCGCACAATAGCACCAGCCACACCACCTCCATGCTGCAAATATTCATTAGCGGCATTGACGATAGCGTCCACATGTTCCTCGGTCAGGTCACCTTGCACAATGCGAAGGACCCGATCTTCACCCACACGCTGTTCAAACAAGACTTCACGTTTCATGGTACCTCCTCCAATCCTTCGAAGAGATCACGATGCCGTCGCGCGTCGGGCGGTAGCACTTGGATAAAGTGCTCATATGCCATTGCGCGCCGGCCTAGAAACGAAGGCCAGTGCATGGTACCACCTCCTTGGCTACGATGGCATGCACTGGCTTGTTGCTTGATCTCCAAGTACTCGTCCAGCTGCAGGCGCACATGAATCTGCCGATCCGGCACGCCTAGGCGTGTCAGGTCAATGTCGTCGTTAGCACCAAAACGGCGTGGATCCTTGCCGCGCAACCACAACAACACAACGAACCAACGGATGGTCGAACGCGGCACCACCAGATGATAAAGGCGCATTGGTTGCCAGATAGGGAGATCATGGTTCAGCAAGGGTGGGGAACAGGCTCCCTCCCCTGCCATTTGGAACGCATAGTACACCGCCTGGCTGGTCTTCGCGTGGTCCGGATGGTTGTAGCCCCCGGAAAACTCGTGGGTGATGATGACGTGTGGACGCACGCTACGGATCACGTGCACTAGTTCAACGATTACCTGGTCTATGGGGGTTTGAAACAGGCTGGCAGGATGAAAATTGTCTGGGCTGCCTGGCATGCCGCTATCACGATAATGAAGCGTCCATAATTGCGCCCCGAGCACACGGCAAGCGCACTCTAGCTCGCGACGGCGCAGCTCAGCCAGGGTGGCTACCCCGCTCGCCTCTAGTAGAGCGGGATCATAGGTGCCGCCGGCCCCGTCGGTGAGCGTGCATACGTGCACCTCGACCCCGCTGCGGGCGTACTTTGCCAGCGTCCCTCCTGCTCCAAAGGATTCGTCGTCAGGATGAGCGAAGATGCCGAGCAGGCGACGACGAGCAATAGAAGTGGATTGGCACATAGAGGCTCTCGTAGGACTAACGCACATCGCTGAACGTGTTCTAAGTTTTATATTGAGTGACGCTCTGAGGCAAGCGCCTCACGCAGAGCGTGCGCATCGATGGGCAGGCGAAACGCGCGGACACCCACCGCATGATAGACAGCGTTGGCAATCGCCGGCGCAGTGGGAATGCACGGCAGCTCACCAGCCCCTTTGGCGCCATACGGCCCCGCACTGACCGGATGCTCCACAATTGTGTTATGGATTGTGGGTGTCATGGAAATGTCGGGGATACGATAGCGTGCCAGAGTATCACTGCGCACGTAGCCATCTTCAACAACGAAATGTTCTGTCAGCGCATACCCGATACCCATCATAATGCCACCTTCTATCTGTCCTTCTAGCGCAGTGAGGTTCAAAGCGCGCCCGACGTCATGCGCCGCGATGACACGTCGCACCTGAATGCGTCCGGTTATCGTGTCCACTTCCACTTCCACTGCCTGGGCAGCGTAGCCAAAAGCGAAATGACTATCACCTGCCTGGCCCAGGGGCACGGTCGGAGGTGCCGTATAAACATAATCGGTGCAATTGGCACGCCCTTCGCGACGTGCCAATTGCACCACTTCCTCCAGTGATAGGGCATGCTCACCACTCTTATGGGATAGTGTGCCACCTCGGAAGACCACTTCCTGCGGTGCGACACTCAGGTACTCCGCTGCTGTCAGCGCCAGCACCTGCTTGAGGTGCTGCGCAGCATAACGCACCGCATTGCCGGTGACAAAGGTTTGGCGTGACGCAGTTGTGGCACCGCCATCCAGGCACTGGGCCGTGTCACCCGAGATCACCGTGACACGCTCCGGTGTGACGCCGAACTCCTCGGCCAGGATCTGACTCAAAACCGCCACCATGCCCTGGCCGATCTCAGCGGCTCCCACGCGTGCTACCAAAGTGCCATCTGGACGCGCTTCGACCGTAGCGCCGGCGCTATCCTCGAGACCATTCCCCAGCCCCACGTTCTTGTACGCCAGCGCGATCCCCCAGGCACGCCTGTAACGACCTTTATGGCTCTGCGTTATTTCCTGTCTCTCTGTCGCTTCTAATGCACGCAGCTCCTCTTCTACTTTGTCCAAGCATTCCAGTAAACCCACGCTTTCGCGTAGGCGTTGCCCGGTGATGGTGCTGGCGCCCACACGCAAGGCGTGCCGCCGACGCAGTTCGATGGGCGAAATCCCCACCGCCTCTGCAATAATGTCCATCTGGGATTCGGCGGCAAAATGCACCTGGGTGACCCCGAAACCGCGGAATGCACCCGCAGGTGGGTTGTTCGTATATACCGCGTAACAGTCGACACGCACATTGGGGATGTCGTAGGGGCCGGCGGCGTGGGTAGCCGCGCGCGTCATCACCGGCACGCCCAGCGAGGCATAGGCACCGGTATCCCCAAGAATACGGATCTGATGCGCCAGGATGCGGCCATCGCGCATCACACCCGATTTTATCGTGATGGTGGTGGCATGCCGCTTAGGATGCACTCGCATCGACTCCGAGCGGCTGAGCACCATCATCACCGGTCGCTGAGTTGCCCATGCTAGCAGAGCAGCATGGATCTGGGTGCAGATGTCTTCTTTACCCCCAAATGCTCCACCAGTAGGCATGTGCACGACGCGGACTTTTTCTTCTGGAATTGCCAGACTCGCCGCAATCTGTGCTCGATCGGTGAACGGGATCTGGGAACCCACGTAGACGGTCAAACCGCCACTTTCGGGATGTGGCACTGCCAACGACGCTTCGGTCTCCAGGAAGGCGTGTTCGCTCATCGGCGTGTGATAGGTGTGCTCGATGACCAGATCACATTGTGCAAAAGCAGCGTCAATGTCACCTTTGTTCACCTGGATGTGCGCCAAAAGGTTGCCATCTGCATGGATGTGCGGAGCATCGGGTTGCAAACCATGTTCGGCGGAAGTCACCACTGGCAGGGGATCGTACTCGACTTCAATGGCTTCCAGGGCAGCACGCGCTTGCTCTGGTGTCTCCGCTGCCACGACAGCGATGGCGTCGCCCACATAACGCACCTTATCCCATGCCAACACCGGCCAGTCCTTCTGCACCAGTCCGTGGCACTTTTCGCCGGGCACATCCGCCGCGGTAAGCACGGCCGCTACTCCAGGTAGCTGTCGCGCACGACGGACATCCACGCGCCGCAGGCGCGCGTGCGGGAAGGCACTGCGCAGCGCAGCCGCATACAACATACCTTCGACGCGGAGATCGGCGGTGAAGAGTGTACGTCCTGTCACCTTGTCCCAGGCATCCGGGCGCACGCTGCGGCCCCCTATGACGCTCTCAGATTGTCCGAGAGACGTCTCAGGCGTAGCCTCGCCACGCAACATGCGCGCCGCTGCCTGCACCGCTGCGATAATTTTGACATAACCGGTGCAACGACACAGGTTATGGCGCAACGCTTTCCTGATCTGCGCTTCATCGGGGTCAGGACAACGGTCGAGCAATGCCTTGGCAGCCATGATCAACCCCGGGGTACAGAAGCCGCATTGTACCGCCCCATACTCAGCAAAAGCGCGTTGCAGAGGATGTAACATATCACCTTGTGCTAATCCCTCGATGGTTTCGACATAGCAGCCATGCGCGCGCTCCGCCGGGTAAATACAAGCGCGTTCGGCACAGCCATCCACGAGGACGGTGCAGGCGCCACAATGCCCTTGATTACAACCGTTCTTGGTGCCGGTGAGATGCAGACGATCGCGCAGCAGCTCCAGCAACATCGTTTGCGCCCCCACCTTAAAAGAGTGCCAGGCCCCATTTATGCACACACGAATTTCTTTCTCACGCTGGGTCATAACACAGCCTCTAGCGCCGCACAGATTGACTTGTGCCGATTAACAGATTCCAATGGTATCATGTCTTGTTCTCCGCTCAAAGTCCCGTGTATATGCTCACAAGGCCCGTTGGCAAACCGCTTTATTTGATGATATGCTATGTGCCAAATCTCCAGCCACGTTTTAGCCGCTTGAACCACTATGTAAAATGAAGAGGAGGTCGGAACACTGTGCACCACCAAAACCAAGCGCGCGAAGGAAAAACTCCTATATTGAGCCGCGCTCGCCTACGGGAGCTCCTCGAAACGATCCGCAATATACGCATCGGCATCGTGGGTGATTTCACCTTGGATGGCTACTGGTATGTGGATATGATGCGTGCTCAGCTGTCGCGTGAGGCTCCCTTGTACAACCGTCCTGTAGTACGGGAAACGTACTCGGCGGGCGGCTGCGCCAATGTAGCCGTGAACGTAGCTGCATTGCAACCGCGGGAGGCGTGGGCTTTCACCGTGCTGGGTGAGGATTGGCGCGGTTTGTTGCTGCGCCAGGTGCTGAGCGCCGCCGGCTTGCGTTTGGAGGCAACGCTGACCCATACAACGAATTGGGTGACCCCTTTTTACGGTAAAATGATCCTGATGGGCTATGACAATCAACAAGAAGACGCTCGTGTAGACTTTATCAACACCCACCCCCTGCCAGATGCCGCCTTAGATGTAATGCTGGAACAGATTGCCAACCGCTTGCCGACATTGGACGCGATCATCATAGCGGATTACCAACCTGTGGGCGTTGTGCCAGAACGTGTGGTGAAAGCACTTAACCAGATGGCTGAAGCACATCCCCGGGTGATCTTCGCTGCGGACTCGCGTGCGAACATCGCGCAGTTTGAGAAAATGGTTATCAAGCCCAATGCGGTGGAGGCAACCCAGATGTGGTTCCCGGGGCGACGACCGGATGAGGTGACCGAACAGCAACTCATCGAAGCCGGGTTGCGCGCTCAAGCGAACACCGGCCGGCCTGTTTACATCACTTGCGGGGAGCGGGGTGCATTGTTATGTGCGGCACAAGGGTACGCCCATATCCCGGCCATGCCGGTTGCTCCACCTATCGATACAGTGGGTGCCGGCGACACTTTCCTAGCCGCATTGACCACCGCTCTGGCAGCGGGAGCAAACCCCTGGGAAGCGGGCTGGTTGGCCTCCCTGGCCGCCGCAGTGATCGTCCGCAAATTGCGCACCACCGGCACCGCTACCCCTGAAGAGATCCTGGCAGCATACGATACATACGTTCCGGGATTGTCTCGCTAAGGAGATCCTGCTAGCAACTCCGGTCATGGCAAGTGCACGACGACGTGCTGGATGGGGAGGGGGTTCATGCAACCGAGAATGAAATTGGTGAAACATACCGGTGAGCGGGCAGAGTATCCGCTGGATGCGGTCACTGCGACCAGCTGGCGGTGAGAATGCCGGTGGAGCATACGCTCTTTGGTTTGTTGCCAGGGCGCTATCGCGTGGAAATTTATGTAGAAGGCAATCTGCGTGTTTCAGGTGAGTTTACTGTGGAGAGTTGAAAAATCGGGGCAAACGGATGACGCCGAGCATCAGGTGAGAGGTGTGAGCTTCGATCTCGCCCGCCCATGTCTGGGGCCTGCCCTCCTCAAACGGTGAGGATGATGAAGATCAAAAAGGGCACCGCGACGGTGAGCACGATGCCGCTGAACAAAGCAACAATGGAATACTCTTTGCCGGAGAAGCGCACGATGATCGGCAGCGTAGAGTCCATAGCGGTGGCGCCTCCACACGCAATTGGCGCCAATTTGCCGAAAAAGCGCACCAGCAGCGGGGCGAGCACCAACGTGGCGATCTCACGCATGAGATTGGCAAGCAGGGCAACCACCCCCAGCGTCTCGCCGCGTGCTTGGGTGAGCAATACACTGGAAAGGCTATAATAGCCAAAGCCGGCGCCGACTGCTAACGCATCACGCAGCGTGAGCGTAGGCAATAACAGAGATGCAGCAGCAACGCCGGCCAATGTCCCGATAACCACCAGCAAAGGCAACAGAGCCAGTCGCAAATTATCCCGCTGCCTTATAGTCTGCCAGAAATGACCATCACCACCCACGCTGATGCCGACAAACAACAGGAGAGCACAGAGGAGATAGACGGTGTAATGATCCAGCGCCAGCGAGGAGGGCAGAGGCGCCAGCTGGCCTGTCAGGATGCCGGCTGCAAAGCATACCAGAATGATGAGGCTGCTCCTCATTGTCTCCTTCTCATTGACAAGCTGAGCAGCTGGACAGCTACCACGCTGCCGATGACAGCGCCTAGTGTCAGGGTGGCTGCTTGCAATCCCAACGTCCCAAAGTGTGCCAGTGCCTCTCGATGGAGCCCCACCGAGAGACCCAGCACGAACAAGAGGAGCAGGATACTCGCCATTGCCAGCTGGTCCGCCAGACGGATCAACAATGGGTGGGCATGCAACCGGCGTCCCAGTAATATTCCGGCAGCAAAGAAAAGCACGATGATCCACATAACCGCGTCCGAGAACTCCTTGCAGCAAAATCGGGCAGATTGTATCGTGAAGCTTCCGAAGAGGCAAAGAGGGATGATCAAAACACACCGAGGAACACCACTATGATCCTATGCGTGACACTGAACCCGTTGGTTGACACTTCTTTCTTTGTGGACGAGATAAGGCCGGTGTACCGTACCGAGGTCAAGCGCGTCACCCACGTGGCAGGCGGCAAAGGCACCAATGTCGCCCGTGCCCTGAAGGGCTTGGGGCAGTCTGCCTGTGCCTTCACGCTGTTGGGAGGATGGTCAGGCCGTCACCACGCTGCACTAATGGAAGCGGACGGCCTGAATGCTATCATTGCCTGGATCAGCGGAGAAACCCGGGTGTCCATCACAATAGTCGATCAGCACTATGAACAACGCGGCTATTTCACGCCTCCGCCTGCACTCACCCCTGAGGATCTCGCGGTGGTACGCACCACGTTTGCCCAGGCGCTGGAAGAGGCCACTGCAGTGTGCATCTGCGGCAGTGCCCCAGGGAAAGAGGGGGCCGCGCTGGTGCCGGAATTTCTCCGCGCAGCCGCGGCGCGCAACCTCCCCACTCTATTGGATACCTATGGTGAAGCATTGCGCCAGGGACTGCCTGCCCGGCCGACCATTGTCAAAGCGAATCGCAAAGAAGTATCTGAATATCTGGGTCGCCCGCTGGACACGCTGACGGATCAGCTGGCGG
>JASFBB010000352.1:0-16084 GCA_036172345.1 Anaerolineae bacterium
AGAAACCCTGGCTACAGAGCTCCGGCAGCAAGGGGTGGGATTTTGCCTCTTCTTCGGAGGCTATTCCCACCTCGTCGGCGGCCGGCGATAGCGTTTGATCAAAGCGCGACGCCGTTTTTCCTCGCGGCGTGCGGCATGGGCAGCTGCGCTAGGGTGGGTTGTTTTACGCGTCTTAGGCCGTGCACTCGCCTTGCGGATCAATGCTATAAGCCGCTGGAGGGCATCCTGGCGGTTTGCTTCTTGGCTGCGATAGCGCCGTGCATCAATCACCAGCACACCCGCTTGCGTCATCCGTCTGCCGGCCAGGCGGATCAACCGTTCTTTGATCGCCTCTGGCAGAGAAGAGCTCCTTCGTACGTTGAAACGCAATTGCACGGCGCTGGAGACCTTGTTGACGTTCTGGCCACCTGGACCGGAAGCGCGGATGAACTCCCACTCCAGTTCCTCCTCGTTCAAGCTGAGCTGTTCCGTAACCGGGATCATAGGTGTCCATTCGGCTTAGTTCGCCGTCCCATTACACTCTCCACAACCTGGCGCAGCTCTTCCAGGGGATAGGGCTTGTGCAGGAATCCATCCGGCTTTTGCCCCTCAAAGCGCTGAAGCACATCCTGCAAGCTGTAGCCACTGGTGAGGATGATGGGGATATCAGGCCGGATCGCGCGCAATGCCTGATATGTGCTCGCGCCATCTTGGCGGGGCATAGTCAAATCAAGGATGACGCAGGCAATCTCGGTGGCATGTTCTTGGAACAAACGAACCCCTTCCTCCCCATCACTTGCAGTAAGGGCTTGGAAGCCCATCAGGCCTAATGCGTCCGCCACCAGCTCGCACACCATATCCTCGTCGTCGATCACTAAGATGGCGCCTGTTGGGGCGGTTTGCTCTTGTGCTTCTGCCAAAGCAATCGGAACTGGTGGAGCGGGGGCAGAGAACTCGGCAGGTTGCGCGATCGGTAGTAAGACACGCACCGTGGTGCCGTGCCCCAGCTGACTGTCCACCATAATGGCGCCATGGAGAGCACGCACGATGCCCTGCACCGCTGCCATGCCCAGCCCGCGTCCGGTGAACTTGGTAGTGAAGAAAGGCTCGAACATGCGCTCGCGGGTGTGCTCATCTATGCCGCAGCCCGTGTCACTCACTTCTATAAAGACGTAGGGACCTGCAGGTGGCTTCTCTTCCAAACAGCTGTGTTGCAGATACTCGTGGTCGCATACCTGCATCCCGGTGCGCAGCGTGACCACGCCGTGTTGTTCACCGATCGCTTCGGAAGCGTTGGTAACCAGATTCATGATGACCTGTTGCATCTGGCCGACGTCGGCGCGGATGGGCGGGAGTTGCGTTGCCAATTGGAGATCGAAGGTGACAAAGCGTGACACAGCGGCGCTGAGCATTGCGCGGTTTTGTTCAATCAACGCGTTGAGGTCAACGTCTTGGACGATAAACTGACCTTTGCCGGCGTAGGCCAACATCTGACGCGTGAGGTCGGCGGCACGTTGGACCACCTGGAGCGCAGCGTCGAGGTGCCAGCGCACGTTTGCGGCATTGCTGATCTGCTGCTGCGCCATTTCCAAGTGGCCTTGCATTGCCGTCAACAGGTTGTTGAAGTCGTGGGCGACACCACCCGCCAGCACCCCCAAGCTCTCCATCTTTTGGGCATGCAGCAGGCGACGTTCCAGCTGCAACTGTTCCTCTTCTGCCCGCTTTTGCTCGGTGATGTCGATCAAGATACCCTGGTGGAGGGGCGGCTCACCAGTTCTCGCATGCAATGTGTTGGCAACCTCGTGCACCCACACGATGCGCCCATCTCGCGCAATGGTGCGATATTCGCAGTTCGTCGGAGCACCACCGTCGCGCATCGTCTCGTAGGCGGCGAGGACACGTGCGCGATCGTCAGGATGCAGGCAACGCTGCCAGAGATCGGGTTGCGCGATCCATTCCGCTGGTGTGTATCCCAACATCGTGGTCAGCTGAGGGCTGATATAGAGCGTGGTGCCCACCTCGTCCAACAAGCTGAGATACACTACCGCCGGCACCTGTTGCACCAGGGTGCGGAAGCGCTCTTCGGACTCTTGCAACGCTGCGGTACGTTCGCGCACCTGTCGCTCCAACGTATTCTGTTGACGCAGCTGAGCGGTCACAAACGCGCTACTCAGACCGGTTAACAGCAGCCCGACCAGGCCAACCCCCCACCCTGCCCGTGCAGGATAGGCAGTATAGAACCCCTCACCCGGATGGGCGACGATCGCCCAAGCGCACCCGAAGGCGAAGATAGGATGAACCGTGACCATCGTGGACATTTGGGGGGACAACAGGTCTATCTCGGCAAGATATGTCTCCGTGGAGGAGTCCGAGGGATAGCTGGCCAGGAGCAACGGGTTTTCCGTGGAAACCAAATCCACCAAGCTGATCCGCACGTCCACCTGCTCGGCCGGTGTATAGTGGGACAACACCCTGTCCAGCAACCGCTGTAGACTCACCACGCCCACAATAAATCCTCGCGTCCGCTCGGCAGGGGTGCTGGTTCCCATTGCGCCGTCCAGAACAGGTTGATAGATTATCGTACTTCTTTGCCACACGTCACCATCCGTCATGACCAGTGGATCGGAGGCTGTCACCCAACCGGTGCGCATCGCCGCTTCCAACGCAGAGCGCTGCAATGGATCTGTTCCTAAATCAAATCCCAACATTTCTTGGTTGTCGGACGAAGGCTCAACGTAGTAGAGGGGATAGTATTCTCTCCGCTTCAGAGCAGGTGACACAGTTCTCTGCGTGGGAGGCTCAAATATGGAAAAGTGCTCCAATCCATCCTGACGCGCTAATACCTCGTACCGCGCTCGCTCATCGGGCAACACGCGCGGCACCCACCCCAACGCTTGCAAACCCGGACGGCCCAGCACCAAGGCGGTGAACGTGTGGAACTCCTGACGCGTCACCTGTTCACTGCCCTGATAGAAGCGTGCCACACTTGCCAAATCGCTGCGCAGAGCGGACAGGCTATCACGTACCAAAGCCGTGCGCGATTCGGCCAGATGTTGAAAGGTGAGCCAACGTTGGTAACGCTCGCTTTCCGTAACGGTGAGCACGCCGAAGCCGGTCAACATCAACCCCAGGCTGAACACCATAGCGGTCTCTCCATAGCGTGGCCAGCCCACCGGCCGACGGGTAACGCGCCGCTCATGCCACTGCAACAGCGCCAGCGTCACCGGGAAGATCAGCAGGGGTGCCAGCGTGACCAGGTTGGGCAACAGCCGGCCGCGCTCAACCAACATATTCCACTCCGTGGCGTCCACGTCGATGCCGACGCCCATCAACACGCGACCGCTCTGGGGATCGATCACGGGCGCCAGAGCGGATACGAAGGTGCCGTATTCGTCACTCCATTGTTCTATCGTTTCAGGCTTGCCCGAGTAAAGCAGATCGAAATCCTCGGGTGATGGTTGTTGGTAGACCGTCCCAGGTGGCGAAGCCCACGGATCGTCCTCGGCCAGGCTTTCTGGACCAAACACGATGTGGTCACCCCGTAGTGCCATCGTGTAGATGCTGCGCTGCCGAATATAGCGACTGTAGGCGGTCAGCTGGGCGCGCAGGCGCTCGAAGGCGGGTGTGCCCTTATCGGCGGCGGTGAAGGTGAGTGACTTGACCCGCTCAGGATCAATCGTCGCCGCGATCTGGCGCACCTGATACAGGAGCTGGTCGCGCATATGCTCTTCCTTCCGGGCAGCGTGCCAATTGGCAGCGGCCCATCCCAGCAACACAATGAACACAAAAGCCGGCGCCATCAACAACAAGCGCCAGCCCCTCGCAACACGACTTGAATGGCCGTTCTCCATCACCTTTTTATCCAACTCTATGCCTTCAAGGTTACTCACCATAATCATATCATTGGACAATGAGCAATCCAATAGGAAAGATTTCTCATGTTGATTCCCTAGGTCGCGGCTCGATGGGGTGGCGGGAGCAGGGGTAGAGTATGAGGGGATGCACGAAAGTGCCGTCTTAGGCCAAAAACCTACCCATAAAAGGGACGAGTACGGAGCCCTATACGGTGCTATAGAGTGCGCGGTGTGATCTCTGCCGCCTGAGTGCGCAAGGCACAGGCAAGCCGATAGAGCCCGACGTAGGCGCGCGCGGAGGCTTGCCACGAGAAATCCTGCTGCATACCGCGCTGTTGCAACTTGCGCCAGGTGTCGGCATGGCGATACGTCTCCACCGCGCGCACGGCTGCGGTGTAAAATGCTATGGCGTCGTAGGGGCGGAAGAGAAAGCCGGTGCCCGTCTGGGTGACTGGATCATAATCCTGTACTGTGTCCACCAGACCGCCCACCGCGCGCACCAGCGGCACGCTGCCGTAGCGCATCGCGATCATCTGCCCCAGGCCACACGGCTCGAAGCGCGAGGGCATCAGGAAGATATCCGTTCCAGCGTAGATACGACGTGCGAGGGGGGTGTTGAAGGTCAGAAAGACGGCCACGCGGCCTGGATAGCGCTGCGCCAGCTCCAGAAAGAAACGATGATAACGCTCTTCGCCGGTGCCCATCAGCACGAACTGGACACCTAGATGCTTCAGCATGGGTTCTAACATCGCTTGGATCAGGTCGAAGCCTTTGTCATCCACCAATCGGGAAATGGCGCCGAGCAAGGGCGCTTCGGGTGCTACTTCCATGCCGGCGTAGCGTTGCAGAGCTGCTTTGTTCTCCGCACGCTGTTCCAGTGTCTCCGCCGTGTAATGGCGCGCTATATGTGGGTCGGTGGCGGGATCGTAGTCCTCCACATCCAATCCATTCAGGATGCCGAATAGCTGGTCCTGACGCTGTCGCAACAGGCCGTCCAGGTTTTCGCCGAACTCAGGGGTGAGGATCTCGCGAGCGTAAGTGGGGCTGACGGTGCTGATCACGTCGGCATAGGTGATGCCGCGCGCCATAAAGTCCACCACCTGTCCATTGCGGGTGTCATCCGGGCCGGCTGTGAATTCGTATTCGGCGATGCCGGCGATCTCGAGCACGCGTCGGCCGAAGATGCCCCGAAACGCTAAGCTATGGATGGTATACACGCTGGCCGTCCGGGAGAAGAAAGGATCGCGCACATATATGGTTTTGAGCCAGTTGGGCACCAGTGCCGTCTGCCAATCGTGACAGTGAATCACATCCGGCTGCCATCCCAGCTGGCGCACTCCTTCCAGCGCTCCACGGCAGAAGAAGATGAAGCGCTCAGCGTCGTCGGGGTACATGTAGAGGCCTTCGCGTCCGAAGTAACGCGCGTTCTCCACGAAATAGATGGGCACGTCGTGCGCTAGACGTCCCTCGCGCAGCTGTCCCGGTTCCATGCGATCATCCATCGGCACTGCGAAGGTCTTCGGCAGCAGGGTGAGGTTGAAGCGGCGCGGGTCAATGCGACCGTAACGTGGCATAGCAACCCGGATGTCGTGGCCCAGTGCGCGGACAGCAGGCGGCAGCGAGCCAGCCACATCTGCCAGACCGCCCGTTTTGACAAAGGGGACGACCTCGGCGGCCAGCAGCAGGATTTTCAACGGTTGGGACACACTGCTCGGTTCGCTCATTGGGTGCTTTGCCGACCACCCTCCGACCAATCTGCGAGCAATCTCGGCAGCTCACCGATGCGCTGGACCGTCGCGTCCGGGACGATGGTGTCGCGATAGAGCTGATTGCTGGGCACGTCGTCCGCCGTGATAAGTACGGTGCGTATGCCGACCTGTTGAGCGCCCAAGATGTCAATCTCCAGCCGGTCGCCCACCATGACCACGGATTCAGGCGGCAGCTGCCAACGTGCCAGCAATGCTTCGAAGACCTCACGCCGCGGCTTGCGCAGGCCCAGTGCAGCGGAAGTCCACACCGGCGACAGCCAGGGACGCAACTCCAGCCGATTGACCAACCGCTGGATGATGGCGTCGTCGGTGGCGTTGGAAAGCGCGCCCATTCGATAGGTGGGCCGCCCATCGGACGAGCGGATGGCGGCTAGCCGGCGTAGGGTGTCCTTCGCATCGGGAAAGGCACGCCAGGCGGCCTCTTCGGGCGCGAAGTAGACGCGCATCGCCTCAGGAATCAGGTCGAATGCATTGGGTGGGGCTGCTATCCGCTCCAGCGCTGTGCGCAGGCACTCCGTCCCCAAGACTTCGCGCTGCGTCTCAGCGGCACGCGCGAAGCCGGCCTGTCGCTCTGCCAAGAAGATGTGCACCAGCTGCTCCGCATCAATGGCAATGCGTCGTTGCCTGAAAAAGGCGGCCATCTGTGCGGCACCGCGCTGCTGGACTTCTTCCCAGTCACCGGTGAAGGTCATCAGGGTGCCGCCCAAGTCGAACAGGATACCACGTATGGCGCCACGTATGGCGTTGTCCATGGGCACTCTCTTTGTCTGCATCCCGCTTGATGATCAGCTTCTAGTGTCGGAAATGGCGCACTCCGGTGAACACCATGGCCATGCCCAAGCGATCTGCTGTGGCGATGACCTCTTCATCGCGCACCGATCCGCCGGGCTGGATGATTGCAGTCACACCCGCTTGGGCAGCGACCTCTACACCATCTGGGAACGGGAAGAAGGCATCCGAAGCCATCACCGCGCCACGTGCCCGCTCGCCCGCCTTGGCGACTGCCAACCGTGCGGCATCTACCCGGCTGGGCAATCCTCCGCCGATGCCAACGGTGGCATTGTCGCGCACCAGCACGATGGCATTGCTCTTGACATGTTGACATGCCTTCCACGCCATCCGCAGCGCTTTCATCTCGCGTTCGTCTGGAGCGCGTCGTGTCACCGTACGCCAGACCGTGTCCGGCGGGTCACCATGATCCACCGACTGCAACAGCACACCGCCCGCCACCGAACGCAATTCCCACTGTTCCGGCATAGCGTGGGCGATTTGGAGCAGACGACAGTTGGGCTTGTGCACAGCGAGGTGCTCGCGCGCTGTCGGGGTGAAAGCGGGCGCGGCGATCGCTTCCACAAACAGGTCGCCAAGTGCCTCTGCGGTGTCCAAGTCGAACGGACAGTTGACCGCGATGACCCCGCCGAAGGCGCTCACCGGGTCGCTGGCCAGCGCGGCGTGAAAAGCGTGTGGCAGCTGTTCCGCCGAGGCGATGCCACACGGGGAAAGGTGCTTTACAATCACCACCGTCGGGGCATCGAAGCTGCGGGCCGCGCGCCAGGCTGCGTCCAGGTCAAGCACATTGTTATAGCTGAGTGGCTTGCCTTGTAATAGTTCGCCACCCAATGGGCCACTGCCCTCGGCCGCATAAAACGCAGCGTTTTGATGAGGATTCTCGCCGTAGCGCATTGCCTGTACCAATGGCAACGAGATTTCAAGGCGCGAGGGCAGCGGAGCTTCCGCCTGCATCTCAAATTGCCGCTCCAAATAGGCGGCGATGGCACTATCATAGTCACAAGTGTGCCGGAAAGCTTTGACGGCCAAGCGACGGCGCGTCGCCGGGGAGGTCGTTCCGGCGTTGCGCAGCTCTTCCAATACTGGGGCATAGTCCCGCGGATCACACAGCACGGTCACACGCTCAAAGTTCTTGGCCGCCGCACGCAGCAGCGTCACACCACCAATGTCTATCTGTTCCACCGCTTCCTCCAGCGAAACGCTCGGACGCGCCACCGTCTCGCGGAAGGGATAGAGGTTGCAAACCACCATGTCAATGGGGTGAATGCCATAGCGGGCCAGCTCGGCGCGGTCCGCCGCGTGGTCGCGCGCCAGAATCCCGGCATGGATGGCCGGATGCAAGGTTTTCACGCGACCGCCTAACATCTCGGGCGCACCGGTCACCTCGGCGACCTCGGTCACCGGGAGGCCGGCTTCACGCAGGACGCGCGCGCTGCCGCCGCTGGCAATGAGTTGCCAGTTGAGTGCGATAAGCTCGCGCGCGAGGTCCACCAATCCACTTTTGTTGGATACACTGATCAAAGCTCGGTACACGGTACTCCCTCCACAAGAATTATGAAAGAATGCCCACGGTTTGGGGCCATCATAAGTAGAGTTTTGTGCCGGTGAATCCAACCATCACCCATCGGGACGTTACTCTCGGCTGCGCAGGTGGGGGAATAGAATGACCTCGCGGATCGAGATCTGGTCGGTGAAGAGCATCGTCAGCCGGTCCACCCCGATGCCCAAGCCTCCGGTGGGGGGCATGCCGTGCATCAGTGCCAGCAGGTAGTCCTCGTCCATCGGGTGTGCTTCGACATCCCCAGCTCGTGCGATCTGCCCCTGTTGCTCGAAACGTTCGCGTTGCACCAGCGGATCGTTCAGCTCGCTATATGCATTGCCGGTTTCCAATCCACCGATGAAGAGCTCAAAGCGCTCGACGTGGGTTGGATCATCGGGGGACGACTTGGCAAGGGGTGAAATGTCCACCGGATAGTCCTTGATGAAAGTCGGTTGGATCAGCCTCGGCACGACGATCTCGCCCAATAGCTCGTCGATCAGCTTCCCCCAGGTCGGTTGTGGGCTGACATTCAGACCGCGGCGCCGGACCTCTCCCCACAGTGCTTCTAAAGTGGGAAACTCCTTGTAGTCAATCCCGGTCGTCTCTTTGATCGCCTCGTGCAACGACCACCGTCGCCATGGTGGCTTCAGGTCGATCGTATGCCCCTGGAACGTGAGTTTGGTGCTGCCGAGCACCTGTTCCGCCATCGTGGCGATCATGTTCTCGGTCAGCCACATCATATCGTGATAATCAGCATAAGCCCAGTAGCACTCCATGGCGGTGAATTCGGGATTGTGTTTGGTGCTGATGCCCTCATTGCGGAAATCTTTGCAAATTTCGTACACCTTTTCAAAACCGCCCACGATGAGACGCTTGAGATACAGCTCATCTGAGATGCGCAAATAGAGGTCCATATCAAGCGCGTTGTGGTGGGTGATGAAGGGCTGTGCCATAGCGCCCCCGTAGAGCGGCTGTAGCGTGGGGGTTTCCACTTCCAGGAAGCCCTGTCCATCCAGGAAACTGCGCATTGCAGTGATCAGACGGCTGCGTGTGATGAAAATATGGCGCACCTCCTCGTTGGCGATCAGGTCTAAATAGCGTCGCCGGTAGCGCGTCTCCACATCGCGCAGGCCGTGCCATTTTTCCGGCAGGGGATGCAATGCCTTGGCGAGCATCTGATAGGAACGCACACGCACGGTTGCCTCGCCGGTTTGAGTGCGAAACATATGGCCGCGCACACCGATGAAATCCCCCAGATCGAAGTCGCGCTTGAAATGGGTGTATGTCTCCTCACCCAGGTCGTCCTGCCTCAAGTAAATCTGCAGGCGGCCGCTGCCGTCTTCGATGTGAGCGAATGTGCTGCGCCCCATAATGCGCAATGCGCGAATGCGGCCCACCACGTGCACGAAGGGGGCCGGGCTGCCATCTGCCTCGGACTGTTCTAACGCGCTGATGGCCTGCGCATTAGTGTGGCTGCGCAGCACGCGCGCGGGATAGGGATCAACGCCTCGCTCGCGCAGTTGCTTCAGTTTTGCCAGGCGTTGCTGTACCTGATCACTTAGATTTTCAAGCATAGAGGGGTTCCTTTAGTGTTCCATGCAAGTTGCCGAAATCTTCATTGCTCTCCGAGCCCGGGGAGCGGTGGGATCACTTAATGTCAAGGATCTTGATGCGGATAGCACCCACCGGCGCGGTGTAGGTGACAGTGGTGTTCACACATTGTCCCATCAGGGCACGTCCTAAGGGGGACTCGTTGGAGATGCGTCCATTGGCAGGATCTGCTTCGGCAGACCCCACAATCGTGTAGACCTCTGGGTGCGTGGCGCCTTCCTCTAAGACTGTCACCCGGGAACCCAACCGCACCACTTCTGAGGGGCCTTCCTCCTCGATGAGCACTGCGTTTCGGATCATATTGCGCAATGTCAGGATGCGTCCTTCGACGAAGGCCTGCTCGTGCTTGGCGTCGTCATACTCGGCGTTTTCGGTGATATCACCCTCTTCTTTGGCCGCCTGGATGCGATTGGCCACCTGGCTGCGCTTCTCCTCCTCCAGGTAACGCAACTCCTCCTCGAGCTTTCTCAACCCTTCCCGCGTCAAGAACACCTGTTTTTCTGACATAGCGATCCCACCACTCTTACGAGAACTCTCAATTGCAGGTGCGGTCTGAGTTTTTCTTAGCCACTTGAGTTGAACAGACAATGATAAATATGAAGGGCAGCCGGCGGAGCTTCTTTATGACAGAGTGCCGCCGGGCTGCCAGAACAACAAAAGAAGACGGGCTATATGCGTCTCGCTTGTATATTCTACTCAGACCGCTGAAATATGCAAGCCCTTACTCTCTCGCGTGTAAGCTGTACTTTTTATGTAATGTATGCTATCATAGAATTATGAAACGCATTTGGTCGCGGCGGGTTTTCCTGAAACTGGCGCTCGGTACGTTGGCTGGCGCCTGCACGGCGCGCTTGGGCGAGCCGACACCGCAGCACCCCGAGGAAACACGTCTAGGGGAGTCTCCGCTGTTCTTGGCGCCCTCGACCCCTGCACCTCCCCCCACCTCGACAGCCTTACCCTCGCCGGACGGCGCCGCAGCCGCTTTTCTCTCCGCCTGGACGTTGGGCGATTATGCCACGATGTACAATCTGCTGTGCCAAGCAGACCGCGATGCGATCTCCTTCGAGTCATTTCGAGAGCGTTACCTCCGGGCCCAAACGGAAGCGACCGTGACCACCATTCAGAACGAGCTGCGTGCTGTGCTAGCTCGGGGAGTTAGCGCCAGCGCCAGCTTTCGCACCGTGTGGCAGACCAGTCTGTTCGGGCCGTTGAGCTTTGAGAACACTCTGCCGCTGGTATGGGAAGGGGAACGCTGGGTGGTGGATTGGTCCTCTACACTGGTTTTGCCGGCGTTGGGCGAGGATCTGACGCTCGTGTTGCTCAATCGCACCGCGCCGCGCGGTAACATCTACGAGCGCAACGGCCTGGGATTAGCGGTGCAGGGTAAGATGGTGGAGATCGGCGTAGTGCCGGGCAGATTACCCGATGATCCCAGCCAGGTGATCGCACAACTTAGCGCCATCACCGGGGTCGCCGCGCAGACGATCTACAAGAAGATCGAGGTGGCGCGCCCCGAATGGTTCGTCTCGATCGCCCACGTCAAGCCGGAGGTGAGCATCAGCAACGATGACCTGCTGCGGCAGCTGCCGGGCGTGGAACGGCGTGAGAGCACTGTGCGTGCGTACACCAGTGGCACGTTGGCGGCGCATTTAGTCGGGTATCTGGGTGCCATTACCGCCGAAGAGCTGCCCACCTGGTGTGCGCGTGGCTACCGTGGCGATGAGCTGGTGGGGCGTTCCGGCGTGGAGGGTTGGGGCGAGACGATACTGGCCGGCAAGCGCGGTGGCCGCCTGGTAACGCTAACCCGCCAGAACCGCGAGGCCGCCTTAATCGCAGAGGTTCCTCCGCGTCCTGGCAATAGCATCTATCTCTCCCTCGATAAAGGCCTGCAGGCTGATGCCGAGAACATTCTGGGGCAGCGACCGGGCGCCATCGTGGTGCTGGAGGTCAACACCGGTTTTGTCCTGGCGATGGCCAGCTATCCGCGCTTCGATCCCAATCTGTTCGTGAGCGGGGTTGACCCAGCGACATGGGCGGCTCTCACCAGCGACCCCAACCGCCCCCTGTTGGAACGGTGTGCGCAGGGGGTATATCCTCCCGGTTCGGTGTTCAAGGTGGTGACCATGATGGCCGGCATGGAACAGCTGGGCCTGACGCCCGACACCACCTACACCTGCCTGGGCACCTGGAACCGGTTGGGCGACGCTTTTGTCAAGACCTGCTGGCTCAAAGCAGGACACGGCACGATCAGCCTGCGAGATGGCCTGACGCAGTCGTGCGATGTAGTGTTCTACGAGGTCGGCCTGGCGCTGCAGAACCGCGATCCCCAAATATTGCCGGACGTGGCCCGGGCATGCGGATTGGGCAAGCCGACCGGTATCACCGGCGTCCAAGAAGTGGCGGGGCTGGTGCCGGATCGCGCCTGGAAGCTGGCCGAGCGCGCCGAGAGCTGGTTCCCAGGTGATACCGTCAATCTGGCCATCGGCCAGAGCTTCCTGCTCACCACACCGTTGCAGATCGCCAACCTGATGGCGGCTATCGCCAACGGCGGTCGCATCTATCGTCCGCAGCTCGTGCTGCGCATCGTGGAACGTTCCGGCAACGAGCGTACGATGCAGCCAGAGGTGCTCGGCAACCTGCCTGTCAGCGCGCAAAACTTGGCGGTGATTCGTGAAGCGTTGACGAATGTGACGCGTCCACCACGCGGCACGGCACGTGAGGCGTTCGCCGGCGCCACGTTCACCGCCGCGGGCAAGACCGGCACTGCCGAGAGCGGTCAGGAGAAGCCGCACGCCTGGTTTGCTGGCTATGCCCCCGCCGAGGCACCCCAGGTGGCGGTCGCCGTCGTCTTGGAACATGCCGGCGAAGGTGCCAAAGAGGCCGCTCCGCTCTTCCGCCAGATGGTGGAGGCCTATTTGGCGCGTCTGAATCCCAATCCGGGGGGCTGAGAATGGGGAACGTGAGGCACACCGTCCATTTCGACATTTTCACCCTCTTCCCCGAAATGTTCCAAGGGGTCTTCACGTGCAGCATCATCCAACGCGCTTCTCAGGCCGGATTGGTGAGCATTGCGTTGCACAACATCCGCGACTATGCACCGGGCAAACATCGCGTGACCGATGACGTGCCCTACGGCGGTGGCGGTGGCATGGTGATGAAACCCGAGCCGATCTGGAACGCGGTAGAGGCTGTGTTGGGGTATGATCCCACCGGTCACAAGGGTGTGCCCATTATTCTGCTGAGCCCACAAGGGCGTCTCTTCACCCATGCTATAGCGCGCGAGCTGGCCCAACATCCGCGCTTGTTGCTCATCTGCGGCCGCTACGAGGGTGTCGATGAGCGTGTGCGCCGCTATCTCGCCACGGATGAGATCTCCATCGGTGACTATGTCCTCTCCGGCGGTGAGATCCCCGCTATGGTGCTTGTGGACGCCATTGTGCGCTGGATTCCCGGCGTGCTAGGCGACCCAGACGCCCCACTGGACGACTCCCACGCCAGTGGTCTGTTGGAATACCCGCATTACACCCGGCCGGCGGTCTACCGCGGATATGAAGTGCCGGCCGTGCTGCGCTCGGGTCATCATGCTGAGATCGCCAGGTGGCGGCGCCGCGAGGCGCTGCGGCGCACCTACCAACGTCGTCCCGACCTGTTGGCGCGCGCCCCTCTGACGCAGGCGGATCGTGAGTTCCTGGCTCAATTGCAACGCGAAGAAGCGGAGCAGACCCAGGCAGAACCGTGAACGGCCTATGTCGCATCGGCACGTCGGGTTGGATCTATCCCCACTGGCGCGGGGTGTTCTATCCCGATACCCTCGCCGAGCGGGAATGGTATCACCACTACGCCACTCACTTCGACACCGTCGAGATCAATTATTCCTTCTACCGCTTGCCTTCTGAGACAGCTTTTGACCGCTGGCGTTCCCAGGCGCCTGCCGGATTTCTGTACTCCGTCAAGGCGAATCGCTATCTGACCCATCTGAAACGCCTAAAAGATGTGGAAACCCCTCTGGAGCGCTTCTTGTCTCGCGTGCGCCGCCTGGGCGACAGGTTGGGTGCTATCCTTTGGCAGCTGCCGCCGCGCTGGCCCGCCGACGCGGCACGCCTGAAGAACTTCGCCGCGCTGTTGCCCCTGGAGCTCCACCATGCCTTTGAGTTTCGCGATCCCAGCTGGTTCACCCTAGCCGTGTACGACGTGCTGCAGCAGTTCGGTCTGGGATTCTGTATCTTTCACATGCCGGGTATGACATGTCCGCTTTGGGTCACCGGTCGGATGATCTATCTGCGTTTCCACGGGACAGCGGCGGAGTATTGTGGTCGCTACGGTGCGGAAGGATTGGTGCCATGGGCAGCACGCATCCGGGATTGGCTTGCTGCCGGTCACATCGTATATGCCTACTTTAACAACGATGCCTGGGGGCATGCCGTCCAGGATGCCCTTCTGTTGCGCCAGCTGGTGAGGCGATAAGCGTCATATAAATTTATTCGAGCCGCGACCCGTTAGGGGGCGGTATCCAGAATTTGCGGGTTCGACCCACCGAAGAGGGTATCGAGTGATAACCTCCGTAAAATCCTAGCCGCTTGTAGGGACAACCGGCCGGTCGCCCCTACGCGCTCGGTTTGATATAGTTTGTCACTCCCCAGACGCCCGCGGCGCGGTTTGGGCGCTATGGCAGCGTCGCGTTCTTGGCGATGGGGAAGAGGATCACCTGGTACAGCTGGGAAACATAATAGAAGGTGGCGTTGACGGTCACCGGAAGAGGTCGCGCCCCGATGGCGGTGGTGCTGGTGATGACCAGCGTTGCCTGATAGCTGCCGTAGGTGATCGGGCGCGTGGCGTTCAGCAGCAGCGTCGCCGGCGCGGCAGCGGAGACGCTGCCCGAAGGTGCCCCGGCAATCGACAGCCAGCTCACCGCTGGGGTGATCGTGACCGTCCAGGTGAGCGGCTGGGTGCTGGGGGTGGTGAGGGTGATCGGCTGTTGCGACGGCACAGGCCCTTTCTCAGCATCGGCCAGGAAGGTGACCTGCGTCGGGGTGGCGCTTACCTGCACGCGCGCGTGCAACGTGCGCCAGGCGTTGATGCGTCCGTAGCCGAAGTAATTGTCCTTGCCCGGTGCTCCTAGGTCGTCGGCGTTGGACTCGATCAGCGCGCGCACCTGCGTCGCAGACATGTTGCCGTCCGCCGACCAGAGCAACGCGGCCAGACCGCTGACGAAGGCGGTGGCCATCGAGGTGCCATTGAGATTGCCATAGGAATTGTCCAGCGAGGTGCTGTAAATGCCCATCCCCGGTGCTGCCACGTCGACGTAGGGGTGATACTCGGAGAAGTAGGCGTGGTTATCGTCCGAATCGGTTGCCGCCACGGCGAGCACCTCAGCGTAGGCGGCCGGGTACATGATCGGGTTGGTCTGTCCGTTGCAACCGCTTCCACCAACAGCGCAATTGCCGGCTGCTACTACCACCAACCGCCCATTATTCACCGCGTAGGAGACGGCCTCTCTCATGGTGGAGCTATCATTAATGCCGCCCAGGCTGAGGTTGATGATGCGCGCACCGTTGTCCACTGCGTGGCGGATGCCGGCTGCCAGATTGGAGTAACTTCCGTTGCCTGCTGCGTCGAGCACCTTCACCGGCAGCAGACGGGCGGCCCAGGCGACACCCGCCACTCCGACTCCGTTGTTAGTGCAGGCGGCGGCGGTGCCGGCCACATGCGTGCCATGGCCGTAGTCATCTTGTGGGTTATTATCATTGTTCACAAAGTCATATCCGGGTAGCAGCTTGTTCGGACAGGCAAGGTCGGGGTGATCCAGATCGATGCCGCTATCGACGATGGCGATGATGACGTTCGCCCCGCCAGTGGTGCTGAGGATATCCCACGCTTTGGGCGCCTGGATTTTGGGCAACCCCCATTGGGAGCCCCAGTATGGGTCATTGGGGATGGTGTCCAGTGCATAGACGCGGTAGTCCGGTTCGGCGTAGAGCACATCGGCGCGGGTGCGCAGCTGCGCGATTGTCTCCCACTCCTTGCTGGGCGGCACGTCCACCTTGAACACATCCAGGCCGGCGATGACCTCGCTGGCGTGCAATCCCTGTTGCGCCAGCCGGTCGTGGGCGGCAGCAGCGCCGATGGAGGGCTTGAACTTGACCAGGACGCGGCCAGGGATGAAGTCTCCGGCAGGTTGTGGTGGCGGTGGCTTGTCCGGGGGGTGTGCCAGGGCAGCTCCACCGAGTATCCCGATGAGCAGTAGAGCGAGCATCAGCGATGCAACGCAGTGTGTGATGTGTACCCACCGAACAGAGCATTGGAGATTCAGCATCATGTAAGGCAT
The DNA here is from genome assembly GCA_036172345.1 of Anaerolineae bacterium. GTDB lineage: Bacteria > Chloroflexota > Anaerolineae > 4572-78 > NAK82 > NAK82. The sequence continues at coordinate 15,868 of JASFBB010000352.1, forward strand.
TGTAGATGAGAAAGTGCCTCGTTCCAAATCTCGTCTTTTGTATGAAATATGACGTGAATGGGCTTCGAAGGGTTCCCCCGTTCCCATATACGGGCGGAAAACAGGCCTTCTCAATGCCAGAATGCTTGCCAACCCTGCGGCTCTTTGGTATTGTTGCATATCATCCAGGTTGGGACACGTCGAAGGAGGGAATGTGGGATGATTGTAGCTTGGTTCG
>JASFBB010000353.1:0-33666 GCA_036172345.1 Anaerolineae bacterium
TGTGCGTAGCGGCACGATATGGATCAACCACTGCTAAGGCGCTTGCCTCCACAATTTGACGGACAACCTGCTGACCAGAATATGAGTGCCCATCCGAGGTAAAGGTCAGCGCTTCCGCTGGCACTGTGCATTGCGCGCGCACCAGTCGTCGATCTGCCAAGTTGCTCAGGATGCGCAATACCACACGTCCCCCTGTGATTTCCTCGATACGTGATGCCAGCGCTTCACACATCGTGTTGACTGCATTGGCGCCCATCGCGTCACGTGTGTCGTAGATCACATGTACCACCAGCATTCCGCCCACCGGGCTTTGTTCAATCAGGCGTACCTCCAGCGTGCGTGCGCCACCACCCAGTTTGGTCAACACGGGATCGCTACAGTCAGCAAGTGCAAGGAGCTCTTTCTCGTGAGTTAGCAGGTCGAAACGTGCTTTGTGTAGGTTGGGTACATCAAGCACTTGGATTTGCCCGATCATCTCTGGCGCAGTGGCTATTGCTTTGAAGCCACCACCAGCGCGTGCCAATTTGGCGGCGAAGCTGGCCCCGGCGACCACGCTAGGCTCCTCGACCACCATGGGGATCAGCACATCCCGCCCGTTGACCAAAAAATTGGTGGCGATCCCCAGAGGCAAGCCGTACACGCCGACTACGTTCTCGATCATATGGTCCGCTATGGGTAGAGAGAGTCCTCCCGTGATGCCCTGCAATGCATCACACTCTTGGGGGGTTAAAGAAGCCCTCTCCGCCAAGATGGCGAGGCGTTCTTCGACGGTGCGTTTATAGAACTCAGGTATCCGTGAACTTCGTGCCTCTGACATAGGTGAAAGCGCGCTAAAAAAGCAGCCAATTTGGTTGGCTGCTTGATAACTTTTTACTAAAAATAAATTACCACAATGTAGCTGTCAGAAACTACCAAATTGCTCTCATACTCTATCGCGCTTGCCCACTGTAGCCAGATAAATCACAAATTGCTCTTCGCCATCCAGGCCCAGCAAGGCGTTCATCGCTTCATCGTTAAAAGCAGCGATGGCACACACACCGCAGTCCACCGCAGCAGCAGCCAGATAAAGGTTCTGACATACGTGGCCTGCGTCCAAGTAGAGATAACGATAGCCGCGTTCACCGTAACGCCAGGTCATGCGATAGGCCACTGCGCTCCAGATAAAGGTGACAGCGCTCAGCTTAACAAACTGCTGGTTCCAACACGCCGCGGTTATCCTGTCGCTCAATGCTGGATCGAGATCTAGTTGCAGCAGCTTGTGCTCAAGCGCTAGAAAGCGATAAAGCCCGTTGGGCAGCTCAGCAACGCGATTGACCAACAGGTACGTTTCAAAGGCGTGACGGGCACCTGCCGATGGCACAGTGCGTAAGGTCACTTGACACCCACTCACTTCCTTAACCCCTTGTGTGCACCAGAGCAGGAAAGACAGCTCCTCCAGGGAGAGAGGCGTGTGGGTATAGCGGCGCACGCTGCGCCGCGTTTCGATCGCCTCGCGCACACTCACTGGCTGCACTTCAATAGTGGTGGGGGAGGGCAACGCGATAGTGTGCTGGGCAGGATCATACGCCAATTGCAAGGGGGGCTGGGGAAGCCCCTTGCTCTGGTCAGGTGGCTCGAGGTAACGATAGTATGTCTGCACTATGAACTGATGACCGATGCCGGGTGCCAATGTCAGGACCTCCTTATCCGGTGTCGGAAATGTGCCTTGCCTTTTGATGTAGGTGATCTTAACTCAATCGGGCAGAGACTGGATTGGGATGTGGGCGAGTAAAGGGTTCGTACGATCACGTTGTGAAATAAGCGGCTCTCTATCTTGGAGACCCCAATCCAGCTGCAATTCGGGGTCGTTCCAAGCTAATCCATATTCGTCGGTCGCGTCGTAATATCGATCGACCAGATACGTGAGGATCACATCACTGAGCGCTAAGAAGCCATGGGCTACACCATGGGGAAGGAGAAGCCCCATAGGAGTGTGATCAGAAAGCTCCACGATCTGGGTGGCGCGATATGTGGGGGAGCTGCGTCGCAAATCTACCAGTCCTGCGCGAATCGTTCCTTGGGCCACATACCAGTAGTCGGTCTGATGCAAGTGATAGTGCAGCCCCCGCAAGACGCCAGCACGGCTGTGACTGCAGTTTGTCTGGATGACCCCCCAAGAGTGTTCGGGAAACCATTCCTTGCGGAAGGTTTCGACAAGAACACCTCGCATGTCGGTGAAGGCACGCAAGTACACAAATTTAACCCCGCGAATGTGAAGTGACTCGACGATCTTTACCACATAAGACCTCTCGTGCGCGATGATGGTTTGAAAAATATACCATGCAAAGGGGGAACGTGACAATTAGATTAGATAGAAAATGCCGAGCTCGGCCGTCGGGCTAAACTGCGCTTTTCAACGGACTTTTTCAACACCCTCTTCGTGGCTCTTGACTTTGTGCGCTTTTCATGTTAGAATGTTTACGGTAACGGGAACGTTAACAGAAACTTGGTCTCCCAGAACCGGGTCCTTTATAAGGAGGAGGTCGACGGCAAACCCTACCATATGGTGATCAGACGCCGAGTCACGATCAAGCAAGTAGCCGAACGAACGGGCGTGTCAGCGCAGACTGTCTCCCGGGTGGTTAATGGACGTCCCGATGTGGCCGCTGAGACAAGACAACGTGTGTTAGAGGCGATTGAACAGTTAGGTTATCAGCCCAATGCTCTGGCACGGAGCTTGATCCGACGTCGTAGTCATACGCTGGGTGTTGTCACGGCCGGGTTGACTTATATTGGGCCGGCCTATACGTTGAACGGGATCACGGACCAAGCTGAGGCAATGGGTTATTCGCTTCTGCTTAAAGTGTTGCCGAGCTTTGAGACCGATGAAGTGATACCCATTTTGGATGCGTTGCTGGCCAGGCAGGTGGATGGGGTTATCTGGGCAGTTTCTGAAGTGGGAAACAACCATGCATGGATGGATGAACGTCTGCCTGCTTTGCCGGTGCCCATCATTTTTCTTACTATGCACCCCCAATCTGAGGTCAGTGTGGTAGCAGTTGACAATTATATGGGGGGGCGTGTGGCGACAGAGCACCTATTGCAGCAAGGGTACCGTCGCATCGCACACATTGCCGGCCCACTGGCTTGGTGGGAGTCGCGTCAGCGTATGGCCGGCTGGCGAGATGCTCTGATAGAAGCTGGGATCAGTGTATGTGACTCGCATTGGGCTGAGGGTGATTGGTCGCCTAAGAGCGGTGAAGAAGCCATCCAATGTTTGTTGGAACGATATCCTGATATGGACGCTGTTTTCGTTGCTAATGACCAAATGGCGTTCGGCGTGTTATCGGTGGCTTGTCGCAGAGGATTGCGGATCCCTGATGAGTTAGCCGTGGTGGGTTTTGACGGTATCCCGGAGACAGCCTACTTATGGCCCCCTCTTACCACCGTACATCAAGACCTGTATGCTTTGGGGCGTACAGCGGTGCAACGCGTAGTCGCGATGATCGAAGCTAGCCAGCACGCGGATCAGGAGATACAAACGGCAGATGTGATCTGGTTGAAGCCACAGCTGATTGTGCGTGAGAGCTCAATATCTGCCAACCATCTCGATGATGCAGCAGGTCGCGTGGATCGAGTTTCCTCAGCTGTTCATGCTTCTCGTCTGTGCTCAGCGTGACATTTGGAAGGGAGGTGATGCACGGTCGAAGGAGACATAGTAAGTGGGTGTCGGTTTAGCTCGCCAAGAGGTCGTCCTCCTGGCACAGTGTGGCGTGACGTTTGGCTTGGTCAAATCACCTAACTCAGTTTCCAAAGGAGGAAAAGATGAACGCTAGAAGACTCAGTCTGCTGGTTGGGATCGTAGTAGTGTTAGCATTGTTGCTCTCGACTTCTGCTGCCCTTGCCAAACCGCCGGCTACTGAACCTGTCGAGAAGTGGTGCAAGGGTGTACACATTGTCTTCTTCCCTGGTGGTCCTGCGGGTGGTGTCTTTGCTAACAACGTCTATAACGGTGCCAAGCAGGCACAACTGGACCTGGGTCCAACGGTAGACTATGTGTTCTCCGACTGGGACCCGCAGAAAATGATCCAGCAATTCCGCGAAGTAGCGGCCACCAAGCCAGATGGCATCTGCGTGATGGGACACCCGGGCGACGAAGCGTTTGACCCACTGATTGAGGATGCCATTGCTCAGGGGATTATAGTAACCAGCCAGAACACAACCCTGCCCAATATGGAGCAGAAGTACGCCTCGAAGGGCTTTGGCTATGTGGGTCAAGATCTGTATGGCTCCGGGTTCGCGCTTGGGTCTGAGGCGGTCAAGCGCTTTGGCCTCAAGGAAGGCGACCGGGCTATGGTGTGGGGTCTGCTGTCCCAGCCCACGCGTGGCCTGCGTACCAAGGGTGTCATCGATGCCCTCGAGAAGGCTGGCTTGGTGGTGGACTACATTGAGATTGACGCGGCTACCAATAAGGATCCAGCTGCAGGTACACCCACCTTCGCCGGCTATGTCTCAGCGCATCCCGATGTCAAGCTAGTCGTCACGGATCACGGCGGCCTGACCGCAACGCTGGAGACCTATCTGAAAGCGGCTGGCAAGGGCCCGGATGACATCTATGGCGCCGGCTTCGACCTGTCGCCGGCCACGACAGCGGCCATCAAGGGCGGTTGGACCGACCTGGTGATCGACCAGCAGCCGTGGTTGCAGGGCTACTTGCCAATTCTGCAAGTCTGTCTGACCAAGGTGTACGGCTTCTCCGGTCTGCACATCGACACCGGTGGTGGTTTTGCAGATAAGGACAACATCGACTTCCTAGCTCCGCTGGCCGAAAAGGAGATCCGCTAGCCCGTGCTTGGCTCGGTGCTGGTCGGTTCTAGCTAATACTCGTTAATGAGGCGGTGTGGGACCAGACACCTTGGCTTTACTTGGTTCCACACCGCATCCTTTAATAGGGGGAATGGCTGGCAATGGACTACCTGCTGCAGATGATCAACATCAGTAAGACGTTTGGTGAGGTACAGTCGCTGCGCAATGTTAACTTCGAGGTAGGATATAACGAAGTGGTGGGATTGTTGGGCGATAATGGGGCTGGCAAGTCCACTTTGGTCAAGATTATTACAGGATATCATTGCCCAGACCCGGGCGGACAAATTTTCTGGAAGGGCCAGCCGGTGGATGTAATGACCGTGGCCAAAGCGCGCGAGCTGGGCATCGAGGTCGTTTACCAGGAACGTGCTCTGGCGGACCAGCAGTCTTTGTGGAGAAATATCTTTATGGGGCGTGAGTTGTGCAATCGTTTCGGTGTGTTGGACGTGGAAGGGATGCGGCGTGAAACAGCTCGCCTGATGCAGAGTCACATGGGATTCACTTCCAAAGCGATCACGCCCGACTCGACGGTCAAGACCATGTCCGGGGGCGAGCGTCAGGGCATAGCAATTGTGCGGGCGCTCTATTTCCAGGCGGAGCTAATCATCCTGGATGAGCCCACCATGGGTTTGTCGCTCTCAGAGACGCGCAAGGCATTGGACTTTGTCAACGGGATCAAGGAAGCTGGCAAGTCCGCTATATTTATTGACCACAACATCTTCCACGTCTATCCGGTGGCAGACCGGATTGTGGTGCTGGATAGAGGGCAGGTGAAGGGGCAGTTTCTCAAGGATCAAATTACACTGGACGATTTGATCGCCAAGTTGCAACACGTGGCACAAACAGGGAGGCTTGACTAGCTTCAGACAAGCACAGTGTAGTTGCCCTCTCGCCCAGGTGCGTTCTAATTCTCAGCGTTTGAGTATACCACAGGTCATGGGAGTGCATCCTTATGAATACGGTTAGTGAGAAGAGAAGCGCTCACCTGAGCCTTCGCCAAGCGGTGGCGAGGGGAAGGATATCACAGTTCGCACGTCGCTATGCCATGCAAATTGGCATCGTGCTGGTGGGTGTCCTCATCTGGCTATTGTTCCTAATCGGGTCTCCCAAGACGTTTCTGTCATTTCCGATCTACGCAGCCTATATGTCAACCACGCCTTTTTTCGCCTTGATGGCGCTGCCGCTCACGTTAGTGATCATCACAGGTGAGATCGATCTCTCTTTCCCCTCTATTATGGCATTTGGCATGACAGTTTATGCCCTGGTGCTGGTGAGCACTGGCAATCACATCTTAGCGTTCATTGCTTGTCTCATCGCCGGTTTGGCAGCTGGGCTGATCAATGGGGCCATTATTGTGCACATTGGCATTCCGTCGCTGGTGGCCACCATCGGCACACAGTTCTTCTGGCGAGGTGTGGTGCTGGTGATCACTGGAGGCAATGGTACTGGCCTCACCTCGGCCATAGGGGGAATACTCCACACCGGTTTAGTGGGTCGCGTGTTCGGGCTGATCCCGGCGCAGATGATATGGACCATCATTGTGGCGGCGGTTGTGTGGTTCTTCCTGAATCGCCATCGCTTCGGTGCCCATATCTATCTATCTGGGGACAACGTGGAGAGCGCCCGCCTGATGGGTGTGAACGTGCCGCGCGTTAAGATGCTGGTATTTGCCATCATGGGAGTGGCGGCTGCCTTTGCTGGGGTGGTAGTTAGCCTGGAGGTGCTGTACTTCTGGCCCACATTGGGTGAAGGGTATATGCTCAGCACGCTGTCCTCAGTTTTCCTGGGAGGCACCTCGGTCTTTGGTGGAACAGGCACAGTGTTCGGCACTCTGGTGGCTTCCTTCATCATTGGTGCGATCAACGCCGGAATCGTGGCCGCCGGACTGACTGGTTTCTGGACGCAGCTGATCTACGGGCTGATCATCGTGATCTCAGTCTCGTTGCAGACAATTTTGAGCCGAAGATTGCGTTAAGACGTTTTGCGTTGCTGTAGAATAAACATAGGGATTTTGTGCCACTTACACTAATGACATTGCGGACAGTGAGGGAGACATGAACCAAGCAAAGTACGTGATCGGCATCGATTTTGGCACTGAATCTGGCCGCGCCCTACTCGTGGATGTGGTCGATGGCCGTGAAGTGGCCACGGCGGTGCATACCTATGCCAACGGCGTGATTGACGAACGACTTCCTGAAAGCGGCGTAGCGCTGGAGCCGGATTGGGCACTGCAAGACCCCAACGATTATCTGGAGGTCTTCAAACGGGCAGTTCCTCAGGTGCTTCAGCTGAGCGGCGTCAACCCAGAGGACGTGATTGGGGTGGGTATTGATTTCACTTCCTGCACGATGTTGCCCACCAAGACGGATGGCACTCCCCTGTGCTTCCTGCCTCAATATCGCAATCGGCCTCATGCATGGGTAAAACTCTGGAAACACCATGCAGCTCAGCCAGAAGCCAACAAGCTGAATCAAATCGCACGTGAATTGGGATACACTTTTCTGGACCGCTACGGTGGCAAGATCAGTTCGGAATGGTTCTTCCCGAAATGCTGGCAAATACTGGATGAAGACCTGGAGATATATGAGGCTGCCGATCGCCTGATCGAGGCAGCCGACTGGGTTGTCTGGCAGCTGACCGGGATCGAGAAGCGCAATATGTGCACCGCCGGTTACAAAGCGATCTGGTCGAAGCGTGAGGGCTTTCCCCCCAACGAGTTCTTCAAAGCGCTCGACCCGCGTATGGAGCACATCATCGATGAGAAGATGTCGCGGGTGCTCTATCCGTTGGGCGCCAGGGCGGGTGGTTTGACCGAGCAAGCAGCCCGTTGGACAGGTCTGAAACCCGGCACTGCCGTGGCCATCGCCAATGTGGATGCTCATGTCGCTGTGCCGGCATCGACCGTTACCGAGCCGGGGCGCATGGTGATTATCATGGGCACTTCCAACTGCCATATGGTGCTGGGAACGGAAGAGCGCATCGTGCCCGGTATGTGCGGCTATGTGGAAGATGGGATTGTGCCTGGTTTCTTCGGCTATGAGGCCGGGCAATCATGCGTGGGCGATCATTTCGCTTGGTTCGTGGAAAACGCTACACCTGCAGCATATGCAGAGGAAGCGCGCTTGCGCGGTATAGATATCCACCAGCTGCTGGAAGAAAAGGCAGCACGGTTGAAACCAGGCGAAAATGGCTTGGTGGCTCTGGACTGGTGGAACGGCAATCGCAGCGTGCTGGTGGATGTGGATCTGACTGGCATGTTGTTAGGTGCCACGCTCGCGACGCGCCCGGAGGAAATCTACCGTGCTCTTATCGAGGCCACTGCGTATGGAACACGTGTGATCATCGAAGCCTTTGAGAGTTCAGGCGTTCCCGTCAACGAAATTGTGGCGACGGGGGGACTCCCTGACCGTAACAAATTGCTGATGCAGATCTATGCCGACGTGACAGGGCGCTCTATTCATATCGCCGGCACACGTCAAGGCGGTGCGCTTGGCTCTGCGATGCATGCTGCCGTGGCCGCCGGCCCCGAGGCTGAGGGTTATGCTACCATCTTTGAGGCTTGCAAGCGCATGGCGTCCTTGCGTAATGAGGTTTACCATCCTATACCAGAAAACAAGCGTATCTATGATCAGCTGTACCGCGAATACTTGACATTGCATGATTATTTTGGCCGCGGCACCAATAATGTAATGAAACGTTTGAAGGAGTTGCGCGCCCGCGTGCGCACTCGCTCGTAGGTCTACATCTAAAACCGTCGGCCATCCTCATGCTCTTGTAGATCCGTTTGTGGCCAGGCGAGAAGATCAAAAGCTTGGATCACATCGGGGACTCAAAAGTTTTTCGGGCTGAAGAGTCCCCTGGGGTTGCTAGAAGGGTTGACAACTCCTCTGTGTCGGTGTATACTTGAATGTAGAGGCGTGGGAGAGAGCAATCGGCCATGAATCTCCTAACCCGTGATAACTGGATAGAGGTTGTTTCGAGCAGTGGGGACTATTTCCCAGTGCTCTTTTTGTTCTTCCATAGCCCTGTGTGGGGTCACATTTAATGATGAAAGGGGTGGATCGATGGACTCGAGCATGATCGGCAAGATCGAAAAAGCGATGCGATATGCTCAAGAGCCGGACCGTATCACTTTCCGGGAGTTCAAAGTGCGCTTTACCGGAGATCACAAGGCACACATAGTGGGTTATCACGAAGGACAATGGAGCTGCGACTGCGATTTCTTTGCGGCGCGTGGTGTATGTAGCCATGTGATGACCCTGGAACGTGTCCTCAGAGGTATGGTGGAACCAGCAGCTACCACACCATTGCCCGCGTAAAACCTGACGGACGTTGTCTTGTACAGCGCCACCGGTCGCGGTGGCGCTGTACTTTTTGTCCCAAGGATCTCACAACAAGCTGGTGTGTCCTGTTAGGTGAGCGTCACACTCGCGGGCGGCAGCACGCCCCTCGCGGATGGCCCACACAACCAAGCTTTGACCGCGTCGCATATCACCTGCTGCAAACACTCCGCTTACATTAGTGCGGTAACTTCCGGGAGGAGTTTTGACATTGGAGCGCGTATCTCGTTCGATGCCCAGTTGCTCTAATAATGGGGTTTCCGGGCCAGTAAATCCCATTGCCAACAGTACCAACTGCGCCGGCCACACTTGTTCACTGCCGGGCACTTCCTGTGGGGTGGGCCGATCACCACTGCTCGCCTCAACCTTCCACACGACGCGTACCGTGTGTACCGCCCGCACGTGTCCACTCGCATCACCCTCAAAACGTTTAGCTGTGGTGGCATACTGACGTGGCTCGCTCCCAAAGCGCACGACAACTTCTTCATGTCCGTAATCGAGGCGGTACACCCGTGGCCATTCCGGCCACGGATTATCGGGTTGACGCACATCAGGAGGACGTTCCAGAATTTCGAATTGTACCACGCTGCGACAACCCTGGCGCAATGCCGTGGCGACACAGTCGGTACCAGTATCACCACCGCCAATGACGACCACATCCTTATCGTGCGCGCTGAGCAGGCTCTCCGGTCCTGGGTCGGCACATCCTGTTTCCAGGAGGCTGCGCGTAGCTTCTGTCAAATACTCTATGGCGAAATAGATGCCCCGCAGCTGGCGTCCTTCCACCGATAAATCGCGCGGTTGTCTGGCACCCCCACATAATACTACAGCATCGAACTCGCGCAGTAGCTTCTCAGCTGGATAGTCTCGTCCCACTTCGGTGCCAGTGATAAAGGAGATCCCAGACGCGCTCATCAAGTTAATACGAGACTGCACCACCTGTTTATCTAGCTTCATATTGGGGATGCCGTACATCAGCAAACCACCCGCGCGGTCCGCGCGCTCAAACACGACAACGGTGTGTCCGGCACGATTGAGTTGATCAGCACACGCTAAACCGGCTGGTCCAGAGCCAACCACGGCAACACGTTTCCCAGTACGCACCGCGGGCAGGTAGGGTTTCAGCCAGCCCTCAGCAACCCCCCTTTCTGCAATAGCATACTCGATCTCTTTAATAGTCACAGGCTGCTCATTGATACCTAGTACGCAGGAACCTTCGCAAGGTGCTGGGCAGACGCGACCGGTGAACTCTGGAAAATTATTGGTTCGCAGCAAGCGCTCCAGCGCCTGCCGCCAAAGACCCCGAGAGATCAAATCATTCCACTCTGGGATAAGATTATGAAGGGGACATCCAGAAGTTGCACCAGCCAGCAAGGTTCCTGTGTGGCAGAAAGGTGTGCCGCAATCCATGCACCGCGCTGCCTGTGTACGCAACACTTCCTCATCCAAAGAAAGATGGAACTCATTCCAGTCCGCTATACGTTCACTGGCCAGCCGAGTTAAGGCTACTCGACGTTCGTACTCCAAAACGCCTGTCACTTTGCCCATTGCTATACTCCATCGTTTCCACTCAGCTGCCGTCTCAGTTCCCACCCACACGTGCATGATCCATCTTATTAAGATCAAAAGCGATCATAAACGCTTCTTCTTCTGAGATCCCCTGTTCCTTGACGCGAGTGACCGCCTCTAACATACGCTTGTAGTCTTTAGGCATCACCTTGACGAATCGAAACACCATCTCTTCCCAGTTTTCCAGAACACGCTGAGCTTTCGGGCTGCGTGTATATTCTGCATGGTGCCCAATCATTTGGCGCACTTGTTCGATTTCCTCATCATCTTCCAGCTTCTCCAGCCACACCATAGATTGGTTGCAACGCTGTGGAAGATCCCCAATCTCGTCAAGCACGTAGGCGATGCCGCCTGACATGCCCGCAGCGAAATTGCGCCCTGTCTTGCCTAGCACCACTACGCGTCCGCCGGTCATATACTCGCAGCCATGATCGCCTACCCCTTCCACAACGGCATATGCGCCACTGTTTCGGACGCAAAAGCGTTCCCCGGCCATACCACAAATGTATGCTTCACCGCTGGTGGCACCATACAGTGCGACATTGCCGATGATAGTGTTTTCATCGGCAGCGAATCTGCTCGCGACGAGTGGATACACAATAATCTTACCACCCGAAAGGCCCTTACCAAGGTAGTCGTTGGCGTCCCCCTCCAGGTAGAGAGTCAGACCACGCGGGATGAAGGCGCCAAAGCTCTGGCCTGCCGAGCCCTCGAAATAGAGACGGATGGTGTCCTCCGGTAAGCCAGCACTGCCATAGCGTCGTGTTATCCGGCTGCCCAACATTGTACCGACGGCACGGTCGACATTGCGCACCGGCAACGTTGCGACGACCGGCACACCTTGCTCCAATGCCGGCCGACAGAGCTCGAGCAACACGCGATGGTCGAGCGTCTTCTCTAACCTGTGATCCTGTTGTCTGCGACAATGGCGTCCCACCGTCACTGGGACATCAGGCATTTTGAGGATAGCGGACAGGTCCAGGTATTTGGCCTTCCAATGTTGGATGTTCTCGCGCACCCTTAGGCGATCGACATGTCCCACCATTTCCTCGAGGGTTCGAAAGCCTAGCTGTGCCATAAGCTCGCGCACTTCTTGTGCCACAAAGCGCATGAAGTTCACCACATACTCTGGATCACCGGCGAATTTGCGCCGCAGCTCCGGATTCTGGGTAGCAATGCCGACCGGACAAGTATCCAGATGACACGCGCGCATCATCACACAACCCAACGCCACCAATGGGGCGGTAGCGAAGCCAAATTCCTCCGCGCCCAGTAACGCGGCGATAACCACATCGCGGCCGGTTTTCAGCTGCCCATCAACCTCAACCGCAATGCGGTCGCGCAGCCCGTTCAGGAGCAACGTCTGATGGGTCTCGGCCAGGCCCAATTCCCATGGTAGACCGGCGTGCTTGATGCTGGAACGCGGAGAGGCGCCGGTGCCGCCGTCGTAGCCGCTGATAAGCACAACGTCAGCCCGTGCTTTAGCCACTCCGGCAGCAATCGTACCTACCCCGACCTCCGAGACCAGTTTCACACTGATGCGTGCCTCTGGGTTGGCGCACTTCAAGTCGTGGATCAGTTCTGCTAAGTCTTCGATCGAGTAGATGTCATGATGTGGCGGTGGTGAGATAAGGCCAACGCCAGGCGTGGCATGGCGCACTTCAGCGATCCACGGATATACTTTGTGACCCGGTAGTTGTCCTCCTTCGCCCGGCTTGGCTCCTTGAGCCATCTTGATTTGCAGCTCTTGCGCGTTGACCAGGTATTCACTGGTCACACCGAAACGAGCCGAGGCCACCTGCTTAATAGCACTATTGCGTGAATCCCCATTGGGATCGGGTTTGTAACGCGCCGGGTCCTCGCCCCCTTCGCCTGTATTGCTCTTGCCTCCGATGCGATTCATCGCAATGGCTAATGCTTCGTGTGCCTCCTTGCTGATAGAGCCATAGGACATCGCGCCGGTCTTGAAACGTTTACACAGCGACTCCACCGATTCGACCTCGTCAAGCGGCACCGACTTTTCAGCGAACTTGAGATCGAGCAGGCCACGCAATGTTGCCAAACGCTGTGTCTGATCGTTGATCAGTTGCGCATACTCCTTGTAAACGGCGTAGTCACCGGTACGACATGCCAGCTGGAGCTTGTAGATCGTCTCCGGGTTCCAGAGGTGGTGTTCACCGTCATAGCGCCATTGGTAATCACCCCCTACGTCCAGTGCGATGTTGTCAGCTGGACGTTTTTCAAAAGCACAGCGATGACGCAAGACCGCTTCCTGAGCGATCACGTCGATGCCAATCCCCCCGATGCGCGATGGTGTCCAAGTGAAGTAGCGTTCGATGACGCTCTGATGCAAGCCCACGGCCTCGAAGATCTGGGCGCCAAAATAGCTCTGCAGGGTGGAGATACCCATTTTGGAAGCCACTTTGACCACGCCCTTGAGCAACGCTTTGACCACATTTTTCTCCGCCTGCTCATAATCAATGCCGTTGAGCAGTCCCTCACGGATCATATCGGCCACCGTTTCGTAAAGCAGATAAGGATTAACAGCTGAGGCACCGTATCCGATCAGGGCAGCGAAATGGTGCACTTCACGTGGCTCGCCGGACTCGAGCACTAGGCTGACGCGCGTGCGGGTGCCATAGCGGATCAGATGGTGGTGTAGTCCCGACACCGCCAGCAATGCCGGAATGGCGGCTTTGTCTGGTCCAATGTCGCGGTCCGACAAGATGAGAATATTGACGCCTTCTTCAATTGCCAGATCAGCTTGGCGATAGAGTGCTTCCATCGCTTCTTCTAATGCTGCACCACCTCCTGACGGGTCAAACAAGATGGGAAGCGTCCGTGATTTGAAACCCGGCCAACGCACATGTCGCAGGCGTGCCAGCTCGGCGTTGGTCAGGATAGGAGATGAGAGTTTGATCTGGTGACAGCTCTCCGGACCAGGTTCAAGTAAATTGCCTTCGCTACCCAGCACAAGCTCAGTCGAAGTGATGATCTCCTCCCGGATCGCATCAATGGGCGGATTGGTAACCTGAGCGAAGAGCTGCTTGAAATAGTTATAGAGCAGCTGGGGTCGATCGGAGAGCACGGCCAGTGGCGCGTCGTTTCCCATAGAGCCCAACGGCTCAACACCCTGCTCTGCCATTGGCTCTATCAGCAGCCGCACGTCTTCGTATGTATAACCAAATGCTTGCTGAAGGCGCACTACGGTGGTGTGGTCTGGCAAGGGAGGTGCAATATCGCAGTCTGCCGGCAGCCGTTGTAGCTCGATCAGATACTGATCAAGCCACCGGCGATATGGTTGGATCGTGGCGATCTGGTGCTTGATCTCATCATCGCTAATAATGCGCTGTTGTTCCGTGTCGATCAATAACATACGCCCTGGTTCAAGGCGTCCCTTGTAGCGCACTCGCTCCGGGGGAATGTCGAGCACCCCGACCTCAGAGGCCATGATCACCAGATTATCCTCTGTGATATAGTAGCGCGCTGGACGCAGCCCGTTGCGATCGAGCACAGCGCCAATCCGGATACCATCTGTGAAGCCGACAGCCGCTGGTCCATCCCACGGCTCCATAAGCGCGCTGTGAAACTCGTAGAAGGCGCGCTTTTCATCGCTCATACTTTCGTGGTGCGACCACGGTTCCGGGATCAACATCATCACAGCATGCGGGAGCGAGCGCCCGCTCAGCACCAGGAACTCGAGCACATTGTCCAGAATGGCTGAATCGCTGCCTTCGGGGTTGATCACAGGCAAAACCTTGTGCAGATCTTCGCCAAAAAGGGAAGACTTGAACATTGCCTGTCCTGCGTGGAACCAGTTTACATTGCCACGCAGCGTGTTGATCTCGCCGTTGTGGATGATCATGCGGTAGGGATGCGCACGATCCCAGCTGGGGAACGTGTTGGTGCTGAAGCGCGAATGCACCAGTGCCAATGCCGACTCGACCGCGGGATGGGAGAGGTCGGGGTAGAACAACTCCAGTTGTGTGGCCGTGAGCATCCCTTTGTAGACGATGGTGCGATGCGACATACTGCTCACATAGAAGAACGAGCCGAACGGTAGCTGTCCTGGTCGGCTGACCAGGTCACGCATACGCCGCATGCGAATTTCGTTCTCAATACGACGACGGATGACATACAGCTTGCGTTCAAAAGCCATGTCATCTTCGATGCGAGGGTCGCGACCGATAAAGATCTGTCGCACAAATGGTTTAGAAGCATGGGCTGTTTTGCCCAAGCAAGTGACATCGGTGGGCACGGTGCGCCACCCGAGCACCCGTTGGCCTTCCTCCTGAACGATCTGTTCCAGACACTGTTCACAGATGCGCTCACTGCGCGCTTTATCTGTAGGGGATAGGAAGAGCATTCCCACGCCGTACTGACCGGGTGGGGGCAAGTCAATCCCAGTCTCCCAGCATGCCTTCTGGAAAAAAGCGTGGGGGATTTGCAACATAATTCCCGCGCCGTCTCCAGTATTAGGGTCAGCCCCGGTGGCGCCGCGGTGTGCCAAATTACGCAACATGGTGAGCGCTTGGCGCACCACTGCATTGGATTTTTCCCCTTTGACATTGACGACGAACCCGATTCCACACGCTGCGCGTTCGAAACGCGGTTCATAGAGCGTGCCATGCCACGACACATCAATCCGAGCATCCATGTGTCAGACCATTCTTTATCCCAAATCTCAATGCTACGCTCCCAATCCGAAGCACGTTCCGCCACTCGCAAGGAAGCACAGTTGCGAGCGCCAAGCAGATGCAAGATGCTACATCTCTAAAATAGCCCGAGCTGCGTCGTCCTGGACGTCAGTCATAAAGGGAATGCCAGTTTCCCGTTCAGTCTCTCGATTGGCCGAGAAGATATCCTGGCGGGAGATCTCCGAAACGGAGAATTTCCTGACCCCGGCCAGCAGCTGTTGCAGACCGGCCGCCAGCTTGTCTGCCAGTGTCCACAGGGCAATGGCACCGTAGGGGATGTTCTTCATCTCCTCAGCACCGACCTTGGTGCGCACATCGTGATAACCAGCGAAAATTTCCTCCGGTTGCGTCCCAAATTCCACCATATTGGGTGGTAATGCATCCCAATTACCATGGACTCGCTCTCGCACATCGGGATTGAGTGCCCCTTCGATGTTGGACCCCAAGAAAGCAGGGATCATCAGCGCACGCCCCATGCAGACCAGTTTTGCGTAAGGAGCGCCCAGAGCAAGCGCCTTGAAAATATGATCCTCGCGCGCCAGGCCACCCGCGAAGGCGAGATCCACCACGCGATGCCCTTTGCCTGCCAGGATGGCTGCATATTCATATGCCTTGGCGTGCAAGAAGATCGATGGCACGCCCCAGTGTTCCATCATGTTCCAAGGGCTCATGCCGGTGCCACCGCCCGAGCCGTCGATGGTGAGCAGGTCTAGCTGGGCCTCCGTGGCAAACTTGAGCGCCATAGCGAGGGCTTCCATGCCATACGAACCGGTTTTGAGGGTGATGCGTTGATATCCCAATCGGCGCAAGTAGGCGATCTGTTCCATAAAAGCATCTCGCACCGCATTGGCATTGCTCAGCTCGGTATAGCCCAGACGACTATGACGAGCGAAGGAACGAATAGCACCGTGACGAAATGCCTCCTGTACCTCTGGTTTATCCGGATCCGGGTCGATTAGATAACCACGCTTCTTGAGAAAGCGCGCATACTCGATATTCGTGACCTGGATTTCACCGCCAATGTCCTTGGCACCTTGTCCCCACTTCAGTTCAATGACAGCATACTCGCCATAACGTTCGATCACATACTCCGCCACCCCGTTGCGTGTGTCCTCAACGTTCATCTGCACGAGGATGGCGCCGTAACCGTCGAAATAGCGCAGATAGGTCTGTACGCGCCGATCCAGCTCAGGCGATCGGATAACGCGACCATTTTTGATCTCAGCCTGCTGATCAACACCCACAACGTTTTCTCCGACAACGATGGGGATGCCTACCAATGCAGCACCGATAGCTAGCGGGTCCCAATATTTAGCTGCGACAAAGGTGGAACCCAACGCTCCGGTCATTAGAGGGATACGGCACTTCGTCTTGACCTGCTGCCCAAATTCCGTCTCAAGCTGCACATTGGGGAAAATACAGTCCTCCGGCGAGTT
This sequence comes from Anaerolineae bacterium, assembly GCA_036172345.1. Lineage (GTDB taxonomy): Bacteria > Chloroflexota > Anaerolineae > 4572-78 > NAK82 > NAK82. Next base: position 16,888 of record JASFBB010000353.1, read on the forward strand.
GGATAGTCCAGGAGGCAATCCCACTGCGCCATAGTTATAGCCTTGAATGCGCAGCGCGTTATAATTGACCCCTACGTGAGTAAGGTTGCGGCTGCCTGCTGTGACGTGCCCAAAGCTGCGTGGGTAGAGCAGGTTACGACCCCGTAGGCTGGCCAACCACGTCTCGCACCGCCCCTTGCAATCTGAACGGCACAACGTGCACAGACCGGATTCCGTAGCATCACCGCGATTGTTGGTTCCCAACACATCGTTAGATTTTGGCCATTGGATCATTGTGGGTACCCTCCTCTGCTACCTAGAATTAAAATGTTTTTGTGTATGTAATCAGGCCCATACTGTTTACGAAGCTCAGATCCGTAATTATGAAAATATGATATAACCTCATACCTTCATGCTCGCTTGTGGTCCTAGGGAGATTAACCGGAACACCGACTTATATGTTTGGAGTGGTTGCTCGCCTTTGAGGAGATCCATGCGGAGGGATGGTCTCCCGTATGAACGGGACATGCTTACCCCCACGCTTGCGTTAGGCGCTAATACTATTGAAAAATGGGACTAAGTCAAATCTATGTGAAGCTGCATACAAGATGTGTCAGAGGAGTGCACTTGGGCATTTGATGTCCACTCGCTGTAGAGCACTCCGCGGAGTATAACAGGGTGGAGATTAGCCCAATAGCCGACGAACCAGGTCCTGAACATTGGTGGTGTGATGCAACAGATCTTGACGCAGCTGCGCAAAGTTGTTGCCGTAGCCCAATCGACGTGCCAGGAAAGCGAACTCTTCGCTATCGGCTGGTGGTACAGTGAGGTCACGGGCATTTCCGCGTACCACGCGCAACGCGTTGATAAGCCGCCGCAGAAAGATGAGCGCTTCGCGTAAGCGTGTATATTGCTCAGTGGAAAGAATACCGGCGTCTTTTAGAGCGTTCAAAGCACGGCCGGTGTTGGTTTCGCGCAGAGCAGGATTGTCCGCTCCGTGATTGATTTGCAACGCTTGCACGAGGTATTCAAGGTCGACCAATCCACCTGGACTAAACTTGGCGTTGAGTGTGCCCCCGGTCACTAGATGTCGTATTTGCCGTTCGCGCATCGCGCGCATCGCAGTCACGTCGAACGGCTCACCGTGGTACACATATGCATCGCGCAATGTGATGATTTCCTGGGCCAAGGCAGGATCACCGAAGAGCGGGCGCAGCTTCACCAATGCCTGTCGCTCATAGGCCCATGCCTCCCCATCCGGCGCAAAATAGCGTCGGAATGCCTCCAAAGGCACTGCCATGCTCCCATGTTTACCATACGGCCGCAGCTGCAAGTCTATGTGAAATGTCCCCTCGCGACGGGCGCTGATTGTGGCAACAAATAACTGCACCAGTCGTTCGTAGTACTCTGCTGTGCTGATGAATTGCGGCCCAGACGTCTGACCACTGCCCTGGAATATAAACATCAGCTCAATATCTGAGGCAAAGCCCAATTCTCGCCCTCCGAGTTTGCCCAGAGCGCACACGCACAGCTGGGCCAGCTGCCCGTCCACACGTAGTGGCACACCGAAACGTGCACGCAGTTCATCCTCGCATAGTTGGACGGCAGCTTCGACCACCACTTCGGCCAGATCGCTCAATTCCGAGGAAAACTGCCCGAACTCGGTGATATGCCCCAAGATATGGCGCATATCCACGCGAAACATTTCGCGGTCCTTGAAGGCGTTAAGTGCCTCTCGGCGCGCGGCGTAGTCGGAGACAGCCTTTAGTTCGCGATGGAGCATCTCACGCAGCTGTTCCCGTGAACGTGCTGTTGTCAAGGCATCCACGTTGCGCACTACTGGGAACAAGTTGGCATACTGCATCCGCAGGAAATCGTCCCACAGGAATTCGCTCACTCCCAACAACCGCGCTAACGCATCCAACACATCATGGCGTTCCAGCGAGGCAAGTTCATCCGGCCAGTTGGGACGCATAAACAGCTGGGCGAGAAATTCCCGAAAGTGGAGCAAGGCTGTCTTCGGATCAGGTGAGCGGGGCAACAGGTGGGTGAAATGTTTGATCAACACAGTGGCAGCACGCAGCTCACGCTGTTTCTCGGGTGTGGTGATTTTCTGCCCATACTCATCGGTTACATATAGTATGTCACGCACACGATTGCCCACCGAGGAGACTATCACTCGTGCAATGTAAATGCGATTGAGTGCCAGCGCGTTAGAAAACTCATAGAGGAATCCTGGTGTATCAGATGTCTCAATTGTGAGGACGGTGTAGCGTGAGGAGCTCGTGTTGTCGATTTCAATCTCCACCGGATATAACGTGGGAGCCATCGCGTCGGTATCACGCATTATTGCCGCGGCACGCTTCGCTAGCTCACCACGCGCTTTGCGGCGTTCCCCAGCTCGCATCATGCGCAGCAGAGCCGCTAAATCGTCCCGGTACCTGTTCCATAGCTCAGGACCACCGTCACCGCGCATGGGTTCAACGGTGAACACATCCACTATCTTCTTGGGGGTATCTGAGCGTTGTTCGGGCAAGAGCGTTTTCCCTGTCGGATACTCATCCGGCAGAGGTTCATAGGTGAAGACATACCCATCCAGGATGCTAAAGCCGTAGACAAAGAGAAGACCGCAGATAAGCGACAGCTCACCGGGATAGTCGTACGCTACTATCGTGACACGCCAACGCCCCTGTTCTATGGGTTGCACATCAATCTCGACCAAATTTTCATCACTCAGCATCTCGGCTAAAGCTGCATGTCGCGCGATCTCCGCCCGGTTGAAGACGTTGCTATATGAGACATCCATACGGGCCACATGGCGGTCCACATCGCCTGCCGATCCCGTTGTGCAAAATGGTCGCGATGCTCTCATATGTTCCCCTTCCAAGAACTCCTGATAAACGCGCCGGATTGCTGCGCTATGTTGTTCGTAACGCAACAAGAATTGTGCACCTGCCTTCTCCCCACTGAAGCCCAGTCGCTTCGCGAGATACTGCAAAGCTTTAGCATCACGAGGCAATGTAGAAGTCTGGCGGTATTCCATAATTTGCAGGTAATGTTCTATTGTGCGCAGAAAGATATACCCGTTTGCGAGCACGCAGTGGTCTTCGGCACTCAGTAATCCGGCCGCAGCAAGACGGTGCAAAGCTTTCAGCGTGTTAGAGCAGTAAAGATGAGGCTGGCTCGAGCCATAAGCTAGCTGGAGATACTGGGTCACGAACTCAACATCTCGGATCGAGCCGACCCCTAGCTTAACCTCACCCCATCCACGATCTTGGGCGCGCAAAAATGCTTCGGTGCGTTGCTTCATAGTGTGGATGTCAATACACAAGCCACGCGAGTTCCCGATCTCAAGCAAGATCTCATCAGCCTGAGATAGGAACGCTGCACCGACTTGTTCATCGCCTGCTACAAAGCGCGCCTTTAACAACGCCTGTTTCTCCCATGCATGGGCATATTGGTGCATATAATTTACATATCCACGCAGCGATGAAACCAGTAGGCCGCTCCTACCCCATGGGCGCAGTCGCATATCCACCCGATAGAGGAACCCATCCATTGTTACGCGAGAAAGTACGTCGATTAAACGTTCACCCAGTCGCTGGTGAGCGGAAGGATCTCCATCTGTCACAAAGAGCAAATCGATGTCCGAGCTATAGTTGAGCTCCTCGCCGCCCAACTTGCCCAGGCCAATCACTGCAAAACCACCGGATGACATGCCTGTTTGCTCGGCAGCCAGCTCCAAGCTGATACGCACTAGAGAGTCGGCGAGACGAGAGAGCTGACTGGTGATCGAAGGCAAATCCAAAAGAGCAAACATATCGCTGGCGCCGATGCGTAACAGCTCACGACGTTGATAACGGCGCAGTGCGTTTAATTTATCTTCTATGGTAGGCTGAGTGTCGAGCAGAACGCGGGCCTCGTGATATAGCTGCTCTCGATCCTTGGAACGCGCCAGGTAACGGCGCTCCATAAGCTGCCAAAAATACTCCGGGTGACGTAGCAGGATCTCGGTGAGGAACTGACTGCCTGCAAACAGGGTTGCTAATATTTCCATCGGACGCGGCGTAGCAGCCAGAGCATCCCAAAGCGCCCGTTGCTCAGTTGCCGTTGCAATGAAACGTTCCAGATTAACTAACACTCGGTCAGGATCCGCAGAAGTGGAGAGCGCGGCACTCAAATGAGAGAGCGCGCGGAACACCACCTCGCGATCATCGCACGTCAGGAGAGTACGCTCCAAGGCGTGATATGCAGCCTTCGGGTTGGCAAATGCGATTGTGCTTAGTGCCTGTTGGCACATCTCATTGGCTAAAGGATTCATTAGAGCAGCATGTCCCTGGTTGCAGAACTTGGTTGCCCTCTTTACAAGACGTAGGACACTCGCGTGTAAAAAAGTGGTTTCGATGCATTAGCAATATATAGTATACACTGATTTTCAATCTTTTGACTATGCGCTGCAGGAGATTGACGATATGGTGCCGTTGATTTGATGGCATAATGAAAAGTGTCTGGTTCATCTTCCCTGCTGGCCCATCCCTCCCGCAGAAACTCGAAATAGCTGAGGATCTCTTTCAAACCTCTCATTTTTAAATCGCTTGTCAGGGGGTTATCTCTGCATTACAATCTCGCTGTGTTAGGGATAGGCGATGAACAAGTTACAAGAACATACGATTGAGATATCCTATCAAGCACGACCACTTGCACGTCGTGCCAGATTCGCTCCCACGTTGCTTCAGGCGTTTGCGGCGGGACTGATTGTTCTATCCAGCTTGTTGGTGGCAGTCTTCTTAGCCATCGTGTTGTATCAGATAGTGTTCTTGGAGCGCATTTTTATTGGCGTGCGTGTGCTGGGAGTTGAGCTAGGCGGTATGACGCGATCCCAGGCACTTGCTGCTCTGGCAGCACGCAGTGATAGCTACCTGAATTTTCCCGTGGTGCTTCGCTACGATGGGAAAACCTGGATCGCCTCAGCGCGCCAGGCAGGTGCTATCCTGGATATCTCTCGGGCAGTCACCGATGCCTACGCATTTGGACGCCAAGGCGATTTAATAGGTAACATCTTGGAACAGCTAGGAGCATTGCTTTTGGGGGCTGAGGTGGATCCGGTGATCCGCTACGACAGTGGCCCAGCTAATGCATTGCTCGTTGAGATTGCTCGCCAGATCGATCGTCCAGCACGCGATGCCGAGCTCATTATCCAACCGGATTTAACCGTGTTGGCCTTGCCAGCGCAGGATGGTCTCTCTGTGGATCTCGATGCGACGCGTTATCTGGTTCATCAGCGTGCGCTCTCGCGCGATCTGACGCCGGTGGAGCTAGTTGTGCACAAAATATTGCCGACGATTATCGAGGTCGAATCAGCGTACCAGATTGTTCACACCCTTCTGAGTGCACCTCTGGTGCTTAGTGTCACGTTACCGGAGCACCGAATCGAACGTGTTATCCCTCCTGATAAGCTGTTATCCATGTTGATCATTCGGGAGGAAGTAAATCAGAACGGCACAGGTTATGTTGTGGTAAACCTCGATCTAGATAAATGGAAATCCTATCTGGAGGAGTTCGCCAACGAAGTGAACCGCGCCCCTATAGATGCGCGCTTTCAGATTGATCTCCAGAATGGCGCTGTTTCCGTATTGCGGCCAAGCCAAGAAGGCTATCAGTTGGATATAGAACAGTCCCTGGCACTCATCTTTGAGTTGGCTGATCGCCCGAACCATCATCTTGAGCTACCGGTGCATGTGATATCCCCAACAGTGCGCTCGGATGCGGTTAACGAGCTACGTTTCACGGATGTTGTGGCTGAGGCGACTACAACTTTTAAGGGTTCATCAGAAGCCCGCGTTCGCAACATCCAGGCGGCGACGAGCAAGCTTCATGGCATTGTGGTGCCGCCAGGTGCTCTCTTTTCGTTCAACGAGCACTTGGGGCCAATTATAGCTGCAGAAGGATATGAACGTTCTTTAATTATTTGGGGGGATCGCACGGCAGTAGGTATCGGAGGGGGCATCTGCCAGGTATCCACCACCCTTTTCCGTGCGGCTTTCTTCGGTGGTTTTGAGATTGTCGAGCGCTGGGCACACGGTTACCGCGTCAGCTGGTACGAGATAGAATTTGGGCCCGGCCTGGATGCCACCATATATGCTCCCGATATAGATTTCAAGTTTCGCAACGATACCGAGCATTTTCTCCTCATCCAGAGCTACGTGGATCAAGAGGCTGGCACCCTGACATTCCGTTTTTATGGAACACCTACCGACCGTCAGGTCGCCGTGGAAGGTCCGCTGATAGATGAAGTAACCAGTCCAGGAGCACCCGAATATCAGCAGGATCCTACCCTACCTAAAGGCACGATGAAACAGGTCGAGTGGCCCAAAGAGGGTGCTAAGGTCACGGTCAGACGTACTGTCACGCAAAATGGTCTCATTATTCATCAGGATGAGTTTGTGAGTCGTTATCGCCCGTGGCGTGCTGTCTATTTAGTGGGCACCGGTGAAGGTGGGTAAAAATCAGGCCTTTCTTGATCATATGAGTGGCGTATGAACGCTTTGATCGGTCATGAATGGGCGCTTCAGTTACTGTTGAACGGGTGGAAGGCCGGTCGCTTATCCCATGCAACGCTTCTCTTGTGTCCACCCAATATTGGTAAGACAACGCTGGCACGTGTGTTCGCGCAGGCGCTACAATGTGCTGCTCCTACCCCCATGCCGTGCGAGGTGTGTTTGTCCTGTCGTCGGGTGATAACAGGCACTCATCCCGATGTGCGCATCTTGGACGCCCCTGGAGAGCCCATCAAGATTGAGCAGGTGCGCGAGCTGCAACACGAGCTCGCCCTGTTACCTTATGAGGGACAATGGCGGGTGGCGATTCTCTCGGAATTCGAGCGAGCCACCCCTGAAGCCGCGAACGCCTTACTTAAAACATTGGAAGAGCCTCCTAGCTACGTTGTGCTGCTGTTGACCGCGACGCGGGTAGATCAATTGCTGCCTACGATTATCTCTCGTTGCCAGCTTTTGTGGTTGCGTCCTCTCGCAATTAATCAGGTGCGACAAGCGTTGATCTCTCAATGGGGTGTCGATCCCTCTTCGGCGGAGCTGTTGGCCCACCTATCCGGAGGACGTATCGGCTGGGCTGTAAATGCTTTCCAGGATCGTGAGGTCTTGGCACGGCGGGAGGAATTCCTGGAACAGATATCCAACCTGATGAACCAGAATCGCGTGCACCGCTTGGCGTATGCTGCTGCGTTCAGCCGTAACCCCAAGCTCTTGGGAGAAACTCTTATGCTATGGAGTAGCTGGTGGCACGACATCTTGTTGTTGAAATCAGGAGCCAAAGTCCCACTGTGCAACATCGATCGAGTAGAGCGTTTGCAAGAGCAAGCACAGTGCGTTACACTGGAGCAAGCGCGCCGTATGGTGGAGCAGATTGAGTTTGTGATGCAGTGTATCGAGCAGAATGTCAATACGCGGCTGGCAATTGAGGTATTGTTGCTTAGCTGGCCACGGGTAGAAGGATAGAAGTTATATGCCCGAAGTAGTAGGTGTTCGTTTCAAGCCTTGCACAAAAATGTACTACTTCAGCCCTGGTGTGATAACCGATTTGAAAATTGGGGATCCGGTTATTGTGGAAACAGTTCAGGGCGAGGAGCTGGGTTGGGTTGTTATGGCTCCGACCATAGTGAGTGATGATGAAATCAAAGGGAAGCTCAAGGCCATCATCCGACGTGCTACACCTGTTGATCTGGCTATGGCGGAAGAATTTCGCAGCAAAGAAGCTGCCGCATTAGCGAAGTGTCGGGAGAAAATCGCCGCGATGGGACTGCCAATGAAGGTGATCGGGGCGGAGTACAGCTTCAATGGAGAACGGTTGGTGATCTCCTTTGTGGCAGAGGAAAGGGTCGATTTTCGTGAGCTCGTGCGCCAATTGGCTAAATCGTTCAAGACCCATGTAGAAATGAGACAGATTGGGGCTCGTGATGAAGCAAAATTACTTGGGGGTTACGCAGTTTGTGGAAGAGAGCTGTGCTGTGCCTCATGGCTCACTGAGTTCCACCCTGTTTCTATCAAAATGGCCAAACAGCAAGATCTGCCCCTTACGCCCACCGAAATATCAGGTGTGTGTGGACGCTTGTTATGCTGCCTAGTGTTTGAAAATGACCTGTATATTGAGATCAAGCAGTCTATGCCCAAGGTGGGATCTATAGTGAACACACCGCACGGAAAAGGCACTATTGTGAGCCTAAACGTCTTGACTGAGACGCTAATGGTGGAGTTGCAAAACGAGCTCACCGTCGAGGTCAAAGCTAGCGATGTGACACCACTTGCCGAGCAGAAGCGTCCTGCACGGCCAGAAGGAAAGTCTTCGCGTTAGTAGCTGCCTGACCGAATATCTGGCAGCAATTCACAACGTTTAGCGTGGCTCGACCACGATTTTAAGTGCGGTTCGCTCCTGTCCCTCAATATCCACCTCTGCGAAGGAGGGGATGCAGATGATGTCCATGCCTTCCAGAGCCAGATATCCCCTGGCAATGGCGATTGCTTTGATCGCCTGATTCACTGCTCCGGCACCAATGGCTTGCACTTCGGCGCGACCGGTCCCCCGAATAACACCCGCAATCGCGCCAGCTACCGCTGTTGAACGAGACTTGGCCGATACCTTGATGACGTCCATGGGTGAGCCTCCTTGAACTGGTGCATCGCTCAGTGCCTGTTTTAATGATTAATTTTACACCTTTATTTGATTTTGCTCAAGATGTTTTATAACCTCCCCCTTACAAAAATTGAAATTGTCCCGACAGTGTCACCATCTGTCGATACACTCAACTGTGAGCAGTGGGTAGAGTGTTCATCACTCCTCCCTCTAGAGCCAGCATTAAAGCTGCGCGATCGTCCCATTCGTACTCTACGTCACCAAAACACATACTGCGCTCGTGTCCTTTTCCACACACCAGCAACACATCGCCTGGCTTGGCCAACGCGACTCCGCGGGCTATAGCTGCTCCGCGATCGCGAATGCGCTCAAACCTCTCGCCCTCGATCCATCCGCCTTGACGGCATCCTTCGGCAATCGCCTCCAGGATAGCATCCAGAGATTCAGTGCGTGGATCCTCTGCCGTGAGCACAGCATAATCGGCCAATTCGGCAGCTGCTCGCCCCATTAGTTCGCGCTTCTCCACGTCGCGCAGACCAGCGCATCCAAATACCACGATCACACGCCCTCCGGGTGCAGCCAGGCTGCGCGCAGACCTTAGGGCCTGACGCAGCGAATTGGGTGTGTGGGCAAAATCAATGAGCGCAGTGAAGGGCTGCCCTCGTTCCACGCGTTCCATACGTCCTTTTACACCCTGAAACACGCGCAATGCTCGTTGCACGTCCGTGGGTGATGCTCCCATAGCGAGCCCCGCCGTTGCAGCAGCCAGTATATTGAACATATTAAACTCGCCGATTAAGGTGCTTTGCAGAGGAAAAGTGCCCCAAGGCGACTCAATGATCATCCGAATGCCTTCCGGTGTGCATTGCACTTGGCTCGCTCTCACCTCAGCATGCGGGTGTCTGCCATAAGTGACCATCATATCAGCAGAATGGCTTTGTAGGTACTCGTAGGAGCTGTCGTCCCTATTCAGAACGGCAACCTTGGGCACACCTGGTTTGCGTGCAGCTGTGCTCAGCCCAGCGAATAACCTGGCTTTAGCAGCTTGATAAGCCTCTAATGAACCATGCAGATCGAGGTGTTCATGGGTGATGTTTGTCACCACTGCTACGTCAAAGTCGCACGCTGTCACACGGTGCTGTGCAAGGCCATGGGAAGTGGCCTCCAGGACGCACACCTCGATCCCCTCAGATGCCATATCAGCCAGCAATCGCTGCACATCGAATGCATCCGGTGTGGTGGTATGCAATCCTGTGTCAACTACTCTATCTCGAAGGACCGCACCAACCGTGCTAACCATACCCACCTGGCGCGCGCTTGCACGAAGGATGTAATGGATCAGGTGAACGGTGGTAGTCTTACCGTCCGTGCCCGTTACTCCCACCATAGTCATCCTTCGTGTGGGGAAACCGTGCCATGCTGCGCTCAGCCATGCAAGTGCTTCACGCCCGTCGGGCACCTGGACATAGACGATCTCGTTGTCTGGGCATAATTGCTGTGGTAATTCCACCTCCTGGATATGCCGCTCACCGACTATGCAGCAGGCGCCATTTCGGACTGCCTGCTCGATGAACGAGTGGCCATCCACGGCCACACCGCGGTAAGCAACAAACAAGCTACCAGGGCATGCCTGGCGCGAATCCCATACAAGAGCGGTGATGTGCTTGCTCGGATCACCCTGCTGGACTTGATATGAAGGTAATGCGCTCAGCAAACGTGGAAGCTCCATTAAAATTATCCTGTGTTTCTACTATAGCAGCCTATTGCCGAGCCAGCAAGCGCTTTTTGGGAAAATTTCAGGGCTTCTCGATGATAATCTTGTGGTTCAGGATGGTGGAGGACTTCCGGCACTTAGACTCAGAGCAGTAAAGTATAAATGAATAATTCAGGCAACTTTTCCAAACATTGCCTTGACAGAAATCTCAGTCTAAGGTATTATCAAGTATTTAGATCGCTCATGGATGATAACCGACAATTATAGGGAGGTAGGGAGGAGTTGAAATGGACATAAATGCTCCAGAGATTTCTGAGGGGACATCTACCAGGCAAGTGATCTATCTGGATCATTCTGCATCCACTCCTGTGGACGCACGCGTGCTCGAAGCGATGATGCCGTTTTTCTCTGCGCATTACGGTAATCCTTCCGGCATACACTCTCAGGCACGTGCTTCGGCGCTTGCATTGGATCAGGCCAGAATAGAGGTGGCAGCAGTGCTTGGTTGCAAACCCAAGGAGATAATCTTTACAAGTTGTGGCACAGAGAGTGATAATCTTGCCATTCGGGGTGTCGCTTTTGCTGCGGCACAGGCGGGCAAAGGCCGACACATCGTCACCAGCGTATGTGAACACCACGCTGTTACCCATACCATTGCGCAGCTATGTGAATACTTCGGCTTTCAGCAAACTTTAGTGCCCGTTGATCGTTGGGGAATGGTTGATCCGGCGGATGTGAAGCGCGCGATCCGTCCCGATACCGTGTTAATCAGCATCATACATGCTAACAATGAAGTGGGCACTATCCAACCCTTGGCCGAAGTCGGTGAGATTGCCCAAGACTACGGGATCCCTTTGCATACAGATGCGGTGCAAGCAGGGGGCTATCTGGATTTAAACGTGGATCGTCTCCATGTGGATTTACTGTCTCTTTCGGGGCACAAGTTCTACGCTCCCAAAGGGGTCGGTGTATTATTTGTGCGCGAGGGAATCGCGTTATTGCCGCAACAGACTGGCGGCGGGCACGAGAGTGGACGGCGCGCCGGCACAGAAAATGTCCCTTACATCGTCGGCCTGGCAAAAGCGCTCAAATTGGCCCAAGATATGCGTGCCACAGAGAATGAGCGTCTTGCCCGGTTACGGGACGATCTCATCCGGGGTGTTCAAGCAGCTATACCCGATTCTCAGCTGACAGGTCATCCCACTCAAAGGTTGCCGCACCATGCCAGCTTTGTCATTCCGGGAGTGGAAGCAAATGCGCTTTTGATGCACCTCGATCTGGCCGGTATCTGTGCCGCCAGTGGAAGCGCTTGTAATACGGGAGCATCAAAACCAAGCGATATTCTGCTTGCGATGGGCATTTCACCGCAGCTAGCGCGCGGAGCGCTGCGTTTGACTCTGGGTCGTTCTACCACAGCGGAGGATATCGGGGTGGTTCTGACTGTGTTGCCCACAATTGTGGATCGGTTGAGAACCTTGCGTCCGGTGTGAGGAATGGTGGGTCGTTATGACAGAGCGAGGCACTGTCGTTGTCGCTATGAGCGGAGGAGTGGATAGCTCAGTTGCTGCAGCACTCCTTGTCGAACAAGGATATGCGGTAATTGGGGTTATGCTGCGCCTGTGGGCAGCGTGCGACTCGGAGAGCAATCGCTGCTGCACCTCAGACAGCATAGCGACAGCACGCCAGGTGGCAGCTCAGTTAAACATACCTTTTTATGTGCTTGATTATCGCGAGACATTTAGGCGCATCGTAGTGGATTATTTTATCTCCACTTATGCAGCCGGCCGCACGCCCAATCCATGTATCATATGTAATGAACGCGTTCGTTTTGGCCTACTGTTGAATGAGGCCCTGGTGCTGGGTGCGCAATACCTGGCGACCGGTCATTATGCCCGTGTACATCGCACAGAGGCAGGGGAATACCGACTCATGCGAGGAAAAGACCTCACCAGGGATCAGAGCTACGTCCTTCACCGCTTAAATCAGCAGCAGCTCCGGCACGTATTGTTCCCTTTGGGAGATTGGCTGAAGTCCGATGTACGCCAGATGGCTCTGCAACGGGGATTGATCGTGCACGATCGGGCTGAAAGTCAGGATTTATGTTTTGCGGGTGAAAATGGTGACTATCGTGCCTTTATTGCACAATATACCCCTCAGCTAGTGCGTCCCGGCCCCTTGTTGGACACAAGTGGAACGCTACTGGGTCAACACCAAGGTTTAGCGTTTTACACCATTGGGCAACGCAAAGGTTTAGGGATCACACGGGCACAACGTACTTATGTGGTACGGCTCGATCCTATTCGCAATGCGATCATCGTTGGGGGTGCAGAAGAGTTGGGCCGTGATGAGCTATTTGCCGGAGCAGTCCACTATATCGGTGGACAGGCGCCCACTTCGCCCTTGCGTGTTACCGCACGCATTCGTTATAAGTCTCCGGACGTCCCGGCAACGTTGACTTGTCTGGAGGACAATCGCGTCCATATCAAGTTCGACCAACCTCTGCGTGATATCACCCCTGGCCAGGCAGTGGTATTCTACCAAGGCGATGTTGTGCTTGGGGGCGGTTTCATCGAGTAATAGTAACAGTACAAGAATATGTCACCAGAGCTCTTATTGACCGTGCTCTTTGGAGCGAGCTTCGGAGCGCTCTTCCATTTATATTATGGGCGCAGGTCACGCCAGCTGTTGGCATTCTTGTTGGCTTCCATAGTCGGATTTGCCGTCGGACAGCTAATCGGAGAAATCGCCAGCCTTGAAATCTTCACTATAGGGCGTTTGCATCCAATAGAGGGAAGCCTTGGCAGCGGTGCGTTTCTCTTCATTGCCAGGTGGTTGAAACTGTAATAAAATTTCTATGAAAACACTCTATGAGCAACTTTGCTAAGAGGAGCAGCTACAATGCCTGAGGACCACTCCCAACATGCCGGTGCGTTTGATGTTCCTGTAGCTCCCCGTACAACGGGTCCCAACTTGCCTGAGAGGGGGTGGCGCGCTGCGGGCACTCGTCTACCGGTGCTCGCGGCGATGGGGTGGGTAGCGGCCCTGGTAGTGGGAGTTATCCTGCTCGGTGTGTTTATGTTTCGCAGTCCGGCAACAGCAGCCACGTTACGAGACATTTTTTTGGTGATTTTGGGCGTGCAATCGATGATCATCGGCTTGTTGCTGATCGCTATTTTAGTATTGATTGTATACTTGGTTCTGAAGCTCTATGATCTTGTTCACTTCTTTCAGATCGAGCTGCGTCCCATTATACAGCAGGCAGATGACACGGTGCGCACCGTCCGCAGTCGTACTGTTTTTATCAGCGATTCGGCGGTCAAACCGGTCATTGAGGTTATGGCTTGTGTAGCCGCTGTAAAGAGCATCGTCCGATCGTTCACCCGATCGGAGCGGTGAAATCCAATATGTTCTGATTACGATATCCAAGTAAAAGGAGGCATCATATGGCGGAGCATGAAAATGGTGTTGGTGAGTTTTTTGCAGGTTTGATTGTGGGTGGCATGATAGGGGCAGCTTTGGGCTTGCTCTTTGCGCCCCAATCTGGCCCTCAGACACGTGCACAAATTCGTAACACGGGACTGGAGTTGAAAGGACGCGTGAACGAGATAATCGCTGAGGCTCAGGAAAAGGCTGAGGCGATAACTGCCGATGCGCGTCGTCGTTCAGAGGAGATCTTGATCGAGGCACGTCGAAGGGCCGAGGAGATTATCGCAGAAGCGACGAAGAAAGCGGAAGAGATTCAAGCCAATCTTCCCCCCATCGTCAAGTCTGAATGAATGAGGGTGTTGAAAAAACATTTTAGTTACCGCTTTATTAGCCTATTTTCCTAACAAAATCTGGACGACCAGGGACTTTTTCAACGTCCTCTTATTTACCCTATGGACTCGTCCCTGTTTTTGTGTTATACTAATATATAGAGAAGGGAGGTGAACACGATGGAGTGGTTGACAGACACCGCTGTTATGGTTGGGATGTTCTTGCTGAGGCTGGGTATACCTCTAGCCGTCACATTGGCCATTGCATGGGCATTGAAGCGCTTGGACGTTCGGTGGCGGCGTGAGGCGGAGGCTAGATTGGCATCTCTGAGTCAAGCGATAGCGGCCCAATGCAAATATGTTGGGCAAACTAATCCAGTATGCTGGGTTGCTCGCCGTCAAGCTGAAGGCAGTTTAGCAGCTGAATGCCGTTCTTGTAGCCAGTTTACGTTGCGCAAAGTGGCATGAGCATTCCAATCCGCAGTCGCACTTGAATACAATTGGGATCCGCTGAACGATTTCTCTCAGGTTGCCATCGCCTCGCTGTATAAGGTCTACTGTTGACGTTGACCTGAGTGTTTGGCGTTGCACACCACCTAGTGACCCCTCTGTAATTATATATCCTCTATGCAGCTTGCTTGACGGTTACAGAGAAGTACTAATATTTACATTTTATAAGAAAAGGCTGAGCTAGGAGCATTTTTAGCCTTCTGGCCGCAGGGTTGCACCTGTACGCGCCGTGGGGTACAATGACTTACCGTAAGCGGCAGGAGGTACGTGTGTGGGTGCAATTCTGGGGTGGGGCGCGATCGGTAACTGGCACGATGTATATGCTCATGATCAATGGGCGATATGTGCTGGTCGATTGTGGTTTAATGCAAGGTAGGCGCAAAGAAGCGTTCGAGGTTAACCGCAATCTGCCTTTTCAGGCAGAGGATGTGGACACGGTACTGCTAACCCACGCGCATATTGATCATAGTGGCAATTTGCCGTCGCTGGTGCGCGCCGGCTTTCGTGGGCATATCTATGCCACTTCAGCAACGCGTGACTTGGCCGGCCTAATGCTGCTGGATTCGGCGCATATCCAGGAACAAGATGTTGCGTATGTGAACAAGCGCCGTCTGCGTCAAGGCAAGCGCCCCTTTGAACCTCTATACACGCAAGCGGATGTGATGGCCGTATTGCCCCTGTTCCGTTCTGTCGAGTACGGCCGTTCTTTTGAGGTTGTCCCAGGCCTCGTCGCACAGTTCATCGACGCTGGTCACATTTTGGGATCAGCATCGCTCGTTCTGGACGTCCACGAAAATGGACGTTCATTTCGCGTGTTGTTCAGCGGCGATATCGGGCGCAAAGGCCTCCCTATCCTGCGCGATCCACAAACAGTGGGCCGGGTGGACTTTCTTGTGATGGAAAGCACCTATGGGGATCGTTTCCACGAGACACCAGATCAGGCGAAGGAATCATTGCGTCAAGCCGCTGAGGCGACATACCGGCGCAGAGGCAAATTGCTTATCCCTTGCTTTGCGGTCGGGCGTACCCAGGAGATCGTCTACCGGCTGAATCAGCTGTGGGAGGAAGGCTTGCTGCCTCATATGGATGTGTTTGTGGACAGTCCTCTGGCGGCGAATGCCACTGAGGTATTCCGTATGCACCCTGAATGCTTTGACGAGGAAATACTCGACCTGATGCTGCGTGAACACGACCGCGATCCCTTTGGCTTCAGTCGGCTGCGCTATGTGCGCAGTGTGGAAGCATCTAAAGAATTGAACGCGCTTGCCGAGCCGGCTATCATTATCGCTGCCTCAGGCATGTGCGAGGCAGGGCGCATCCTGCATCATCTCAAGAACAACATCGAAGATCCGCGCACGATGGTCCTGTTCGTCGGGTTCCAAGCAGAGAACACGTTAGGGCGAAAGCTGCTGGATGGCCAGGATCCGGTGCCCATTTTAGGAGAACACTTTCATGTAAGGGCGGAGATACGCCGTGCGGATGGTTATAGCGCCCATGCAGATCAAGCGGAATTGGTGAGCTGGGCACAACGTATTCACTATGCCAGCTCCTTACGGACAGTTTTTCTCGTGCACGGTGAAGAACCAAGTTGCTATGCTCTGGCTCAAGCATTGGCCGAACGAATACGTGGGCCTCGTATTGAGATTCCCCGTCGAGGAGATCGATTTGAGCTCCCGCTTTAAGTGTGGGTTATGATTGCTCAAGCGAACTCTGATATCTACTACGATACACTGGTAGAAGAGTTAGGCCAAGATCGCCCGGAAGCAGACCGTCTGCTACTACGTCGTGCCTTTAATGTGGCTCGACAGGCGCATCATGGGCAGCTGCGTGCTTCCGGTGAACCGTATATTACCCACTGCCTTGCCACTGCGTTGATCCTGGCAGATTTGCGTATGGACACCCCGACTCTAGCCGCTGCACTCCTGCATGATGTAATCGAGGACACCCCCTATACCCAAGCTCAGCTGGAGGCGGATTTTGGTGGCGAAATCGCCCTGCTGGTGGATGGAGTCACCAAGTTGCGGCACATCGATCATCTTAGCGGTTTAAGTGGCCGAAACGTGCGTGAAGACGCACGAGCGGAGAGTCTACGGAAAATGTTCCTCGCGATGGTGGACGATGTCCGCGTGGTGCTCATCAAGCTGGCCGATCGCTTGCACAATATGCGCACACTGG
>JASFBB010000354.1:0-7263 GCA_036172345.1 Anaerolineae bacterium
CTGCCCATGGGTTGCATCACATCCTGCTGGAGGTGGTGGACAACGCCGTGGACGAGGCAATGGCTGGCTATTGCGACCGTATTACGGTGGTCATCCACAAGGATGGGGCTGTGAGCGTAATAGATAATGGGCGTGGCATCCCAGTGGAGATCAAACCGGAGAAGGGCAAATCGGCGCTGACTCTAGCTCTGACGGAATTGCACACCGGGGGTAAGTTCGAAGGCAGCCGGGGCGGCTATCTCTCCGGCTCAGGTGGGTTGCATGGCATTGGCGTCAAGGCGACTAACGGCTATTCTGAGTGGCTGGAGGTGCGCGTCAAACGCGATGGAGTCATCTATCGCCAGCGTTTCGAGAATGGCGGCGAGCCAGTGACCGACGTGGAAATCCTGCATCCCCACACAGGTGAGCGCATTGGTGTCGTCGGGGAACGGGGTGCTGCTGCGGCGATCAAGGCAGCGGCCGACCGTAGCATCGGCACCGGCACCGAGGTGCGCTTCCGCCCCAAACGCGAGTGGTTCTCACCCGCACTGGAATGGCCCCAGCCGGATCAGTACGTGCCGTGGGATTTTGCACGACTGGCCACACGCTTTCAGCAGATGGCCGCTCTCAATCCCAATCTCACCATCGAGTTCATCGATCAACGTGGCAAGAAGCCGGTGTCGCGTACATTTTGCTACCCTAACGGCCTGCGTGACTATCTCACCTTCCTCACGGAGGGGCAAGAGCTCCTGTTCGACACGCCCGTCCTCTTCTCAGGACAGGGGAACGGCAACGGCGGGACAATCTCTGTGGAAGTCGCGATGCAATATACCACGAACGACGAGACCCAGATCTACTCCTTTGTCAACTCGATTTATACGCCCCATGGAGGTACCAGTGTCTCGGGATTCCAGGCTGGCCTCACCAAGGCGCTCAACCAATTCGCCCAGGGTCTCAAGGACAAAGACCTCAAGTCGACCACGATCAAAGGCGAAGATACCTTATTGGGCTTGACAGCCCTCATCAACGTGCGCATGAGTGACACCCCTACATTTAGTTCGCAGACCAAGGAGTCGCTCACCTCACCAGAAGTGCAGGGTGTTGTAATGAGTGTCACCTATGATAACCTGCTTGCCATCTTCAGCAAGAAGCCGGCAATCGGCCGCGCGATCGTGCGTCAGTGTGTCGCGGCGCAGAAAGGACGTGAGGCGGCGAAACAGGCGCGCAAGCTGGTGATGCGCCGCTCGGCGCTTGATGTACCGGAGGCCGGGATCTTGGGGAAGCTGGCCGACGTCACCAAGGGCACCCCCACCGAACACACGATCCTGTACATTGTCGAAGGGGATTCGGCTGGCGGTTCGTGCAAACAGGCACGTGATCGACGTTACCATGCCATCCTACCCTTGCGTGGCAAGCCGCTCAACACCTACACGCCCAAGATCAACCGCGTCCTATCCAACGCCGAGATCAAAGCGATTGTCGCGGCTATTGGAGCGGGTGTGGGCAGCGACTTTCAGCTCGACGAGATGCGCTATGGTGGCGTTGCCATCCTGACTGATGCTGACCACGATGGTCACCACATCAAGACGCTGTTGCTTTCCTTCTTCTGGAAGTATATGCGCCCGATGGTCGAGGCAGGCCGACTCTACGTCGCTGAGGCACCGCTCTATCTCATCCGCGAGAAATCTGGCAAACAACGCAGCGCCTATGCCTATGACGACGAAGAGCGTGACCGCATCGTCGCTCAGTTCGGTGGCCCTAGTAAGGTGACGGTGCAACGCTATAAGGGTTTGGGCGAGATGAACCCGGAGCAGCTTAAGGAGACCGTCTTCGCGCTCAATCCTAATGACGATAATCCTGTACTCAACGAGCACCTGGTGCGTTTCGAGGTGGATGATGTGCATCACCTCAACACTGCGATGAACGTATTGATGGGCAACTTAGCGGCGCGACGTAAACATTGGCTCTTCACGCGCTGGGAACACGGCGCCGAGGTAGCTGATGAGTTTGAGGCCGTTGATGCCGAGAACGGCGAGGTAGTGGTAGAAGAGGAGGCAGAAGAGTAATTCCCCTGTGAACTTGCGCACGATCCCCGCGACTAGTGACCTGGCGCAGAGCTACTTCCGTTATGCCACCTACACTGTATTGGATCGCGCGCTGCCCGATGTGCGCGACGGATTGAAACCGGTGCAGCGGCGCATCCTGTATGCTATGTACGATATGGGATTGCGCTCGGACGCCCCCTACAAGAAGAGCGCGCGCATTGTTGGTGAGGTGTTGGGCAAATACCATCCTCACGGCGATGCCTCGGTCTACGACGCACTGGCGCGTATGGCGCAAAGCTTTTCGTTGCTGCACCCCTTGGTGGATGGGCAGGGCAACTTCGGCTCAGTGGATGGGGACAGCCCGGCGGCGATGCGTTACACCGAAGCACGTCTGGCACCCATCACCGATGAGATGCTCGCCGATATTCGGCGTGACACGGTGGACTGGATGCCCAATTTCGATGGTTCCTTGTTGGAGCCCGAGCTGTTGCCGGCAGCGTTGCCTAATCTGTTGATCAATGGCTCTTCGGGGATCGCGGTCGGCATGGCCACCAACATCCCCCCACACAACTTGGGTGAGGTCTGCGATGCAGTTATCTTGGTAGTGGAGCGCTGGAAGCAGCGCGATAAGATCACTGTGGATGATTTGATGACCGCGATCAAAGGGCCCGATTTCCCCACGGGCGGCATTGTCTATCGTTACGGCAACAACGAGGAGAATGGACAGCCGATAGACCTGGTCCGCAAGGCATATGAGACTGGTCGCGGCCCTATCCCGGTGCAGGGGCGGGTAGACATCGAGGATATTGGTGGCGGCAAGAGCAACATTGTCATCACCGAGCTACCTTTTGATCAACACGGCGCAGTGAAAAAGGGGCCTTTCATTGAGAAGATCGCCCAGCTAGTGCGCGAAGGCAAGCTCAGCGGCATCACTGACTTGCGCGACGAATCGGATCACGAAGGGATGCGCATTGTGGTGGAGGTCTCGCGCGCGGCGGATAAGGACAAAGTGCTCCAGGATTTATTGCGCTACACCCCTTTACGGAGCAGCTTTGGGGTCATTATGCTAGCGCTGGTGCCCAATCCGGATTATGGGGCGGACAAAGCGTCTGTTCCGGAGGGTCTTGCAGCGGCGGAGCAGGATGAAACGCGCCTGGTGTCCAAGACGATGCCGCGTTACCTGAATCTCAGGGAGATGCTCATTTACTTTGTCGAGCATCGCCTGAACGTCATCGTGCGCCGCTCGCGGCACGAACTGGCCGAGCGCGAGCATCGCCTACATATTGTAGAGGGTCTTCTGATCGCCCTTGCTCACATTGACGAGGTCATCGCCATCATCAAGAAGTCGCGCACGGCCGAGACGGCACAAGCAAACCTGATGAAGCGCTTTAAGCTCACGGAGGTGCAGGCGCGCGCCATCCTGGATATGCAATTGCGTCGGCTTGCGGCTTTGGAACGCAGCAACCTGGAGAGTGAACGCAAGGAGCTCAAGCAACGCATCGCCTACCTGAAGGCGTTGCTCAGCTCGCAGGCGAAGCAGCTGGAGGTGATCAAGGAGGAGACGCTTGCCATCAAGGAGAAATATGCCCAACCGCGCCGCACGCTGATCTTGGAGCGCGAGCAGGCGGGTAGTGGTATCACCACAACGCAGTTGCTGACTCCACAAGGCCCACAAGTGATTATCGTGACTAGCAAAGGCTTGCTTTACCGCACGCCGTCTGACCAAGCTCTTCCGCGTCCGTCAACCGGTGTGACCGCGCGTGCAGTCGAGTCACCACTGCTCTATCTGCCGGCTGGTTCGACAGACACATTGTTGCTCGTGAGCAGCTCCGGTAAGGTATGGCGCGGAACCATTGGGCGCATTCCTGAACGGGTTGCATTAACGGAGTTTCTCCCGGATGCGAGCACCATTATCGGGGGTGGTGTGCTGTCTCCGGGAAAATTTCTCAGCCTTGTTGCTGACAATGCCCGCGTCAAGCGCACTCTGCTCGGTGACCTTAAGAGTGGCGAAGGCAGCTGGAGCCAGGTGATGGGGGGTCTGAACGGCGGACGTCTGCTCGCTGCCGCGATCACCGACGGCACAGCCCATATAATGCTGTTCACCCGTCAGGGCAAAGCGATCCGCTTTCGAGAAGAGGAAGTCAATCCCCAAGCTTCCGGTTCTGCTACCGGGGTGATAGCGATGAAATTGTCTGCCGATGACGTGATCGTATCCGCTGCCCTGGTGGAACCCGGCGATGATTGGTGGGTGGTAGTAGTGAGCGAGCGCGGCTGGATCAAACGTATTCCCTTGGCCGAATTCCCGGTGCAAGGGCGTGGCGGTGGAGGGGTCCAGCTGCTCAAGATCACCCCAACCGCCGGTCCGGTGGTGGCAGCAACCGTCGTCCACACCAAAGGACATGTCAGCGTGCTCAGCGGGCGTGGCCGGCGGCACCATTTCAAGCTCTCCGAGGTGCCGATCTCCAATCGCGTCAATCGCGGCGAACGCCTGGTGGACTTCGGTGACGACGATGTCATTGCCACCCTTGTCCCCCATCCTTAGTTTGTTCCATTCCCTGTAATTCCCGCCCGTCGTGGTATAATGGCAAAGCCATGGGCAACTTCGTACACCTGCATGTGCACAGCGAGTATTCCCTGCTTGATGGTCTGTCGCGCATCAAAGACCTCGTCAGCTGCGCCAGCGCTATGGAGATGCCCGCTCTGGCGCTCACCGACCATGGGGCGATGTACGGCGCAGTGGAGTTCTATCGCGCCGCCCAGAGTCGTGGCATTAAGCCTATCATCGGGCTAGAAATCTATCTGACCCCTCTGGGGCGGCGTATGAGCGACCGGGAAGCGAACGTGGACGATAAGCGCTTTCATCTGCTTTTGCTGGCCCAGAACAATACGGGGTATCGAAATCTTCTCAAGATCGCTTCAGCTGCTCAGCTGGAGGGCTTTTATTACCGCCCGCGTATCGACCGCGAGTTTCTGGCTGCACACAACGAGGGCCTCATCGCCACTACTGGTTGTGCTGCCGGAGAGATCCCGCGTCTGCTTATGCGAGGCCAGGAGGAAAAGGCACGCGAACGCCTGAAATGGTGGGTGGATGCCTTTGGGCGCGAGCGTTTTCTAATTGAATTACAGGAGCACAACATCCCCGAATTGACTGCGGCGAACCGCCAGATGGTGCGCTGGGCACGTGAGTTCGGCCTGCAGCTGATCGCCACCAACGACGTGCACTATGTGAAGCAGAGCGATGCGCGCTACCACGATGTGCTACTATGTGTCCAGACGGGCGAGCTGGTGAATCAACAAAACCGCATGCGTATGAGCGATGACAGCTACTACATGAAAAGCTATGCGGAGATGGCCGCCATCTTCGGCGAGCTGCCGGAGAGCCTCACCAATACGCTCGCTGTAGCAGAGATGTGCGAGTTGGACCTGACTCCGCAGGGATATCACCTGCCACCGTTTCAGGTGCCGGAAGGATATGATGCAGCGAGCTTCCTGCGCCACCTGGTAGAAGAAGGTATCGCTCGACGTTATGGTGAGCGTGCCGGTGACTCGCACATCCAAGCGCGCAAGGAACACGAACTGAAGATCATCCATGACATGGGGTTCGACACCTACTTCCTGATCGTGTGGGACTTGTGTGAGTTTGCCCGTCGCAACAGCATTTGGTGGAACGTGCGCGGTTCTGGCGCTGGCAGCTTGGTCGCCTATGCCATCGGCATCACTAACTTGGATCCGCTGGCCAACAATCTGCTCTTCGAGCGCTTCTTGAATCCGGGTCGGGTGAGCATGCCGGACATCGACCTGGACTTTCCAGACGATCAGCGCGACCAGCTCATCAATTACGTCGTCGAGAAGTATGGGCAGGAAAATGTTGCGCAGATTATCACCTTCGGTACCCTGGGGGCACGCGCTTCGATCCGGGACGTCGGACGCGCGATGGACATTCCTTTGCCAGAGGTGGACCGCATCGCGCGCCTGATCCCGGGTGGTTCCAAAGTCAAAATCAGCGATGCACTCGAGGTTTCCCCTGAGCTGCGGGAACTCTACGAAAGCACCGATTACATCCGCGAGTTGATCGACACAGCGATGCACCTAGAGGGCCTGGCACGTCATGCCAGCACCCATGCCGCTGGAGTGATCATCTCCGATCACCCGTTGGTCGAGTACACGCCTCTTCACCGCCCCACTAAGGAAGGCGAGACAGGCATCGTCACCCAATACGATATGGAAGTGCTCGAATCGATCGGACTGCTCAAGATCGACTTTTTGGGCCTTTCTACGTTGACGGTGATGCGTCGCGCATGTGAGCTGATCGAGGCACGTCATGGAATCAGGCTCGATCTGACCACCATCCCCGTCGATGATCCCAAGGCATTTGAGCTGCTCAGCAGTGGCCATGTGACTGGCGTCTTCCAAGTGGAATCGGCGGGCATGCGACGCGTATTGACCACGATGAAGCCAACCAAGTTTGAACACATTGTCGCGACGATCAGCCTGTATCGCCCCGGCCCGATGGAGTACATTGACGATTACATCGACCGTGTGCACGGGCGCAAACCGGTGGAATACCACCACCCTGCCCTGGAGCCCATCCTGGCCGAGACGTACGGGATCATCGTCTATCAAGAGCAAATTATGCAAATTGCTTCGCAGCTCTCGGGGTATACACCCGGCGAGGCAGACCTGATGCGCCGTGCGGTGGGCAAGAAAAAAGAAGAAGAGCTGCGCAAACATCGCGAGAAGTTCATCCGCGGTGCAGTAGAACGGGGCATCACTGAGGACGCTGCGGGGCGTATTTTTGACGATATTGAGTATTTTGCCAACTACGGCTTCAACAAGGCGCATGCCGCGGACTATGCCGTCATCACCTGCCAGACGGCTTATCTGAAGGCGCATTATCCTGTGGAGTATATGACGGCGTTGCTCACGGTGGAGCGCCATAATGTGGCGAAGGTAGGTGCCCTGATCGGCGAATGTCGCGCAATGGGTATTCAAGTGCTGCCGCCCGACATCAATGCCAGCAATATCCTCTTTGCCATTGCGGACACGCCGTCCGGACCGGCGATTCGCTTTGGGCTGGGTGCGGTGAAGAACGTGGGTGAGGGTGCCATCGAGATCATCTTGCAGGAGCGCGCCCGTGGTGGACCGTTTACCAGCATTGATGATTTCTGCCGTCGGGTGGACCTGCGCCAGGTCAACCGCCGCGCTTTGGAGAGCTTAATCCGGGTCGGTGCCCTGCGCG
>JASFBB010000355.1:0-1951 GCA_036172345.1 Anaerolineae bacterium
AGTTACACCTCACACCCCAGCCACCGCTCAATGGCCGCCAGTGTATCTGTCGGCATAATCAGATAATCATACTGCAGCAGGTCACGGACATTGAGATAACCGGCTTGCAACGTTAACACCCCGGGCAAATTGCGAGCGGCAAGCTCCACATTGGTATTGCGACCCGCCAACAAGATCACGGCACTGCCGTCCACATTCAATTTCCTGAGCGCATCCACCATGGCGCGGGTTCTGGGCGCTTCCAGCTCCAGCTTATCCAACACAACGATACGCTCCGTCGCTGCCTTGACCGACAACGCCGCACGCAGTGCCAGGCGACGCATCTTGCGCGGCATCCTCTGCACATAGCTACGTGGATGAGGTCCGTGGGCAACACCTCCTCCGACAAAAATGGGTGCATTGCGGCTGCCATGACGCGCACGACCGGTGCCTTTTTGCCGGTACCATTTCGCCTTGGTACGATTGACCTCACTGCGTGTCTTTGTGTCGTGAGTGCCCAGGCGCCGGTTCGCCAACTGGCGCACCAATGCCTGGTGCATGACCGGGACGTTCGGCTCGATGCCGAAGATGTCATCCCGCAACGTCACTTCTCCTACTTGCTCGCCTGCCATATTCCTAACTACGACTTGCATCGCCTATCTCCGCTCCTTCGAAACCGTGGTCTTACGCGCTTCGCGAATGACGAGCAACCCGTTCCGCGCACCCGGCACAGCTCCCTTCACCACCAACAGATTACGCGCCGGATCCACCATGACTACCTCAAGGTTCTGCACTGTGACGCGCTCGTTACCCATTCGGCCGGCCATGCGCAGCCCCTTAAACACCCTGCCAGGCGTTGAACCGGCACTGATCGCGCCAGGAGCGCGCCAGCGGTCAGACTGACCATGCGTCTTCGGGCCTCCGCCGAAGCCATGACGCTTCACCACGCCGGCAAAACCGCGTCCCTTCGAAACGCCCGTCACGTCCACCAACATGCCCACTTCAAAAATACCCACATCAATCTTTTGGCCCTCTTGATATTGCTCGACATCGCCCGTGCGGAGCTCGCGCAAGTAGCGCAAGGCAGGCACGTTGCGCTTGGCCAAGTGGACGCGTTGCGGCTTGGTCAGACGGCTTGGTTTGACTTCCTCAAAACCTAGCTGGACTGCTGCATAGCCATCCCGTTCCGGAGTCCGCACCTGAGTCACATAACACGGACCTGCCTGGATAACCGTTACGGGGATGACCTCCCCTTTATCACTAAAGATCTGGCTCATTCCCAATTTCTTGCCCAGAATCCCTTTCATCGCTCTTCCGCACAGGGGAGGGGACTGGTCAGCTGCCAGATCGCTGCATCATCCCCCATCCTGTCCTCCTTTCCATCCGCGCTTAAGCAAGGCCAATGTACACGTTCCAACAGACAGATTTGCAATCCCAATAGGGAACTCACTTGATCTTAACATCAACACCGGCAGGCAAGTTCAGGCGCACCAGCGCATCGATGGTCTTCGAGCTGGGTTCCACCACGTCGATCAGGCGTTTGTGCGTGCGGATCTCGAACTGCTCACGCGAATCTTTGTCAATAAAAGGTGAGCGAATGACGGTGAAGCGCTCGATTCGCGTCGGCAAGGGCACCGGTCCCACTATAATGGCACCTGTGCGCTCCGCAGCATCCACGATCTGACGCACCGACTGATCCAAAACACGGTGATCGTATGCCTTTAAACAAATTCGTATCTTCTGTTTGGCCATACTTCTGCCCTTCGCCTACCTATGTGCTTTTGACTTGCCTATTGCTCTCGTAAGAGAACGCTCGAAACGTTTTTGTCTTACTCCAGGATTTTGGTGATGACCCCGGCGCCCACGGTGCGGCCACCTTCGCGGATGGCGAAGCGGCTGCCCGCCTCCAACGCCACCGGCACAATCAAGTCCACCCGCAACTGCACGTTGTCCCCGGGCATCACCATCTCCA
>JASFBB010000356.1:0-10109 GCA_036172345.1 Anaerolineae bacterium
TAGGGGACCCCGGCCCACCGATGGTGATGATGCCGTACAACCCCCCTTATTACAACGCATTTGTGGAGCGCTTTGGTTTCACCAAGGTGATGGACGTGTACGCCTATGTGGCAGATCTGAGCCAATTTCGCGGTGATCCCCGCGGATTGCCGGAGAAGCTGGTGCGGGTGACCAATCTGGCGAAGGAGCGCGCCGGGATCGTCACACGTCGCCCGCGGATGGAGGAGTTTGATGTTGAGCTGCAGCGTGCCAAGCAGGTCTATAATCAAGCGTGGGTGCGCAATTGGGGCTTCGTCCCTATGACCGATGCCGAAGTGGATAAGCTGGCAGGAGATCTCAAGCAAATCCTCGATCCGCGTCTATGTGTCATCGTCGAAGCGGGGGAGCGGCCTGTGGGTCTCTCGGTATGTGTGCCCGATGTCAATCAAGTGTTCAAGCATCTGAACGGTCGTCTTTTCCCCTTGGGCTGGCTCAAGGCGCTGTGGTATGCGCGCAAGATCACCGGCGCACGCCTGATGATTATGGGGGTTGTCGAGGATTTCCGTGGCCACGGCGTCGAAGCGGTTCTTATGTATGAGACGGTCCGATCCGCCATTGAAAGCGGCTATACCACCATCGAGTTTTCTTGGATTCTTGAGACCAATGAGATGATGAATCGTATCATCATCAAGGTCGGCGGTCCTTACGGCGCGCGTCGTTACCGCACCTATCGCATCTATCAAATGCCCGTCTGACAAACCACTATGCAGTTCCTCGTCACCGGGGGCGCCGGTTTCATCGGCTCAGCACTTGCCAACCGATTAGTGCGCGAAGGGCACTCCGTGCGCGTCATCGATGACCTGAGCGCGGGTGATCCGGCGCGCCTATTGCCGGAGGTGAACTTTACGCGCGGTGATGTGTGCGACAAACCCAAATTGTGGCGTCTATTATACCAGGTGGATTGCGTCTACCACCTGGCAGCCCGTGTCTCGGTGCCCGAATCCATTCTCTACCCCCGTGAATACAACGCCACCAATGTGGGGGGCACGGTAGCGCTTATGGAAGCCATGCGCGATGCGGGGGTGCGGCGCGTCATCCTGGCTTCGTCAGGCGCCATTTATGGCGAACAACCGCGCCAGCCGGTTACCGAGGATATGCCTCCGAATCCCACTTCGCCCTATGCGGTCAGCAAGCTAGCCAGCGAATATTATGTTAATACCATTAATGCCCTGTGGGGTATCGAGAGCGTCTGCCTGCGCATTTTCAACGTCTATGGCCCCGGACAGGCGCTCCCCCCGGTGCACGCGCCGGTGATACCGCAGTTCTTGCGTCAAGCGCTGGGTGGGGGCTCGCTGGTGGTCTTCGGCGACGGGACGCAGACACGCGACTATGTCTATGTCGATGACGTGGTGGATGCCCTGGTTGCGGCTGCCACGGCGCCGGATGTCGACCGCCAGGTTATCAACGTGGGTTCGGGGCAGGAGACGAGTGTCAACCAGCTGGTTGAGACAATTGAGCACGTCGTCGGACACAACGTGCAGGTGCTGCATGTGCATGCCCAGAGCGGCGGGGTCAGCCGTCTGGTGGCGGATCTGACGCGTGCCCAAAAATTGTTGCATTACACACCACGCGTGGACCTCGTCACCGGCTTGCAGCTCCTTTTGGAGAAGGATCCTCAGTTCGCCACGCTGCGGCGCCGACGGTGAGGTTGGGGTACCCTTGGGGCCAGATATACAGATATAAGAGAAATTCGGCATCGGGGTAGACAGTTAGGAGGACATTTATGATCCCCAGACGGATGGACGAATTTCTGCACGATGTGCTGCCGGAGCGGACGTGGCGCAATCGCTTGCAACGAGAGGGTGGGCGTGCCTACATGGAATTCGGTCCCACCGACGTGGAACGTTTGCATCGCCTGGGCATTGAGGTGGACCGTCTCGGACCGCGCCTGGTGGTATGTATGTGGGATGAAGAAAGCCTCTTGGAAATAGGGGGTTATCTGGTCGTGGACAACCTCGCTATGGGACGCCCCGCTATGGGGGGCATCCGCATGCTGCCCGATGTAACCCCATCCGCGATCCACAATCTGGCACGCGGCATGACGCTCAAGAATGCCGCTGCCGCATTGCCTTATGGTGGCGGCAAGAGCGGTATCGTGGCCGATCCCAGCGTGGAAGGGGAAACACGCGCGGAGATCATCCGCCGCTTTGCCCGTCTCATCCACCGCTATCGGGAGCTCTATCTCCCTGGGCCGGATGTCGGCACCAACGATGCCGATATGAAGACCATCGCCATCGAAACCGGGCTTGATTGCGCGCTCTCCAAGCCGGTGGAGATGGGTGGCAACCGCATCGACGAGCTAGGCGCCGCCGCGGGCGGTGTGGTGATCGCCATCTACACTCTTCTCGAGGAGATGCCGCGCCTGAAAGTGCTGCCCCAATTTGCCGATCTGCAAGTGCCCTCATGCGCCGATTTGACGGTGCTGATCCAGGGATTCGGCGCGGTGGGGTCTCATGTGGCACGCATGCTGGTGACGGGCTGCCCGGGTGAGGGATCCGGCGGCGCGGCGCAGGCACCGCGTATCTTGGGCGTGAGCGATGAGACAGGCTATTTGTTTTGTGAGGGCGGTCTGCCGGTCGAGGAGCTGCTGCGCCTGCGTGCCGAACATGGCACGGTCGCGCTACACTACTTCCTCCAGCATTTGGACGAAGCGTGTGCTTGCCGATCACCGGCCAAGTTCTCCAATGCGCGCGATGACCTGTTGCGCGAGTCCGCCTTCTGCTTCGTCCCGGCGGCGCCGGTGGCGAATTATCTCGCCGTGGACGCTGCCTCACACCCCAGCATGACGGTGGAGCGCATGGGCAGGTGGCGCATGATCGTCGAAGGCGCAAACACCTATTCGCCGGACCCGGCGCGCAAGGCGGCACGTGCCCGCATGGAACGCGCCGTCTACTGGCAGGCCGGGGTGTTGATCGCCACCGACTACTTGGTCAACTCGGGTGGAGTCATCTTCGCCGCGCAGGAGTATGCCATCCGAACGCCTGAGGCACTGCGCATCCCGCCCGATATGTTGGGGAATCGGGCTGCCGTGGAGCGCTGGCTGGTGGAGCATCGCGCTCAGTTCGAGGCGCTTGCCGAGCGGCGCCGACTGGCCGGAGAGGCACAGCGCGACACGGTGATCCGGCGCAACATGAAGGAGCTGATTGACTTGTTGGTCAGCGACCCGGATATGCTCCCCTGTGAGGCCGCCGAGCGCATCAGCATCGGACGCATTGCCTCCAGTGAACGTTATCGCTCCGTGGCGGATGTGATGGAACCACTGCCCACCATTCCCGAGACGAGCACCGTAGGAGAAGCAGCGCGGCTGTTGATCGAGACCAAGAGCGACATTCTGGCTGTGGTCTCGGCTCAAGGGAAACTCGTGGGTGTGATCACCGATTGGGACATCACCCGCGCATCCGCAGCTGCAGGCGGGCCGCAGGACATGCCCCTGCAGCAGGTGATGACGGGCGAAGTGGTCAGCGTGTCCCCTGATGCGAGCATTTTGGACGTGGTGCACAAGCTGGAGTACTACGAGATATCCGCCATGCCGGTGGTGCGCGACGGCGAGGTGTTGGGCGTCATCAGCGGGGATATCCTGGCGCGCCGCACCTTGTACCGTTTGTTACAGGCGCAGGAATGATGCGTTTGCGGGGGGTGGATTTTGGTAGCCCGAACGGTGGGGATCCACGATGCATAACTGGGGACGGGTTGCTCTTTTCAGCGCAGCTATTCTCTTGAGCGGGCTGGTGATGGTTACGCTGGCCGCCTGGGGCACCCTCCCTCCGAGAGATGTTCACGCACCCTCCCAATTTGTCTCTACCTCGTTGCCCACGACGGCAGCGAGGAGCTCCCCAACCCCGGCGGTCACGCCACCTGCCAGCACGCCGGGTGGTGCTTTGATCTCGCCCCTCGCGTCCCCGAGGACCTCGCCAGACGCAGAGCAGGCGGGTCGTCCTCTGCCGGATGCGCCGTTGCCGCTCAGCGCCTTTCCGCGTCCGCCGCAGGACAATGGGTTGGGTGTGCATTGGAGCACTCACCTGTATGCCCAGTCTGCCGAGGCAACCAGTTACTTTGTCTCCGAGCTGGCGCGCATGAACATTCGCTGGGTGAAATTGATCAACGACGGCACGCGCGGACGCGAATACGATCACACGATCGAGGAGCTGGTGGCGCGCGGCATTATGCCGGTGTTGCGCCTGTACCAGCGTTGCAATGAGCCCTTCGACCTGGAGGGTTTGACCGCTTTGGTGCGTCATTATGTGGCCAAGGGGGTGTATTACTACGAGCTCTACAATGAGCCCAACTTGCCTGGGAAGCCGGGCGGTTGGTGTCAGAAAGGCGGAGTGCCCCAGCCGGAATATCTCGCGCACATTTGGGCGGATGCCGCTCGCGCGATCTACCGGGCAGGCGGTTATCCCAGCTTGCCCTCGATGTTCGCTCCCTCTAAGAAGAGGTCGAACTGGCAGCAGGACTTTTTCCACCGATTCTTCGACGCTCTGCGCGCGCAGGGCAACACCAGCGTCCTCTACTTCTCCTGGGCGCCGATCCACAATTACAACATCAATCACCCGCCTGACTATCCCTACGACGAGGTGAACTTGACGAGCCGTCCGTTGACCCCGGCGGAAATCGAACGTTACCAGTTGACCCCGGAACAGGTGGCCCAGATCAACCACGCGCGTGCCACGGCGCGTGAGCCGGGCGGCTACTACGTGGGAGACAACCTGGCCGACGATTCCACCTGTTTTCTGCACTTCATCGCCTGGCACGATCAATTTTACGACCTCTTTGGGTTCACCATCCCGTTGATCTCCACCGAAGGGGGCGCTACCAAGGGTTCGGGCGAAGACCCGCGCTATCCGGTGGTGGATGGACAGACGGTGGCCGAGTGGACGCTGCGCCAAGCTGATTACATGCTCGATGCAGCGCCGGACTATTATTTCGCCACGATGACCTGGCTGCTGGCACAACGCGCGCTCGAATACAATGAACCGAATTGGGAGGTCAACGCCTGGTATCACGACCGTGAGGGCGACCAGGAGCCGGTGGTGGAGGCGTTGAAACGACGGCCGCGTCTGTATGAGGTGCGGCGTTGGCCCAAAGGACAACCAGGAGGTGAAGTTCCTCTGCCATGAGCACCCCTGGGCTTGAGGAAGCGATAGTTGGCCTGTTCAGCGCGTTCGTGCCGCGCGAGCTTTTGTTCGCGTTGGGCTGCACGCCGGTGCGCATATTCCCCACAGCCGTCAAGCCCACCGCTGCCGAGGCCTATCTGCCGCGCAATTTCTGCGCGCTGACCCGCAATCTGCTGGCCAGCTTCCTGGAAGAGAAACCCCCTGTCCAGGCGGTGATCTTCACGGACGAGGATGACTCGCTGCGCCGCCTGCAGGACGTCTGGGCAGAATGTGTGCCGGTGCCGATCTGGGGCAGTTTGGAGGTGCCGCGCACAGACGATGGCATAGCCATCCGATATTTTGCCGCCCGGTTGGCTGGGCTGGCGCGACAGCTGGAACGGCACACCGGCACGACGTTGACCGCCCGTCGGTTGCGCTCTGCGATCGCGCTCTACAACCACCAGCGCCGCTTGTTGACCGCGCTGAAGGCGCGCTGGCTGGATGGCACATTGCCCACCCCGTCGTATCGCCGCCTGTGCCGATTGGCGCTTACCGAACACCCACAGCGCGTTCATGAAGCGCTGCAGAACCAGATAGACGCTTTATCCACTTCCGCGGAGGCTCTGGGGTTGACAGGCGAAGCGAACGGTTCGGGGATGCGCCTGTTGCTGATCGCCGAGCTGGCGGCGCCGGCTGCGCTGGTGCGCCAGCTCGAATCGGCCGGCGCGCGCGTGGTCGCCGAAGTCTCCGACCTGGATGAACTTTCCATGACACAGATAATCGCCGAGACGGGCGAAACGATTGACGATCTCCTGATGGCGTTGGCCGAGGCATATCTCGGCAAATCCCCCGCTCCCCGTATGCGCGTACCCTCGCGGCGACTGGAGTACCTCACCCAGCTGGCTCGCGAGCGCACAGTGGATGCTGTCATCTGTGCCTATAGCAAGTTCTGCGATCTGCCGCTGGCCGAATACCCTTTGCTCAAGGCAGCTATGGAACGCCTTGGCATCCCGGTGTTGTTGCTGGAATTGGAGGATGAAACGCTGAGCGGTCAGCACCGCACACGTGTGGAAGCTTTCTTAGAAACGGTACGTGCGCATGGATGACCCACGCGATCTCCGCATTCGACTGTTGAGAGGGCTGTTGCGCTCGCCGCTTGGGCTACGCCTGGTGCGTGCGTTGCTCGCCGGACGCCCCCAGAAGCCCCATCACTACGTTTCGGCAGACTTCTTCCTGGAGATGGCGCGCGGTGCCTATGCCTCGCGCACGCGTCCTGTGGTGTGGAGCAACATCTTCGTGCCGAGCGAGCTCTTCTGGGGATTGGGGATCGTGCCCTTCTTCCCCGAGACATGGGCCGGGCTTGCCGCCTCGATAGGACTGAGCGCGCTGGGAGTGTCGCAATCTGCGGCGTCGGGTTATCCGGTTGACCTGTGCACGGTGCATCGTAGTGCGGCAGGCCTGTACGCCAGTCAGCTCTTTCCACGCGTAGACGCCGGTGTCGCCACGTCACATGCCTGCGACCTGGCCGGTCAAATGGTGGGCAACTTCGCATATGCAAAAGGTAAACCCTTCTTCTTGCTCGATGTGCCCCAGAGTGACGATGAGGCGGCAGTGGATTATCTGGCAGCTCAGCTGGAGCAGCTGATCGAACATTGGTGTGAGACCTTGGGCATCGCTTTCGATCCGGACCGTCTGCGCGAGGCGATCCGCCTGTCCAATCAGGCGCGCGCGTTGGCGCTAGAGGTCGCTGCTTTGCGCGAGGCAGAGCCGGCACCGCTGCGGGGGTCGGGCATGCGCGATCAGCTTGCTATGCTCACTGCGATGTTCGGCCATCCGAGCGGCATCCGTTATTATCAGGCACTGCGTGACTATACAGCCCAGCGGGTTGCCGATGGACGGCCCGAACAGGCGAATCAAAGGGTGCGTGTGTATTGGATGCACCTGATGCCCTACTTCGAGAGTGCCCTGCTGTCCATCCTGGAAGACGAGCTGGGGAGTGTTATCGCCTGGGAGGAGATCAGCACGCTCTGGTGGGATGAGCTGGATGAGCGCGCGCCGCTGCGCTCTCTGGCGCGCAAGATCGTATCTCTCTTCTTCAACGGCCCCATCCAACGCCGTGCGGAGATGGCGTTACGCCTCATCCGGCGGTATCATTGCCAGGGAGCGATTCATTTCAGCCACTGGGGTTGTCGCCAGTCGGCGGGGGCTTTGTACGTATTGCGCGCGCACCTGCGTCGGGAAGGGGTGCCGTTGCTCATCCTGGATGGAGATTGCATCGACCCCAGCAATCTGCAGCTGGGCCCATTGCGCACCCGCATAGAAGCTTTTATGGAGATGCTCTCGTAGATTACTGTAAGGGATCCTTCGCCATGTATGTAGCAGGCATTGATATCGGTTCCACCTCGGGTGAGGCGCTCATCCTGGAAGCGGAGCGCATCGTCGGGTGGTCTATCGTGGATACTGGGTATAGCAGCCGCCGGGCTGCCGAGGAAGCGCTGAAGATCGCACTGCAGCGCTCGGGCGTCGCGCGTGAGCAGCTGCGGCGCATCGTGGCAACCGGCTATGGGCGGGTGTCGGTCGATTTTGCCGACCAGCAGGTGACCGAGATCTCATGCTATGCTCGCGGCGCCCATTTCTTGTACCCCCAGGTGCAGACTGTGATCGACATCGGGGGGCAGGATTCGAAAGTGGTGGCGGTGGGCGCCGGTGGCAGGCCGCTGGACTTTGCAATGAACGACAAATGTGCCGCTGGCACGGGGCGCTTCCTGGAGGTCATCGCGCGCGTCCTGCAGCTGGAGCTCGCCGAGATGGGCGACTGGGCATTGCGCGCCAAGCGTGCCGCTGAGATCTCCAGCACGTGCACCGTGTTCGCCGAATCCGAGGTGGTGACCCTGGTCGCGGACGGGGTGACGCGGGAAGAGATCGTCGCCGGCATCTGCCGTTCCATCGCGCGCCGCGTCGCGGCCATGGCCGCCCGCGTCGGCGTGGAGCCACCAGTGATGTTCGCTGGTGGTGTGGCGCGCAACCGGGGTGTGGTGCGCGCACTGGAGGAGGCGCTGGGCCACCCCTTGATTGTGCCCGAAGAGCCTCAAATCGTCGGCGCGTTGGGGGCGGCGCTCATCGCGCGCGATGGGATGAACGAGGGGATACGATGAGCCGGCTGGCGCCAAATCCCGTGGGGGCAGGTTCTGAATCTGCCCCTACGAAGGTCACCAGCCGCGGGCTTTAGCCCGTCGGTGGCCTCTTTAGGGTGGCCGCTCCCTGACGGTCGCGGCTCGGATAAATGGTCGCGGTGCGGAGGGATCAAACCGAGCAGCACGCTGCGCCCCTCCTTGCTGACCTGCGCCGATCCGAACCACCAGCTTACGAGATGATGCCGGTGCGCTTGCCCACCACTTCAAAAGCTTGGAGTACCTTTTCCAGTTGGTCGCGTGTGTGGGTGGCCATGTAGCTGGTGCGCAGGCGCTGTCCGCCCGGAGAGACCGCTGGCTCGACCACCGGGTTGGTGTACACACCCTCTTCCCATAGCCCCATCCACAGACCTACCGTGCGAAAGTCATCCCCGATGATGATCGGGATGATGGGGGTCTGGCTGTTACCGGTGTTGAACCCTAGGCGTTTGAAACCCTCATGCATGTAGCGCGTGTTCTCCCACAAGCGCTCGATCCATTGAGGCTCACTTTCCAGCACGTCCAGGCACGCGAGCACAGTCGCCACGTTGGGCGGCGCCATGCTGGCGCTGAAGATCATGGGACGGGCATGGTGTTGGATGTAGTGGATCACATCCTCGTCACCGGCGATCACCCCGCCGATGGAGGCGAACGACTTGCTGAAGGTGCCCATGATGAGGTCTACTTCGTCCACCAGGCCGAAGTGCGCCGCGGTGCCGTGGCCGCCGCCTAACACGCCCAGCGCATGGGCATCGTCCACCATCAGGCGTGCGCCGTAGCGCTTGCACAATTCCACAATCTGAGGCAGCGGCGCGATGTCGCCTTCCATACTATAGACGCCATCCACGATGACCAGGATACCGTCGGCGTCCTTCACTTGTTCCAACACGTATTTGAGATGGTCCATATCGTTGTGGCGGAAGCGCTTGACGGTGCCCAGCGAAAAGCGACAGCCGTCCACAATGCTGGCGTGATCTTCCTTGTCCACCACGGCGACGTCGCGGCGGCCCACCAACGCGGAAATGGTGCCCAGGTTGGTCTGATAGCCGGTGCTAAAGCATAGGGCGGCGGGCTTGCCGATGTATTCGGCCAGACGGCGGTCGAGCTCTTGATGGATTTTCAGGGTGCCGTTCAGGAAGCGGGAGCCGGTGCAGCCTGTGCCGTACTTCTCGATCGCCTCGATGGCCGCCTGGCGCACGCGCGGATGGGTGGTCAGCCCCACGTAGTTGTTGGAGCCGACCATGATCAGCGTCTTGCCATCGACGGTGACCGTGGTGCCCTCGGTGTGGTCCAGGGCACGAAAGTAGGGGTAGTAACCGCCGCGCATCGCCTCCTTGGCACGGGTAAAACCTTTAATTTTCTCGAATATGTCCATCCACCTGTCTCCCAAGGTTGGAATATTACGCAGCCGGGTGCAGTGCTGTCAGTGGAACTGGTGAGAAGAAGGATACGCGCGTTTGAGGGATGTGTCAAGGATGGAGTGTTGAGGGTTATTCGAGCCGCGACCGTGAGGGAGCGGTTCACTCCTTACAGGCACCACGCTTCTCCACAAAGGGATACTGGACAGCCGCCCAGCCTTAGCTTTACCATTATATGGTACATGGGACGAGCCCAATCCACCCCGATGGGATGCGCTTCTGGCTTATGGTTTTGAGGGTGCAGGAGTAAAAAACGGTGCAGGATATGTTCGAGCGACTGAGCGAGGAACGCATTGAGCGTGAAGCGCCCTTGGCAGCGCGCATGCGACCGCGCACGCTCGACGAGTTCGTCGGCCAGGAACACATCGTCGGGCCGGGGCGGCTCCTCC
>JASFBB010000357.1:0-5949 GCA_036172345.1 Anaerolineae bacterium
TCGCCTGCCACGACCGCCACATCTGGGCCAGCATGGGACTCGATGGAGGAGGCCGGCATGCCTGAGTGGTTGTCAACGGATACAGGGGTATAGGGATGGAGGGAGGCCAACGTTGCAGCAGAGGCTTTCGAGGAGGCATACCAGCTCCACAGAGCTGCCTTCATTTCCTCAGCACTGCGATAACGCGCTGCTGGGTCGTATTCCAACGCCTTCATAACGATGGCCTCTAACTCCTTGGACACCGAGGGATTCGCGCGGCTAGGAGGCTCTTCGGTGAAGCTGAAGGGCGGATGCAAGCGTGGATCGCGGCGCGTCAACAGATGGTGCATGGTGGCGCCCAGTGCGTAGATGTCTCCCTGTGGACTAGCAACCCCTCGGTACTGCTCGGGGGGCGAATAGCCCTCCGTCCCGATCATTGTGCCCTTGTCCCCCACATTGATCGTGCGTGCGATGCCGAAGTCGACCAGCGCAATGCGATTGGAGGGACGCACCATAATGTTAGAAGGCTTCAGGTCACGGAACACGATGGGGGGATCATGCTCGTGGAGGTAGGTCAATACCTCACAGATCTGGATAGCCCAGTCCACGACGCGGTCGGCCGGAAGCGGTGCGCGGACTAAACGCAGCACCGCTTCCAGATCCATTCCCTCCACAAACTCCAGCACAAGATAGTGACGCTCTTCATAGGTGAAATAATCGTGGATTTTGGGAATAGAAGGGTGACTGAGCGTAGCGAGAATGTTTGCTTCCCGCTCGAAAATTTGGGCGGCGAGGTGGCGCTTAGAGGGGTCATTGGTGTTGACAATCATCTCCTTTAGCGCACATAGACGTTGCGCAGCTTGAAAATGTTTGTCGCGCACCTGATAGACCGCCCCCATACCTCCCAAGCCGATCACTTTGATAATCTGATAGCGTCCTTGCAGAACAGTGCCAGGGGGCAAAGTGGTGCTTACCACATTGGGCTGTCCATTTTGCTCAGGCTGGAGCTTGAGGGTCTCCATAGAACTTGTTTCCCCTGTGCACGCTGCGGATGGATCACTACATAAGTGATTATACTATCACTATTCGGTTGCGTCAAAGCGTTTCTGGGAGGGTGTTGAAAAAGTCCCCTGGGGCATTACGGCCGTAGGGGCACGGCATGCCGTGCCCCTGCCAGATTGGGGGTAGAGAAATAGATTAGACGTTTTTCAACACCTTCGAGGGGAATGGAAATTTGACAAATATATCCTTATGAGGTATAAAAACTTTTTACAAATGCAAAAGACCCCTGTCGATTGGTCGGCAGGGACAGGGTGGTTCTTTGCGACGCGACCGCAGACCAGAGTTGCCGTGGTAAGCGCAAATTTGGCAGACCTACCCCAAAGAGGCGGAATTTCGACCATCTCAGTTTCTTCTCGCGTGCCCGTTTTGATCTTTCTGCGACAGCGACAAGGGTTTGACAAACTTGAAGCCTGAACTGGTGTATATGAGGTCTCTAGCTCCATCCGTTTCTATTAATTTTTTGCTCCAGCAGTTTGGAATGTGTCGGTGAGACTTAGCATTGCGCAGGTGAGGAGTGAGAAGCCTATGACATATATGAGAGCATCCAAAAGCTATGCCCGTATTCCAGATGTGGTGGAACTACCGCGCCTGATTGAGGTGCAGATCGAATCGTTCCGCTGGTTCTGTGAAGAAGGGCTCAGGGAACTGTTCCAGGAAATCTCGCCTATTGTCAGCTTCAACAAAAACCTGGAACTGCACTTCCTCGACTACCGTTTCGATGAGCCAAAGTATTCGGAGAAGGAATGCCGCGAACGAGATATAACGTTCGCCAGTCCTTTGTGGGTAAAGGTCCGGTTGATCAACAAAGAGACCGGACAGATCATCGATCAGGATGTGTTTATGGGGGACTTCCCCCTGATGACGGACAACGGCACCTTCGTGATCAACGGTGCGGAACGGGTTGTGGTCTCCCAGCTGATCCGTTCGCCGGGGGCATACTTTACGGTGGAGGAGGATCGGGGAACCGGTCGCGCGTTGTGCTTTGCGAAACTCATCCCCAACCGAGGGGCATGGTTGGAGTTCGAGACGTCCAAGCGGGATGTCATCTCGGTTAAAGTGGATCGCAAACGGAAGCTGCCGGTCACTATGTTGCTGCGCGCGGTGGGGTACGGCAGCGATGAGGAGCTATACCGGCTTTTCGAGATGGAGGACGTTTACTCCGACCACCACTATATCGAAGCGACCATCGAGCGCGACCCGACGAAGTCGGTGGATGAAGCACTGCTGGAGTTTTACAAGAAGCTGCGTCCGGGTGATCCGCCCACCCTTGACAACGCAAAAGCGTTTCTCAATTCACTGTTCTTCTCACCCCGGCGTTACGACCTGGGCAAAGTGGGGCGGTACAAGCTCAATCGCCGGCTCGATCCCTATACCAGTGAAGAGGTAGGCGGTGTGCTGGGTGATCTGCTGCACCTGTTTGAGGTCTCCGAGGCCGACATGGATCGAGCTGAGGCGATTGCGTTGGTACAGAGTGTCCGAAACCTGTCCGTTGATGAAGCTCTCGTGCGCCTTTATCAGCGACTATGCCATCAAGAGTCGGCGACGCTCGAGGATGTGGAAGCTTATCTGGCGACCCGGCCGTTTGGCAGGGTGATGTGGTATCACCTCTCCCGCCGCCTGGGCCTGCACGAATCACTCAATCAGCGCACGTTGACCCCGAATGATTTGGTGAAACTCGTGGCTCATATGATCCTGATCAACAATGGGTACGAATCGCCGGATGACATCGATCATCTGGGCAACCGTCGCGTGAAGACGGTGGGCGAGTTGATCCAAAACCAGCTGCGCATCGGCCTGTTGCGTATGGAACGGGTGATTCGGGAACGTATGTCGATTCGGGACCCCGAGCAAGTCACCCCTACAGCGCTGATTAACATCCGCCCGATAGTAGCTGCCACGCGCGAGTTTTTCGGCGGCAGCCAGCTTTCACAATTTATGGACCAGACAAACCCCCTGGCCGAGCTCACCCACAAGCGCACGCTCAGTGCCTTGGGGCCGGGTGGCCTGCGTCGCGAGCGAGCTGGTTTTGATGTGCGCGATGTCCATCACAGCCACTATGGACGCATCTGTCCCATCGAGACCCCCGAAGGCCCCAACATCGGCCTTATTGGGCGCCTGGCCACCTTTGGACGCGTTAATGAGTATGGCTTCATCGAGACGCCATACCGCAAAGTGATCAACGAGCTACTCCCCCAGGACATAGACCAGCTGGTGGGCAAGGTGCTGCGGGAGGATGTGGTAGACCCGCAAACAGGCGAGGTGATCGCGGAGCGGGGAACACAGATCGATGAAGAGCTCGCCATCCGCATCAGCCAGTTGCCCACGGAGGAAACGGTCAAGATCAGACCTGTCGTGACCGATGAAATTGTGTATATGTCAGCCGATGAAGAGGACCGCTACACCATCGCGCAGGCTAACGCCAAGTTGGATGAAAGGGGTCATTTTCTCGAGTCACGCGTCAGCGTGCGGCGTCATCAAAGCTTCTTCCTCGAAAGCCCCGAACGCGTGGATTATATGGACGTTTCACCTAAACAGATCGTGGGGATCAGCGCGGCACTGATCCCCTTCCTGGAGCACGACGATGCGAACCGCGCGTTGATGGGTTCAAACATGCAGCGTCAAGCGGTGCCGCTGGTGCAACCTGAGGCGCCCATCGTGAGTACCGGCATAGAATTTCAGGCGGCCATCGACTCGGGACAGGTGGTCTTGGCACGAGAGGATGGCAAGGTCATCAACGTCACCGGCGAGCGCATCGTGGTACGGCGCGATAACGGTGAGTTGGATGTGTACACGTTGCGCAAGTTCAGCCGCTCCAACCAGTCCACCTGCATTGACCAGCGCCCCATCGTCCACAAAGGAGATCGAGTGCGCAAGGGGGACGTCCTGGCCGACTCGAGCTCCACGGAATACGGTGATCTGGCGCTGGGTCAGAATGTCCTGTGCGCCTTTCTCAGCTGGGAAGGAGGTAACTACGAAGACGCCATCCTGATCAGCCAAGATCTGGTGCGCCGTGACAAGTTCTCCTCGATCCACATTGAGAGACACGAAGTTGAAGCGCGCGACACTAAGCTGGGGGCAGAGGAGATCACGCGAGATATCCCCAACGTGGGCGAGGACGCGCTCAAGGACCTCGATGAGGGCGGCATTGTACGCATTGGCGCCGAAGTGCGTCCGGGAGATATCCTGGTGGGTAAGATCACCCCGAAGGGTGAGACCGAACTCACCCCGGAGGAGAAGCTGCTGCGCGCTATTTTCGGCGAAAAGGCGCGTGAGGTGAAAGACTCCAGCTTGCGCCTTCCCCACGGTGAGAAGGGCATCGTGGTGGACGTGCGCGAGTTCAGCCGCGAGGAACATCGTGACCTGCCGGCCGGCGTGGACAAGATGGTGCGCGTGATGGTCGCCCAACGGCGTAAGATCACCGAAGGCGACAAGATGGCCGGTCGCCACGGGAATAAGGGTGTTATCTCCAAAGTGGTGCCCATCGAAGACATGCCCTTTATGGCAGATGGCACACCCATCGAGATCATCCTGAACCCTTTGGGTGTGCCGGCGCGCATGAACATCGGCCAAATCCTGGAAACCCACCTGGGTTGGGCGGCATCGCGTCTGGGCTTCCGGGCGATCTCTTCCGTCTTTGACGGTGCGCGTGAAGACGAGATCGCCGCCGAGCTGGCGCGTGCATGGCTCATCGACCACACATGGCGCATTGTGAGCGAGCGCGCATGGAGCTGGTTTCTCGGACAAGATGAGATATCCCCCGAAGATGTAGAAGATGAGAATGAGGTGATGGCACTCTATCTGGTGCGCTGGCTGGGTGAGCAGGGATACGATCCGGAGCGGTTGGCAATGGATCAGACCTACGCCCGACGTGCCGTGCTGCGCGAGTGGCTGCGCGAGCGGGGATATGATCCAGACTTTTTGCTGGCTTTTGAGGGTGCACGCCGCGCCGAGGCATTAGGGGTGCAAGCCCGCGAGGCCGTGCGCATCGCCTGTTTGCGCGAATGGCTGCACTCCCTGCGCGAAGAGCGTGAACACAACCCCGATCCACGTTACGCCCGGCTGCCTCAGGAGCTCCTCAAAGCGGATCTGGACCGGATGAGCGCAGAGGAGGTCGATCAACTGGCTATTGCATGCATGCGCGCAGCCGACGTCCCGATGCCCACCACCGGCAAGATGATCCTCTATGACGGCAAGACCGGAGAGCCATTCGACCAGCCGGTCACCGTGGGGGTCATTACGATGTTGAAGCTGGCGCACCTGGTCGAGGACAAGGTGCATGCCCGCTCCACCGGCCCCTACTCCTTGGTGACGCAACAACCGCTGGGTGGCAAGGCCCAGTTCGGTGGTCAGCGCTTCGGCGAGATGGAAGTCTGGGCGCTCGAAGCATATGGCGCGGCCTACACCCTGCAGGAGATGCTCACCGTCAAGAGTGATGATGTGACAGGCCGGGTGAACACCTACGAGGCGATCGTGAAAGGCCAACCCATCGAGGAACCGGGCATTCCAGAAGGATTCCGTGTCCTAGTCAAGGAGCTGCAATCGCTCGGCCTGGCGGTGGAGGTGATCACGGACAGCGAACAACGCATCCAATTCGGCAAAGAGGACCAGAAGGAGAAACCTCCGAAGCTGGGGTTGGGACTGGGCCTCGGTATGATGGCGCCGCCGCGGTAATACAGACAAGCCAACACAGCGAAGAGCACCCAAGAGCCCATAGGAGCTCCAACTCCTATGGGCTCTTGGACGTTTGGCAGTCGCTCCAGAGGCAGCGCAATGGCTTCGCCCCCAGGATTACGCGATCACAACCACCCGCCCGCTGCGGTGCGACTCCAGCGCGGCGGTGAAAAGACGATGGCTTTCCGCGGTTTCCTCGGGGGTGGCGCAGTAGAAGGGTTGGCGCATATCCCGACC
>JASFBB010000358.1:0-5988 GCA_036172345.1 Anaerolineae bacterium
CTATCAGAAATCAACAGGCGACGTGGATCGGTACTGTACCCCTTTAGCCGTGGCAATGCAGCATAATCAACCCAGCTGAGAGCCATTCCGATCAGCAAGTGGTATAACATGGGTGAGTCCGACTTGTAGCCGGCCAACTCGCGTTCTGAATAGCTACGTGGCGGATAGCCACGCTCACTGATAAAATGGATCAAATCCATGTGAGCCACTTCGTCCGGCGCCTCACCCAGGAAGTTGAACCAACTGATACTCCCTGCCGCGATGATAAAGGCCATCAACACGAAGATCAGAGCTGGAAAGCGGCGCATCCGTGACACCTACTCCACGTGGAGATCGGCAAGAGAAATGGCGTCGTTTGGCAGACGAGTTCCGTTGCTTAGGACAGCCGGCAGCCGTCGGCCGGATGCCAGGAGATACATACCCACTAGCAAACGATATGAACCCTGTGGGGCATCCGAGCGTAGGCTCAGCTCATAACGATCCACTACCGTTTGGTTGACTTCCCATTGAGAAGTCGGATAGCGCCCGCCTTGCGGTTGGTTGTCCTGTTGTCCCCACACAAGCCCATCCGGCCCGAGCAATTGGGTGAAAACCGTATAATCACCCTCGGGCGGTCGAAGGGCTTGCCAATACAGTGTCAAACGGAGTGTCTGGCCCAGCGACAGAGGTGTCCCGAGCGAGGGTGACAAGTCGTAGCCGAGCAGCTGTATCTGATCGCCCAATGTGACCAGGCGCGGATGGGAGGGTGTGCCACCTTCGGCTACATCCTTGACGCGTATTTGTCCTAAATAAAGGCGGTCAGGAGGCATTTGGGAGGAAACACTTTTTAGTGGCAGCCAGGTATAGGCACCACCTCCACGCTCATTGGTTGTATAGAAGAGGCCCAGCTGGATCGTGTACAGACCGGGCGGCGCATGTGGATACACAGGCAGCTGGTAGGTTTCTGGGACATATTCGCCCGGCGCCCACAGCACATTAGGATAGTGGCCTCCCAGCGACCAGTTCAGCTGACCCCCTATACGCGCCATATGATCCAGCAGATAGAATACGATGACATAAGGCTGGCTCATCATCTGACGGGAACGCCAATGCAGTGTGATTGAAATGTTTTCTCCAGGCCAGCGCGGCGAGCGTTCCAGCTCATAGTGTACCAGCTCGATACACGGATCAGGGTCACCCTCGTCACAGCGCACAACAGTGGTCTCTTGGTGCATTGCCACATGAGCGGGGACATCAAAGTCACGCCAGCGTGTCGCGACTTGCACAAGCAAGCTAGTCTCCGATCCCTCTGATGTTTGCAGCAGGTATTCGCCTGGCCGCACGGATGCGTCTGTTATGAAGCTGTGCGCTAGAATCTCCTCACCTCCTGGCAGATGGCATACTATGTGTGAAGCCGTCGGCCACCATTTCTGTGCTGAGTCCTTTCGACTTGCTAACCAACCCAATGGATTTTCTCCTTCAGCAGGTGCGTTTGTTGTCTGTCGTACGAACACGGTAAACCCCTGACGCAACTGCGACACGCGGAGTATTTCCTGGCGCAGCAGCCCTTGAGCTGTCCACACTTCGACACGTGGCGGTACCTTGGTCCCGCGCGCAGATGCCTTTAGGTAGATATGGCCAAGCGTAACCGGCTCATGGCGTGGTGACTTTGTATCTACGAATGTGGCCGCTGAGTCCACCTGCAAAGGAAGCAGCTCCAGCTTCAACATATAGACCCCTTCCGACAGACAAGCGGATGTGGGTATGATCATCTCATCGCGTATCCAGTAGCCGACCTCCCAAGCACGCATAGGGTAACGCCCGTCCAGAGGGTATGCATAGGTGCAGAGTGTCTCTCTTCCTTGTGTATCCTGCAAACAGAGGCGCACAAGGTGGTCGCGCGCTTGAGATGCACCGGCATACCAGTGCATGGTGATCGGAATACCTGCTCCTGCCTCAAAAGAAGGCGACTCTGCATCTGACAGCATAGGTAGGTCATAACCCAAGAATCGCAAACCTGGCGCGAAGGAGACGTCGAGGCGATGCTCAATAGGAACT
Source organism: Anaerolineae bacterium (assembly GCA_036172345.1). Taxonomy (GTDB): domain Bacteria; phylum Chloroflexota; class Anaerolineae; order 4572-78; family NAK82; genus NAK82. Next base: position 2,038 of record JASFBB010000358.1, read on the forward strand.
CCTTTCGGATGGAATGTACGGATGGGCAAATAGGGTAGATATCTAGGGAGGATGATGCTCGGGAGCGCGACCACACTGAGCATCAGCAGCGCGGACGGCAATGAGAAAAGCCACAGCGTGCCCCATGTTTGGACGTGGATCTTGCCTGCCACTCTCTGTGCTCCATGAGGAGCTAAGAGTCGCGAGCGCACGGAGCGCGCAAGATCGCGGGCGAGCTCTGGCAGGACGCTCAACCCATACGCGATGAAAAAGGCGAGTGCGGTCAGAGCCGGATAGAGATGTCTCCCCTGTGCTGTCTCGCGCGCCGGCCGTGATATCTGACGCATCGTAACAATACCCAGGTAAATCAAGAGATGCAGGACCAGTATGATAATATCCCAACGCCATGTGGACAGGTCCAGCAGTCTGACACGTGGACCGGTTTGTCCGCAGCCGGTGACCGAACGTTTCACCAGCCACGCTCCCAAACCAGCTGCTGCCAATAGGCACCAGACACCGAGCGCCCAGTAGACCCACGTCGGCGCGAAAATATGCAGCCATCCATAGGTGAGCCAGAACGAACGAAACAGCAGCTCCGCCCAGTCACTCCAGCCGAATGTATCACCGGGCGTTGCGCTGGCTGGCATCTCAAGTAAGCGGCTTAACCCCGTGGTCAGCACCGGGTCGCCGAACGGTGCCATCAGACCGCGCACCCAGCCCAGCTCGGCCACCTGATTGAAACGGATGATCAGAAAGCCAAACCACCATCCGGCTGTCAACACAAAGGCCACCATCATCCATGCCCAGCGACGCAACCAGGTCAACCACACCTGGCACGAAAATGGGGAATAAGCCGCGGTGCGCCAGGCCAGCACGACGCACAATAAAGTTGCCTCTGGCAGCAACACGAAGCCATGGTATTTGGTAACTGCTGCCAGTCCCATCAGCAGGCCCAAAAGCAAGAAGGTGTGACGTTTGTGAGAACCTTGTGCAATGCGCACCATCATATACACCGCCAATGCCACCAGTGGTACGACCAAGGTATCGTCGTTCACCACAGCGCTGTTGATGATGAAACGTGGCAGGAAAGCCACAAAAGCCGCTGTCGCCGCTGCGAGATTACGACGATGCGAGACAAGGCTCAACGCAGTAAGGTAAGTGGCTATAATCGTAACGGCGCCCAACGGTACCGAGACGAGACGCGCCAGATGCCACGCCAACACCACACCGCGCCAGGGGAACAGCTCATCCTCGGTGTGGAAGACACGATTGGCCTTGAAGCCATCGGTGGGGATCAGGCGCTTGGGATTCGCCTGTGTTTCCGGCAGCGCTGGCAAGAGAGTGAAATCGACATGCTGGCTGAGCAATGCCACCAGACCGTGATAGACGGGCGAGGCGTCTCCTTTGGGACCAATAGCATTCCGTTCTGAAATTGTAAGCGGGGGACGTCCATGCTCGGCGATGAAGCGCACCAGAGCGAAGTGATCGGTTTCATCGGCCGCCTCGCCAAGGGGCAAGAAGATGCTGAAGGTCGTTGCCAGACACAGGAACAATCCTAAGAGAACGACCAACGGCCAATGATAGCGCAGCACCCACAGTTCCTTTAGACCTCCCATCGTGGTGTCATTTTGCGCATCACTCAGGGTATTATGACCGGCTGATTGAGCGGTACGGCATCTCCTACAACTTGACCGCTTTCATCCAACACCACCAACCTCCTGCCCGAGCTGGGTTCATACAGCCCGACCAGCATATGATAGTCGCCCTTCGGCGCTTGCGCATCTACGGGGATGGCATACTGATCGAATACGCGTTCACCAGCGGACCATTGGCTGGTAGGGTAGGTGCCACGTACTGGCGGATTGTCCCACTGTCCCCACATCCGGCCATCGGGCCCGATCAGATGAGTGAAGACGGTATAATCAGTGACGAGCGGTGTATACGCCTTCCAGACCAGCGTGAGCACCAGCTTCTTCCCCGGCGCAGTTGTAGGGGGGAGCTTGTCGCCTTTGCCGAAGCGGAAGCCTTCTAGTCGGATGAGCAGGTTGTCAGGAGCAGACGCTTCGGCAAAATTCACCGTCTGATACACCATTGTTTTGAGGAAATGTTCAGGCGACTCGTAAAGGCCAATGTGGACAGCACGGAAGAAGACCGCGTCCAACCGTGGACTATAGCGTTCCAACCATGGTTCCACCAATCGCGATACTGGCGCATCCAGAGCAGGGATCGGAATCAACCAGGCACGTTGATAATGGGCAAAGGTGGTCCGCAGGGCATCCAGTGCACCTTGCTCTGTGGTGTTAACATCATAGGGGATCAAGTAAGCGGGCAATCGTGCTGTGCGCTCATTGTAGTAGATGATCTCGGGTAAGGCAGCAGTGTAAATGAGCGCGTCACCCGGTTGCGATTTGCGCCGAATGTAGTTCATCACGTCACGCCACGGAGGGCTTTTGGCAAACGCCGGATTATGGTAATAGTTGTTCGTTGCATAAGCAGTGCAGCCCAAAAAGACAAGGATAAGCAGTGCCGCCGGTAGGCTTAGGCGGATGCGGCGACAGCGCAGTGCACGCTCCGTGCCCACAGCTAACAGCAACATGAAACCGGGGCTGGCCAATACCAGATAGCGCTCGCTGAAAATCTCTTTAAAACGCGATACAAGAAAAACGGTTAATATCGGGATAAACAAGTAGAGAAATGTCAGGTACATCCCACGGCGGTTGACGTGCCATGCGGCGACCCCTCCCCAGGCCAACAAGAGCACTGTCACACCCGCGTTCAACCAATTCAGGGGTGGGGTCAAGAACTGTCCTCCGCCGAAAGCTGACAATGGGCGTATCATCGCTGAGATAAAATCAGGTGAGTCGATGTTGCCGTGATACCACACGAGAAATCTCCAGGCGTAGACCAGCCACGGCAGGTAGGCAAGCCCTGTCGCAGCACCGACGGCGAGGTAATGCCATGGCACACGTCGCTGTTGCCACGCAGTCCACAACACAAACATGGCCTGGAAGACCACGATCAGAAAGAAATAGTAATGCGTGTAGGCGAGCACAAGGATCAGCACACCGTAGAGCACCCAATCACGCCAGCGGTTGTGTTTCAGCGCCTGCCATAAGGCCAGCGTAGAAGCTACCCCTAACCATGTCGCCAGGGTGTACGAGCGTGCATCTTGAGCAAAGTAAATTTGATAGGGGCTGACGGTCGTCAGGAATCCCAATATCACTGCAGCGCGCCAACCGAACCAGCGCGCACCTAATGCCATCAGAAGGGCCACCAACACTGTTCCGTTGACCAGTGGCAGGAAGCGCAATGCATACTCACTTGTGCCGGCGAGCGGAAACCAGAGGTGCATCAAAGGATAATACAGCGGCGGATGCGCGTCGATCGTGTAGATTTGGAGCATCTCAGCGAACGAGCGGATGCTATAAACCCATGTGGCTGCCTCGTCGCCCCGCAGCTCCTGGTAGTCCAATCGGTAGGCGCGCAGCCCAAAAGCGAGCAGCACAATGGCTGCCATAAGTATGAGCACCAGGTGACGAGCTATGGTCCGTCCGCTTTTCGTGACCCTCGTTACAGAACCCATTCAAGGATGTCCGTGGTTCATCGGGGATGATCTCAAATGATCGTGTTCAGGGCACAACGCGGATCGGCGAGGGTGGCATCCATGCATCTGTCTCTGCACCCTTTCCATCGGGTTGATACACTGGCAAACGCTCATTTGTGCCCAGCTCATACAGACCGATTGCCAAGTGATAATCACCCGCCGGCAGCGCCTGTCCCGTGTGATCTGCCAGACGGATGGAACGCACATCGGTGATCAGCTCACCAGGCAACCAGATGGTGGTGGGGTAGGTGTTGGCAACCGGCTGTGAATCGCTGCCCGCAATGAGTCTGCCCTGTGCATCCAACACATGCACGAATACAGTGTAGTCAACTGCTGGCGTGCTGAGTGCCTGCCAAATCAGAGTGAAT
>JASFBB010000359.1:0-24340 GCA_036172345.1 Anaerolineae bacterium
CTGCCGGTTGTCGGGTGTCCTGAGTGCTCACCGTGTCTGTATCGTGACAGTTGTCACCTGTATGGCATTGGCAATAGGGCGGGCAGCTGCATCAAGTACTTCCAACCGCTGTCCGTTATCCGGCCGGTACATACCAACCAAGATAGGATACGTGCCGGGCGGTGTGTCTGTCCGAATGGGCAACGCATGGTGATCGGCGATTATCTGTCCTGGTCGCCAGGCATAGGTAGGATACGTCCAGCAGACAGGTCGCCCATCGGATTGTGCCCAAATAGCCGTTCCCTGCTCCAGATGTACGAATACGTGATAATCTTCCTCTATTGGAATCAGTGCTTGCCAGTATAAAGTTACGGTCAGGCGCCCCCCTGGATAGGCACGTTGGGCGTCCATCTCATAGTCTATTAGTCGCACGAGCCCACCCAGCTCAATTTCCATACGGCGTGTGATATGCGCTGAGCGGGTAAAAGCACTTGGCACAGCACTCCGATCAAATACATCTGCCAGTGAGTCGAAACTGAGCACGCCTAATGGAGCACCAGCTGGTTTGGCGCGATAAATCACCAAGTCTTTACCGTTGGGCAATCCGATTTCTGCAAACCTCTCGTATTCTTCATGGACGTGGGACATATCCACTGGCCACGCGTCGACCACATCGCTGGCGATAAAGTAATGTTCGGGGTAGGTATCACATGCCCGTGGTGCATTACGGGTATACCAGGCGGTAATATCAGGTTCTTCGTTACTACCGTAGTCACCTTGCAGTTGTCCATTTGCGTACAGTGCTCCCACCGCCTTCCAACCGCTGCGGTGGGGAAAACCGAAGAAGCCAGTGGGGGGAGAAGTGGAGTAAGGTGTCCAATACAACGCACTATGGCTGCGTGGCCAGTCCGCCACGAATTCGAAATCATGGCGCAAGTAAGCAAGTGTTAGGTAGCCTGCGAATAGTGCCGCGATTATGCAGCTTAGTGCCACTGCTAGATGGGCAGACCAACGATGTCGCAATGAAGTGATATCCAAAGAGGGATCTATGGAATGTACTATGCTGACCCCTACCGTCCCGGCGAGAAGCGTCCACGCCGGCACAACGGTGTAAATGTGGGTGAGTGGCAATGCCACCGCGAAGTTGTAGCCTAGAAATGGGACTGCCAGCCACAAGACCACAGCGCGCTGACCATCACTCAGCGTTGTCGAGCTCAGTGCACCAAAGAACAGTAATGCGAAGGGAACGAAAGCTAAATCGAATGCAGAGGTGCGCAGAGTTTCCGGCCAACAGAACAACACGATCACGAAGAATGCCAGCAATCCAGAAAGCCAGCGAGACACCCATGGCAATCGCTGGAGCTGTAGGCCATACACAGATCGAGACGCCCAGGCTAGAAAAACAAGAACTAATAGGCCGGTCAGCGCATAGTAATAGAAAGAAGTGTAGAACACATTGAAGTGTTGGAAACTTGCCAAGTTATTTTTGAACAGTGTCTCACCGATGCGCTCGCTCAGATAGCTTCCGGTGCGCGCTGCCTGGGTATCCAGAGAGTAGGGCAAATAGAAAAGACCTGCTGAGAGACATAGGATAGCCAACGCAGCTACAAGATGTGACAGGCAGCGCATCCTCTCTTCCCGCTCTGTGCGTCGGCGCCAAGTTGTAATAATGATGTAGATAATCGTGGGAAACACCATGAGCCCGTCGTAATGAGCGAGCAAGGCACTCCCTAGGAAGAATGCACATAGCATCAGCCAGTGCACCCTCCCATTCCTTCGCCATTGCCAGCTGCACCACAGCGCCAGACCGCTCAACAGTACCACCAAGACCTGGTACTGTACGATGCGTGAGAAGGCCACCATAAAGCCATTGAGTGCGAGAAGCACAGAGGTCACCACGCCGATGCCGGCTGCCATCCGATGGTCTTCGAACAAGCTGGTGGCCAGCAGAAACCCCAGCAATGGAACTAAGCTGCCTGCCAATGCGAACGGCAACCGTGCTGCAGCCTCGTCGATGGTGCCGGTGAGACTCCAAAGCGCTGTGGGCAGCAATACTTCGCCCGGTCCTTTGCCACGCAAGAAAAGCGCATCCTCATGGCCTGCCAGCACGTCAGCTGCCGTCAGCATGGCCAACGCTTCATCGCCCTGGAACTCACTGTAATCAAGCCATATGAAGCGGAACAAGGCGCCAATAAGGACAATGACCCCTAGGAGAATCGCTATAGAGCGTGAGAAGCGCTTGTCGTCAGAGGCGCCAAAGAGATGCGGTGACAAGGATTTACCAGTTCGTCTCAGAAGGATTGAGAGCGCTACCAGTGCAAACAAATCGAGTCCGACCACCTCGCCCCAACCCGGCAGATGACCGGGAAGATAGGAAAGCAGCAACGTTAGGTAGATGGCATAGGCGTAGCCGAGACCTGGGCCAAGCACCCATGTAGCAAGGCGGCTGGAGCCATTCAGCAAAACTCCACCCCACAACAGCCCCGAAACACACCATAGGAGCAGCACTCCCCAGGCACGTGAAGAAGCTCCATCTGCTACCAAAACTATCAGATGTGCCAACGTCAACGATGTTAAAGAAGCAATCATGAAGTGGCTGAAACGTCTCATAATGAGTACAGCCCCAGTCGCACATTATGCTCAACCAGCAATCAGACGTTGTACATCATGGCATAGTTCGAGTTCTTTGGAAAATCGGTTGGTAGCCGGGGACCCTTCCCAAGGATGATTTGCCCCTCCCTTGTGCGCGTGCTACAATGAAACGAACTCTATGATCCCAGATTCGAACAGCCAGGTGCTACCTTTGCACATTCGCATTCTTCTGGCGTTGGTGGCCACCGCACTCGTTTTCACCCTGGGAATGGCGACCGGATTCGGGGTGCATTGGTATCTCACCCGCGATAATCCGACTGCTGAAGAAGCGGAGCAATTTAACCTTTTCTGGGAAGTCTGGCGGCTTGTTAGGGAAAAGTATTATGGCGACATTCCTGCTGCACCGACTCCTGTGTATGGCGCTATCCGGGGAGCCCTGGCCACGCTGCAGGATCCCTACACGATTTTCGTCGAGCCGCAACCGCGTGCTCTAGAGAAGGCAGATCTACAGGGGCGATTTGGGGGTATCGGCGCTTTGGTTATCCGGGGCAAGGAAGGTGAAGTGGTGCTGCAGCCAATGCCTGGCTCACCCGCTGAAAGGGCAGGTATTCAGAGTGGAGACCAGCTCATTAAGGTGGATGATACGGTCATCACGACCACGATGAGAACCGAGGAGATCGTGTTGCTCATTCGTGGGGAAGTGGGTACTCAAGTAAGCCTTACTCTGAAGCGTGCCGGCTTGACCGAACCCTTGGAGGTCTCCGTCACGCGCGAGCTCATTGAGACACCTTCGGTAGAGTGGCGCATACTGGAACCAGACAAGAGCATCGGGTATGTACGCATCCGCATGTTCACCGAACGAACTGCCGAGGAAACCCGACGTGCGCTACAAGATTTGCTGGATAAGGGGGCACAAACTTTTATCTTAGATCTCCGCGGCAACGGCGGGGGGGTTCTTGATGCAGCGGTTGACGTGGCGAGTGAGTTTCTTGACTCTGGTGTTGTGTTATTTGAAGAACGACGCGACCAGCCGGAGAAGAGTTATCCGGTTAAGTCGGGAGGACTGATCACTCAGCAACCGCTTGTTGTGTTAGTGGATGGAGGCACAGCAAGTGCTTCCGAAATTGTTGCTGGCGCCTTACAGGATCACAAGCGCGCTGTACTGATCGGTGGGAAGACGTTTGGCAAAGGCTCGGTACAGCTGGTTTTCGACCTATCCGATGCATCGTCTGTGCACATCACGGTCGCCCGTTGGCTTACCCCGAGCCGCCAGCGTATTGATACTCTAGGCCTGCAACCGGATATCATTGTCTCGATTTCCGATGAGGAGCGAAGGGCTGGGCTTGATCCCCAGCTCGAGCGAGCAATCGCTTATTTGCGCGAACGTACCGCCGCGGATCGCTAGCAGGATGTGGTGCTTGGTAACGAGGAATGATCTATGAGCGAGTTCCTGAAATCAGTGGTTAAATTGTGGGTTATAGCCATGCTGGCGGCTGTGCTTATGCTGGCCGCTTTTAGTACAGGGTATTTCCTGCGTTCCCTGTATCCATTGGGAACGTTAGGGAGCGTGGTGGCATCCACTCAGTCCCCAGTGGAAAATGAAAGCCAGCCTGCGGAATTTGCTGTCTTCTGGGAAGCGTGGCGGTTCGTCGAACAGCGCTTTTATGGAGAGATACCGCCGGTAAAAGAGCGCGTTTATGGTGCCATACGTGGCATGGTGAACGCTTTTGGCGACCCGAACACTGCTTTTATCGACCCTACTCGTGCCGAGATCTTCCGCCAGGATACCAGTGGCAGCTTCGAAGGGATCGGTGCTGCGGTGCGGATGGATCAAATGGGGCGTTTGGTTATCGTGGAACCGTATCCCGGCCGCCCGGCATCTGCAGCAGGCTTGCGGCGTGGAGACATCATCCTCAAAATCGACGGCACTTCCACTGAAGGGATGAGCCTCTACGAGGCGATTTCTCTCATCCGTGGTCCGGCGAACACCAAAGTCACATTGACTATCTTCCGCGAGGGGGTTGAAGAGCCATTCGATGTGACGGTCACACGTGCGCGCATCGAGATCGAGGTCGTCGAGGCAAAACGGCTGAAAGGCGATCTGGGGTATGTGAACTTGTCCGAGTTCAGCCGGGGTGCAGCCGACAAAGTAGCCCAGGCGATCAGGAAGCTGCACTCTGAAGCTCCCCTAAAGGGGTTGATCTTCGATCTGCGCAACAACCCGGGCGGTTTGTTAGATGAAGCTATTGCTGTGGGCAGTCAATTTATCGCCGATGGGGTGATCACTGTTGAGCGCGAGAAAGGCGGCACAGAGCAGGTCTTTGAGGCATTGCCTGAGGGTGTGGCCACGGACCTCCCGTTAGTGGTGCTGATCAACCAGGGGAGCGCGAGTGCTGCCGAGATCGTCGCCGGTGCTATCCAGGACTACAGGCGTGGTACCATCGTGGGAGAACCATCGTTTGGCAAGGGCACGGTTCAGATTCCTTATACCTTGAGCGACGGCTCGGAGCTACGAGTGACCATTGCAGAGTGGCTGACACCGAAGGGACGCCAAATCAACGACAATGGCATTGTACCGGATATCATCGTAGAGCGTACGCAAGAGGATATTGAGGCGGATCGTGACCCACAGCTGGAATATGCCGTGGAAATCCTTCTTCGGAGGGAGCTGTGAAGACGAAAGCAGAAGCGACCAAAACGGTTGCAACGAACCGCAAGGCATATCACGATTATTTCATCGAAGATACCCTTGAGGCAGGCATTGCGCTTACCGGCACGGAAATTAAATCGGTGCGTGCAGGCCAGGTCAACCTGCGCGATAGCTTCGCTGTCATCAAGGAAGGCGAAGTATGGCTGCTCAATTCCCATATCGCGGCCTACCGAGGTGCTTCTTACTTTAACCACGATCCACGCCGTCCTCGTAAATTGCTCTTGCACCGTTATGAGATCAACCGTCTGATCGGGAAGGTGCGGGAGAAGGGGTTTACTCTAGTCCCGCTGCGTATGTATTTGAAAAACAATCTAGCCAAAGTGGAGCTCGGCCTGGCGCGTGGCAAGAAACAATTTGATAAACGCGCTGCCCTGCGGGAGCGGGAGTCACACCGTGAGATAGAACGGGCTATCGCTCGCTATGGCAGAGAGTGACCCGAGATGGTGCGTGCTATTCTCACCCCGCAGCAAGACGCATTGCTAAGCGAAGAGAGGCGCTGCCTGAATGAATTGCAAGTGGTGCTGGCGCGCTTCGACGCGACGATGGAGGACCAGACGACTCTGGAACGCTCTATCCGACAGCTGGATGAGCTCTTCCTGTTGGTGGTCGTTGGTGAATTCAATGCCGGGAAAAGCGCCCTGATCAACGCCTTGCTGGGCCAACCGCTGCTTCGGGAGGGTGTTACACCCACCACGACTCATATCCACCTGATAAAGTATGGCGCCAATGCTGAACACGGTTTGCTTGATACAGTGACCGAGATCACTGTTGCTCCGCTGGATGTGCTGCGTGAGATTAACATTGTGGATACTCCTGGCACCAACGCCATTCGGCGTGAGCATGAGGCGATCACCCGAGAGTTTGTCCCCCGTTCGGATATGGTGCTCTTCATCACATCGGCGGACCGTCCTTTTACGGAGAGCGAACGTGCATTCTTGCAGCGCATCCGCGAGTGGGGTAAGAAGGTGGTGCTCGTGGTGAACAAGATCGACATTCTGGAGCGTCCGGAGGATATTAGCAAGATTGTCTCTTTCATCGCTGAGAATGCGCGTGATATGTTGGGCTTTACACCAGAGATCTTCCCCGTTTCTGCACGGCTGGCACAACAAGCGAAACGTGATGGCGACGACAGGTTGATGGAGAGAAGCCGCTTTGCGCCACTCGAGCGCTACATTGTGGATATCCTGGACGAGAGAGAACGTGTCCGGCTCAAATTGTTGAATCCGCTGGGAGTGGCGCGCTATGTGGCCAACAAGTACTCGGGGATGGTGCAAGAGCGTCTTGAGCTGTTGCGCGATGATTTGGTCGCTATCCAGGACATTGAGACCCAGCTAGAGATGTATCAACAAGATATGAAGCGCGATTTTCGCTTTCGTTTGGCCGACGTAGAAAACGTGCTGCACGAACTGGAGAGTCGGGGGATCGAGTTCTTTGAAGAGACGGTGCGTCTGGCGCGCGTTTTTGATCTGTTGAACAAGGAGAAAATCAAGATGGACTTCGCGCGTGTGGTGATTGCAGACACACCTCAGCGGGTGGAACAACGCGTGGATCAAGTGATCGACTGGTTGGTGGCGAGCGAGCTGCGCCAGTGGCAAGCTGTGATGGAGCGCATAGGGCGACGCCAAGCGGAATATGCCGATCGTATGGTAGGCCGAGTGGGAGGTATATTTGACTATGATCGTGCACGCCTGCTAGACGGCGTTGGGCGGGCTGCACAAAATGCCGTCGAGCAATACGACCACGAGCGAGAGGCACACCGAATCGCCGAATCGGTGCGGATGGCTGTAGCCGGCACGGCTCTCATTGAGGTAAGTGCTCTCGGTCTAGGAGCATTGGTGATGTTGTTGGCCACCACGACGCTAGCCGACGTAACCGGGCTGTTAACCGCTGGTTTGGTGGCCACTCTGGGGCTCTTTGTCATCCCTGCTCGTCGCCGCGAGGCCAAGGCCGAGCTGCGTCGCAAGATCGGTGGAGTACGCTATCAGCTGATGTCTGCATTGACGCGACAATTTGACCTCGAGATGCAGCACAGTGTGCAGCGCATTCAAGAAGCCATCGCCCCTTATACCCGTTTTGTACGCGCCGAACAAACGCGTCTAAGCGAAGTGCGCACCCAGCTGCTTAATATCAACCAGCAGTTGGAGCGATTGCAGGCGCTTATAGAAACGCTGTGATGTCATCCTCCCCTGAGCAACAACGGGCGGTCCTTGATCTACGGACACAAGCGTCCGAAGTGATGGGCTCTGTATCACCGCATAAGTCTTATCCGGTAGATCCGGTACGTTATCTGCGCGTCATGCGGTTTTTCCTCGCGGTGCTGTTCTCCATTATCTGGTGGGACATCTTGCTGAGCAATGTGCCCGTTGTGCGCCATATCGCCGCGCGTACCGCTATGCGGCGTTGGTGTGCTCTCGCCCGTCGCTATCGGCAGCTGGCGGTGCAGCTCGGTGGAGTGCTCATCAAGCTGGGGCAATTCCTCAGCATCCGTGTGGACGTGCTTCCTGCTGAGGTCATCGCTGAGCTGGCCGACTTGCAAGATGAAGTGCCGGCGGAGGACATCGGCCGAATCCAAGCCACAATCGCCCAAGAATTTGGACGCCCGGCTGAAACTGTATTTGCATGGTTTGCCCCTATTCCGGAGGCTGCTGCTTCTCTGGCACAAGTGCATCGTGCTCGTCTGCGTTGCCCATCACCCTTGGTATCCCAAGGTGGGGATGAAGACGAAAATGAAGTGGTGGTCAAGGTACAGCGCAGCGACATCCGGCGCATTGTCGAGACCGATTTGGCTGCCATTCGTGCCGCTGGACGTTTGCTGCAGCTTTACCCTCCCATCGCGCAACGAGTGGATATGGAGCGCTTGCTGAGCGAATTCGCCAAGACCACTCGCGCCGAGCTGGACTTTCTGGCGGAAGGCAAGAATGCCGAGCGTTTCGCCAAGGATTTTGCCGATGACCCTAATATCATTGTGCCACGCATCTATTGGGACTATACCACGCCCCGCGTGCTCACAATGGAAAATGTGGCCGCGATCAAGATCACCGATTGCGCCAGGATGCGATCGTTGGGAATCAAGCCGGAACGGGTGGCACGTCGCGTCTATCACGCTTATCTGCGTCAGATTTTTATCACCAACTTCGTCCATGCCGACCCCCATCCCGGGAACCTTTTTGTGCGGCCTGTAGGGGGAGATGAGCTCGCGCTGGAGTCTGGAGAAAGACGGTTCCAAATCATCTTTGTGGACTTTGGCATGATGGCGGTTGTTCCGGAGCGTCTGCGCGCGCAAGCGCGCGAGCTGTTGCTCGGCCTGGCCACCCGCGACGCGCGTCGTATTGTCCAAGCCTATATAGATGCTGATGTATTGTTGCCCGGCGCAAATCGCAAGCGCATCGAAGAGTTGCATGAAACGTTGCTAAAACAATTGTATGGCATCAAGATGAACCAGCTGCGCCATGTGGCTTTTAATGAAGCGCAACACTTGTGGCGCGAGTATCGTGACATTATCTTCGAAATGCCGTTCCAGTTTCCCTCAGATGTGCTCTTTGTCGTGCGCGCCATCGGCATCCTGGCTGGCATTGCTATGAGCTTGAATCCTGAGTTCGACCCTTGGGCAGAAACACTTCCGTTTGCCGAACAGCTCGCCAGCCAGGAACTCAGCCGCGATTGGGGGCATTGGCTGGATCAGATGCTGGAGATAATGCGTGTGATATGGATGATGCCTACGCGGTTGGATCGCCTGTTAACCCAGGCGGAACGCGGTGAGCTGGCCACGATAGCCAGTTTAGCGCCTGATGCCGAGCGTATGTTGCGTCGCATGGAACGATCACTGGAGCGGCTTACCTGGGGTGTGATTTTCACCAGCTTGCTCATTGCTGGTACTCTTCTCCGTCTCAACGAGGGGTCGAGCTGGATAAGCACCGCGTTACTCGTTGCGGCAGGTTGGGCATTGCTTTGGGGATTGACGCGTCGTTGAGCGCAATAAGGGTTTGTCTGCAACCAGGACCCGTGTGATGGGCGTTCTCTACCGCTATATCGCACGTATAAAGAGTCTCCTGCGCCAGGAAGAGGGCGTGATCCACAAAGATTGGGGAGGTCGTCTCTCGTTGGCGTTGGTATATCCTAACTCCTACTATGTTGGCATGAGCAGCTTGGCGGTTCATCTCCTGTATCGGCTGTTTAATGAGCCACGTGATATAGTGTGTGAGCGGGTTTTTCATAGATTAGGAACGCACACACAAGAAGATGAACCGCCACTTTCTCTGGAGTCGCAACGCCCTCTCCCCGAATTTTCGGTTGTCGCATTCACTGTTTCTTATGAGCTGGACTATTTCCATATCGTGGATCTATTGCGGCGCGCTGGAATCCCTCTCTTGGCAGCTCAACGTGACGCAAGCTGGCCGCTCCTTATTGCAGGGGGGCCGGCAGTTTCGGCTAATCCGGAACCGTTAGCCGACATCGTGGACGTCTTTGTCATTGGGGAGGCAGAAGCGCTTCTTCCTTCCCTTTTAAAAGTTTTGCCAGAGGCATGTCGTTCCGCTCGCTCGCAGGCGCTGCACCTGCTCGCAGCGCTGCCCGGCGTCTATATCCCGATGCTCAATAATGTACCGGTGCGACGTGTATGGCAACGTGACTTGAATGTGAGTCCTGCCACGACCCAAATCTACACGGCGCACACCGAATTTGGCGACCGCGGATTGATCGAGATCGGACGCGGCTGTTGGCGTGGCTGCCGTTTTTGTCTGGCCGGTTTTATCTATCGTCCGACACGCTATGTTAGTCTGGAGGTTGTCCTAAGTTTAGCGCGCACAGTGCAAAAGTATCGCGACAAGGTCGGTCTGGTCAGCGCAGCGGTGAGCGATCATCCTCAAATTGACCAATTGGTGGCTGAACTGCGCCGCATCGGGCTAAAAGTGGCAGTATCCTCGCTGCGTGCCGACAGTTTATCTGAGACGCTTGTTCGGGCACTCGCTGAGAGCGATACCCAGACACTCACAATCGCGCCTGAAGCCGGCTCACCACGTTTGCGCCAGCTCATCAATAAGCCCCAGGACGATGCCCAGCTGCTGGAAGTGGCCAGGTTAGCCGCGCGTTGCCACTTCTCGCAGCTCAAGATGTATTTTATGATCGGTCACCCTGGCGAGTCCGATGCAGATGTGGAAGCGATCGTTGATCTGGTGTCGGCGGTGCGTGCTCACTTTCCACGTCATATTGTGATCAACGCCACCCCCTACGTGCCCAAGCCTCATACACCTTTCCAATGGGCTGCTATGGCGCCGGCGGATATCCTGACGGCACGTATTGCCTACCTTGGGAAACGTTTACAACCCTTACACGTGACAGTGCGTTCAGACAGCCCCGCTTGGGCCGAGGTGGAGGGCGTGTTAGCCCGCGGTGATCGTCGCTTGGGATCGGTTTTAATGAGTATGGAACGCATCAGCTTGCGCGAATGGAAGCGCGCATTGAAGCATGCCGGGTTATCTGCTGATGAGTACCTGCGCGCGCGCTCACACGACGAAACGTTACCATGGTCGGTGATTCATCCGGGTGTTACGCAGTCTTTTCTCGCGCGAGAGATGCGGCGTGCCCAGAGCACCAGGTCACAAACTGCCTCCGATGAAGCGGAAGAGTGCTCACTTTAAGATGGGCCTTTGTCGAAGAGACTGTTCGCGTTTGGTGTTTCCACCCTTTGCAAGCATAATACGTGCCTATGAGCAAGGGACTGGCGTGGTTGATTGGGTTGATGTGCACAATAACCCTTCTGGCCTGTACACGCCAGGCGCCGATGCGTGCCCCAGCAACGCGGCCTCCCTTTGAGTTGGCATTAGGGCTATCCCCCATCCCGACGCGCACACCGATACCGACTGTCACGCCAACGTTTACTGCCACACCCACATCCACGCGTACACCAACCCCCACTCAGACGCCTACTGCGACCCCTGTGCCGAGCCAGCGATTGGCTTCTGCTCGCCAGGCTTTTGAATGCGGAGACTTTGAACGCGCCAAGCAGGAGTTTGACGCCCTATACGCAGATCCCGGTGCCAGCGACGAAGAGCGCCGCGAAGCTGCTTTTTGGCGTGCCCGTAGCCGGCTGGATGGCTCCGACTATGCCGGTGCAGTGGCAGCACTGCAGCAGTTCATCACCACCTATCCCGATGATCGGCGTGTCGCAGCCGCTCAGTTTATGTTGGCGCGTGCTTATGAGGGATTGCAAGAATGGCGCAATGCTCTGACAGCCTATCGCCAATACTTGCGTCTCGACAAGGCGCTGGCTATGGAAGCATATGACGGGATCGGCAAAGCAGCTATGGAACTAGGCGATTATACCACGGCTGTACAGGCATACACAGAGGGCATGCAAGTAGCCACGGAAAACTCGTGGTTGGTTTATATGCGTGAGGGTATTGCTCAGGCGGAGCTGGCGCGTAATCGTCCCCAGGAAGCAGTAAAGCAATACGAGGCTATTCTCAATATAGCACGGATCGATACCTATCGATCCCGTATCTTGTATCTAGCGGCACAGGCGCTCACTCAAGCAGGCGATCGACAATCAGCTCAGCAGCGCTACCTCGAGGCAGTCAACCGCTACCCTGCCACCCAGTATGCTTATTTATCGCTGGTCGAGCTGGTAAACGCAGGGGTGGCGGTGGACGATTCTCAGCGCGGCTTGGTGGATTATCACGCCAAAGCCTATCAGCCGGCGATTGATGCGTTGACCCGTGTAGTACAGCGCAAGTTGGATGCACATGAGGGCGAGGCGCTGTGGTACCTGGCGCTGTCTTTGAAGGCGAATGGCAACCTCACTCAGTCCATCCAACGCTTCCAAGAGTTGATCGATAAGGTGCCACAGAGCAAACGCGTCGGGGACGCCTGGCTGGAGTTAGCTGCTGCGTACGCTCTGCGCGGCGATCCCGAGCAAGCATTGCGCGTTTATCGCCAGTTCGTAACCCGGTACCCTGCTTCCCCTCTGGCGCCGCAGGCGCTTTGGCGGGCAGCTAACTTGCAGGTTTCCATAGGTGATTTCGCAGGCGCTGCTACAACCTATCGGGATCTGGCAATGCGCTATCCTCAGGCAGAAGATGTTCCCCAGGCGCTTTTCAATGCCGCTTTGCTGGATTATCGGCGCGGCGACTACGCTGCTGCTCGCACTGCATGGCAAGCATTGGTGCAGAAACACCCCAACACAAGTGCGGCTGTAGCTGCGCGTTTCTGGATTGGCAAAGCTTGGTCCGCTATGGGCGATCAAGAGCAAGCGAAGCGAGCATGGCAAGCGGCCGTGAGATGGTCACCGGAGTCATATTATGGGCTGCGTGCCGCCGAATTGCTGGCAGGGGTGGCAACCCTGCGTTCTGGGGGTTTTAAGGAGCAGCTGAATGAGCCGGCGGTCAGCCAGGCAGAGGTAGAGGAATGGCTTCGCAGCTGGCTGGATGCGCCGACCGGCAGCTCCCTGGCAACGTTGCCCTCTGCGATCACCAAGCTGCTTGCCTGGCAGCGCGGTGAGGCCCTGCTGGAGGTGGGGCATCGCGTCCAAGCGTTGGAAGAATTCGAGAAAATCAAGCAGCAATGGTGGGATGAGCCCCTGGCAATGTACCAGTTGGCACTGGCATTTCGCGAACGGGGTCTATATCGCCTTTCCATTGTGTGTGTTGAACGTCTCATTCGCCTAGCACCTGCAGAGCAACGGGCACAGGTACCTCTCTTCCTGCGCAAGCTGGCCTATCCACTGTATTTCCGTGAGCTGATCGTTGCGCAAGCGCAGATGTATAACTTAGATCCTCTACTTCTGGCAGCGCTCATCCGCCAGGAGAGCCTCTTCGAACCCTCCGTTACTTCTGTTGCCGATGCACGTGGTCTGGCACAGGTGATCCCACCCACTGGTGAATGGATCGCTGGTCAACTGGGTTGGACGAAGTGGCGGCCGGATGATCTCTGGCGACCCGTGGTGAGTGTGGCCTTCGGCGCCTATTACTTATACGTACAGCTCAACGCCTTCGACGGGCGGGTCATCCCGGCATTGATGGCATATAACGCCGGACCGGGCCGAGTGCATCAGTGGCTGGTGAGTTTCTCCGATTTGGACCTGCTGGTTGAAGTGTCACCGATTTCCGAACCAGCACGTTATGTGCGTCTGATCTATGCCAATTACTACCGCTATCGGCAGCTTTACCGCTCTAGCTCCTGATCTTTTCTTTTAAATTTCCTGTTCAGCTACTTGTATTCCCCATTAATTTATGGTAAAATACTTTACGTAAAGATTATCGGTGATCTTTGCCTGACAGGAGAACAGAGCATGAGCACAAATCCAAGAAATGTGACGCCAGGTGGCGTGGCACAGGATGGCAGAGCTGCGAGTGTTCCCTCTCGCACAGCGCTCATAGCCGGGCTCAGTGGATTGGTAGTGGGCATCCTCATCGGTTGGCTGGCAATCGGCTGGTTGCTCTGGCCAGTGGAATATGTCGGAGAGGCATATACCCACGAGCTCAGCTTGCCCGACAAAATCAACTACATAGCAGCTCTGGCTGATTCTTACAGCCTGCGCCGTCAGATTGACCTAGTGCACCAGCGACTTCTTAACTGGCCACTTGAGGACAAAGTGGTCGCGCTCGCCGAGCTCTACGCTCAGTACGAGCGCCAAGGCATGGCGGTTGAAGCGCACCAGGTCGTGGAATTAGCAGGACAGCTCAAGCAGATAGAGGGTTGGGATGCCAGTCTTGTTAACACAGCACTCAGCACCTTGGTGGCGCGCTATTTTGAAAAAGGTGACCGAGAGCACGCCCAGCTTATCAGTCTGTTCAGCAGCGAGATTGGATTGATACCTGCTTCCTTGGGTGAGGAGGCGGTAACTTCAACCACACAGTTACAGACGGCGGGGAGCGCTGTTGTCGCGATACCGTGGCCCATTATTTTGCTTGTAGCGCTTGTCCTTATCGCCCTTGTATTCGCGGTCTTTAGGCTGAGAATCCGCCGTACCCGTGGTATGGCTGGCCTAACACGAGGCGTCGCTGAGCCAACTTGGATCGTGCCATCTGAACCAGGAGCTTTGCTTTCTGCGCGTAGCACTTATGAGCTGGGCATGGACAATTTCGACGAATCCTTTTCGATTGAAGAAGGGGGTGTCTTCAAAGGCGAATGTGGTGTGGGCATCTCAGAGGTAATGGATCAGGACAGGCCGCGCAAGGTTGTGGCCCTTGAGGTATGGTTGTTTGATAAAGGTGACATTCGCACCATTACCAAGGTGTTGGCAAGTGAGCATGCCTATAACGACGATGTCCTACGCAATCGCTTATCGGCGCGTGGCGAGACTTTGCTTGCCCAACCTGGTATGACGCTTTCGTTGGAGACCGCCACACTCACCCTAAAGGCAACCGTTCTGGATGTGGAGTATGGTGAGAGCACAGACATGCCATCTCGAAGCTTTTTCAAGAAAGTAGATGTAGCGCTCTCGGCATATCCTAAAACGACAATTACAGAGGCACCATCTTCCTTAGAGGGAAGCGCGCCTTCGGCGGACGAGCCCACCGAGTAAGAAAGAAGAGAAGCCCTGTACTCCAAAATGAGCGCGACAGGTTTTCACACACGTTCTAATGGGTCAAATAACTTCCGGTATTCTTGCTGGGCGAAACGATCCGTCATGCCGGCCAAATAATCGCAGACCATCCGTTCTGGGTTTTCATAGGTGTCGTGGCTGTGACGTGCTCGCATCATCCGTTCCTGTACTTGCCCGGGCAGCAACCACGGCTCTGCCAAGTATAGGCGAAACAGGCGGGAGAGCAGGCGTTGCGCTTTGCTGGCCATACGCATGACACGCCAATGGCGGTAAAGGTTGTGATACAGGAAATCCTTCATTTCACGGTTGCGAAGTTGCATTGCCGAGCTGTGGGCGACAACGTTCTCAGGCAAGGTACGGATGTCGTCAGGAGAACGGACGCGGCAATCCTGCAGTCGCTTGTCGGTTGTAGTGATCAAATCTGTCACCTCCCGGCCGATCATATGGCGGATAAGGCGGTGGCGATCCAGTTCGGAAAGTTCGGTGGCCACGTCAATGCCCAGGGCATGGATGACCTCGCCCCACAGAGCCACTTCTCTAAGCTGGCGAGGCAGGAGTAAGCCGGAACGCAACCCATCATCCAAGTCTGATGTAATGTAAGCGATTTCGTCGGCAGCATTAACAATCTGGCACTCCAGTGTGCCACGGGGGCATACTTCATTGGAGGTAGTTGTAGGACAATCATATTCCGTCTCGTGTTTCATGATACCCTCGCGCACTTCCCAGGAGAGGTTAAGCCCATCAAAGTCCGGAAAGCGTTTTTCCAACTTCTCGACAATGCGCAAGCTCTGTAAGTTGTGGTCGAATCCGCCGTGATCTTTCATAAGAGTGTTGAGAGTGACCTCTCCGCTGTGTCCAAATGGGCCGTGTCCCAGATCGTGTGCCAGGCAAATGGCTTCCGTCAGGTCCTCATTGGCGCGCAGTGCCCGCGCGATAGTGCGTCCGATTTGGGCAACCTCTAGGGTGTGCGTGAGGCGTGTGCGATAGTAATCACCTTCGCTGGTGATGAAAACCTGTGTCTTGTACTCCAACCGTCGGAAGGCAGTAGTGTGTAGGATACGGTCACGGTCGCGTTGATAAACAGTGCGGTAAGCATGCTCGTCTTCGGGGTACTCGCGCCCTCGTGTGTAGCGGCTTTTCATCGCATAAGGTGCCAGATGTTCAATTTCATGCCGTTCCATCTCTTCGCGCGACAGGATCATAGGGATTCCTCCAAACAAGAATCTTAACCTGCGTGCTGATCAAGTACATCGTCATATGATATTATGATATACGATATAATGACGTTATGTAAGTCCGTTGTAGCTTGGGAGGAGGTATCGTCATGGGATTTTCCACAAGCGAAGGAAGATGGCTGCGTGAATATGAGAAGTGGAAGTGGCTGGCAGTGCTCATATGTATAGTCAGCCTGGTGTGGGTATGCTCGCCCATAACGACAGTCTATGCGCAAGGCAGTGTTGTCTATGTCGTGCAGCCTGGTGACACATTGACCGGCATCGCGGCGCGCTATGGGATCCCCCTGGCGCGGCTAGCCGCTGCAAATGGGCTGCGGTGGGATGCATGGGTGTATGTCGGACAACGGCTCGTCATTCCGGCGGCTGCACAGGCACCCAATATATCCCCTATTCCTGACGGGAGCACTCATGTGGTACAGCGAGGTGACACACTCTCTTCCATTGCGCTGCGTTATGGCACGACAGTGGCTGCTTTGATGGCAGCAAATCGGCTGGAAAACCCTAACTTCATCTATGTTGGCCAACGGCTGGTGATCCCCAGCAGTACCTCAACACCGGCCCCTGTGCCTCCTACTCCGCCAGTAGCGGACTATGGTGGCAAATGGATTGATGTAGATCTGACATATCAGGTCTTGCGCGCTTATGCCGGACAGACCCTTATATTCCAGACACTCGTCTCTACAGGTCTACCGGCCACACCCACTGTTGCAGGTACCTATCGCATCTATGTTAAGTATGTATCGGCGCCTATGTCGGGGCCAGGGTACTACCTGCCTAACGTGCCCTATATTATGTACTTCTACCGCGGTTATGCACTGCATGGTACCTACTGGCACAGCAACTTTGGTCGGCCGATGAGCCATGGTTGTGTTAATCTCTCGGTGACGGACGCAGAGTGGTTGTTCAACTGGGCGGAAGTGGGAACACCTGTGGTGGTTCACTACTGACCACAAGGCAGCTCTTGAGCTAGGAGCTGCTGCTCAATCGTTTCCACCGGGACGCGGGACAAGCGCTGTACCTCCTGTCGCTTCTTGAGCCAGTGTGGTAATCCTAGCAATCCTGCCAGCTGACCGCGCAATCGGGCACGCGCTGCTTCACCACGCCAAGCTTTAAGCGCTTCGTTGGCAATGCGCCACTGCGCGCGTATTATCGCCCGCCAGTGACGTTGCCACAGGGCTCCGGGATAATTCTTCGCCAGGACCCAGATGGTATTGCGCCCAGTGAAATAGCTGGCGATCTTGCCCCCGCCTGTGGCACTCAGCTTGTGGTAGACCACTGCTTGGGGCACGAAAATGCACCGATAGCCGGCTAGCTGGGCACGCCAATTCAGATCGACATCCTCGCAATACATAAACAGCTCTTCATCGAAGAAGCCAATGTCCTCGAGCATCTCGCGTCGGTAGAGTGCTGCCCCGCCGCATGCACCCCATACGTATTCTTCTTGATCAAATTGACCTTCATCCCGTTGCCATACACCACGGTTGAGGGGAATACCATCTATGCCACACATATCGCCGGCCGAGTGTAACACATCGCGTCGATCAAACAATAAGATTTTGCTGGCAGCCATCCCCGCCTCTGGGTGTCTCTGTAAAGCATGAACGAGTTGGGCAGCCCATATGGGCGTCACCTGAGTGTCATTGTTGAGCGAAGCGATCAGCTCCCCACGGGCCAGCTGTAAGCCTCGGTTCATAGCGCCTGTGAGCCCCAGATTATGTTCTAGCGCTAATGTGCACACCTCCAGGTAATGTGTTCTGAGCAGTTCCCGTGATTCATCTGTGGAAGCATTGTCGACTACGATCACCTCTATCCGCGGATAGGTTTGCTCACGCAACGCGTCGAGGCAGGTCGGCAAGTGATGCGCTCCGTTCCAATTTGGAATAATTACCGAGAGTAAGGGGATGTCAGCATCAGAACGCATAACGTGGGTTTGCCCTGTGGGTAGGATTTGTAGGGTGAAAAGACACGGTGGCGTCACACCATTACCAGATATTACTTAACATACGCCGCAGCTGTCCCCACCAATTTTCTGTAGCAACCTCTTCCGGCTGCGTAGGCAGAGGACGCATTGCACGCTGATAGGCGGCCAATAGATCACCACGCCCACTACCTTGTGCTGTGGGCATCTCATTGAGATCGAGGGCTCCCCCTAGCAGTGCGCGTTTAACATCCTCCGGTTTTAGGTTGGGGTTCGCCTGCAAAAGCAGCGCCACGGCACCGGTGGCATGGGGAGTTGCCATACTGGTGCCGGATAGTTCGGCATAGTATGGCTGGGTTGGGCGTCCCACCCGAGCGTTGCTGGCGCGTGCCGAGACGATACCTGTACCTGGAAAAACGATATCGGGTTTGATGCGTCCATCCAGAGTGGGACCACGTGAGGAGAACTGAGCTACATGATCAGTGTCGTCTGCGGCTCCAACGGTGATCACGCGACGTGCGACTCCTGGAGCGCCGATTGTGGAGTTATCTGGCCCGTTGTTGCCTGCTGCCACGCATATAACGATGCCAAGCTGGCGCACCACTTGGTCGCACAGAGTGGAAAGGGCATCTGTTCCATCACCTGGTGTATCACCGCCCAACGACAGATTGATCACGTGCACATCCTGATTCACTGCCCACTCGATCCCTGCCATCACGTTACTCATCAGACCATCGCCGCTGGCGTCCAGAACTTTGGCGATGTACAAGCTGGCTGCCGGAGCAACACCGCGGAAGCGACCGTTAGAGGCGGCGCCGCTTCCGGCGGCGATCCCCGCCACGTGGGTGCCATGCCCATTGTCGTCACTGCCGTCACCCCCTACAAAGCTGGTCATCGCCGCAATACGCCCAGCAAAATCAGGATGTTGCGAGTCGATCCCGGTGTCCAAGATTGCGATGCGGATCCCTTCGCCGCGCAACCCCAAGTTCCATATTTGAGGAGCACGAATGCGTGGTACAGAGACATCTAGGCAGGTATGCACTGGAAGGTCAGGCCAGATGTACTCCACTGTGTCGTCTTGGATCAATGTC
Source organism: Anaerolineae bacterium (assembly GCA_036172345.1). Lineage (GTDB taxonomy): Bacteria > Chloroflexota > Anaerolineae > 4572-78 > NAK82 > NAK82. Next base: position 19,067 of record JASFBB010000359.1, read on the forward strand.
TCGATATGAGAAACGGAAACCTCCATAGCGGTCGCAGAAACCAGGCGGTATTGACGGCGGATGGCAATCTCACCTGCCCTGAGAGCGTGAGCAGCCGAGCTCATAAAGGCGGGAAGTTCTCGATGGCGCACAATGATGCGGAGAGGCTGTGTCGCAGCGGCTGAGCGCATGCGCATCTGCAGGTCAGGTGAGATTTTATAAGCCATCATCTTTCTCCTGCGATCACATCGCGGTAACAGGCTGGTCTTCCTCGACTTGGAGGACCCACGCTTCGTCTAATAGGGAGAGGGCAGCACGAGCACGCCCCCGCACAGAGACACCTGGCAGAAGACGAAACTGATGTCCCACAGCAAAGCCTAATTCTGCAAGACGCAGTAGATAACGTGCAGGATCTCCATTTGTGCGCACGATCAGCGTCACAATACTGTCAGGGGATGCTCCCAATTTTCGATGAAGTGCTGGCGCCATCTTTTCCATAACACCATAGCTCCTTCATAACTGCCTCAAATGATCCGTCTATTTTAATCATACTATGACGAGTCCATCATACTATAACGAGTCCAGCTATGTCAATGGCAAGCGTTGAGAGAGCCCTCACCTCGGACTTGACCAGATGTCTCTGCGGTGAGACGAGTCTCACAAAGTCCTTTTGCAAACGAAACGAATCTCACGGCACTTTAGAGGGGTTGTATCATTTTTGTTCCTATCTTACTCTTGGGCAGAGCTTAAGGTAGCGGCTTTGTTCGAGCGGATAAATCACCTTTACTTTTCCGTATAGTAACTTGGGTTATAATAAATAGTAAAGGGGATATACAACGCTTCGTCGCCGCACCTGGTGGTAAGCCCCTAAGGTAGCGGTAGGGAGGCTGCGTCTTCCCGGGAGGGCGAGGATGCGATTGGGCAGTCTGCAATGGCTGTTTCATATGTGGCGACGAATAAGGAGCTGGGCCTTCATAGCGTTCGGCCTGGTGGGGGTGGTCAGCTGTATCTGGCTCGCCTATATGAATACTACCAATAACCTCACACCGCTGCACTCGATCGGAGTGACACCCCTTGGCGTGATGGATGGGGCATCTGTCCTATTGAGCGTCGGGGCGTGTGTTCTAGCTGGGCTGGTGGGGTGGAAATTGGCACGCCAGACATCCCATTCACTAAATCTTCCTTCGAATGCCCTTGATAAGCAGGGAAGTGCCTCCTATGTTGCGCAAGATCTCCAGGAGCTGTTGCCTTCTACCGGGTTACAGGATCTGCCTCACGTTGCAGCGTATGCTGAACGGATGCGTGCCCGACTGGAATCCAGCCGCGAGGATCGCCAGCTATGGGAGGAGGTGATTGAGGAAATCGTCGAAGAGCGCACCAGTGAGCTGGTAGCTCTATATGAGCAACTGCGTCGCAAAGACGAGTTATCGAAGCGCCTGTTGGGCAAAGTGCTAACTGCTCAGGAGCAGGAGCGCGCCCGTCTGGCGCGCGAATTGCACGACGAAATCGGCCAAGCACTGACCGCCATTATCATGACCACAACCGTGGTGGAGAATAGCTTGCCATCGGAATTTGCCAGCGGACGGGAGAAATTGGCAAACGTTCGCAACATCGCTAGCCAGGCGCTAAATGACCTGCGCGGGCTGATCTTCGATCTGCGTCCAGAAGTCTTAGACGATTTAGGGCTTGCGCTTGCCTTACGCGCTCAGACCAAGAAACACTTAGAACCACTTGGAATTCAAGTGGAATTACGGGCTAGTGGCCTGCGCGATAACCTTCCGCATGAGGTGGAGACGGCGGTGTTTCGCGTGGTACAGGAGGCGATTACCAATATTGCGCGTCATTCTCGCGCTACGCAGGCGAGCATCTCGTTGACCAAACAAGAAGGTCGCCTTCTGGTTCGTGTGCGCGATAATGGCCAGGGATTTGACCTAGCTCAAGTGATGAACGGCCCACGCCAAGCTTGGGGTTTGTTGGGTATGGAAGAACGCGTTACCCTGCTGGGTGGCAAGTTTTACATCAGCACACGCCCGGGGTCAGGAACTCTGCTGTTGGCCGAGATTCCTCTGGACGGAGATTGGAAATCGGTATCCACGAAAGACATGGACCAAAGACATGAGCAGAATACGCGTATTGATCGCCGATGATCACTCCCTGGTGCGCGCTGGCATCCGTCTGCTGCTAGAAGGTCACCCCGACATCGAGGTGGTGGGCGAGGCAGGCAGTGGCTGTGATGCGGTTGAACAGGCCTCCCGCTTACGACCAGATGTGGTGTTGATGGACATTGCTATGGGAAGCGTAAGCGGTATGGAGGCCACCCAACAGATTAAAGAACGGGTTCCGCATGCGCGCATCCTGGCACTGACGATGCACGATCGCGAGGAATACTTCTTCGCTATGTTGCAAGCAGGCGCCCAGGGTTATGTGCTCAAGGAGAGTGATCCAGAGGAGCTGTTGCGAGCTATTCGTGCAGTCTATCGTGGCGAGGCATATCTTTCTCCGGCGGTGACCAAGGCAGTGTTGAGCGATTATTTGTCCCATTCTGCGAGTCAGAATCGCTCTCATTATGAGGAACTAAGCGTGCGTGAGAAGGAAATTTTGCGTTTGGTTGCCGAGGGTTACACGACGCGCGAGATTGGAGACTTGCTTTGCCTCAGCGAAAAAACCGTTGAGAAACATCGCGCTGCCATTATGCACAAATTAGGTTTGCACAGCTTATCTCAGCTGATCAAATATGCAATTCGAAAAGGGTTGATCGAGGTAGATAGCTGAGATCACCTCTGCGTACACCCCGCTTTGCTTTTGGAGGGAACTATGCGAATCGGCATTGTAGGGGCTGGCCTCGTGGGCGCTACGACAGCATATGCGCTTGTGATGCGAGAGATCTGCCGCGAGATCATATCCTGGTGGACAAGGGTGAGGTGCGAGCACAGGCGGAAGCAGATGATGTTCTCCACGCGGTGCCCTTTGCGCATGCCTTGCAGGTGCGGCGAGGCAGCTATCGCGATCTTGTCGGCAGCCAGGTGGTGGTGATCCTGAGCGCAGGAGTCAACCAACGCCCCGGAGAGACGCGCTTGCAGCTGTGGGAACGCAATGCAGCAGTCTTCCGTGAGATCGTACCCCAGGTGTTGCGTGGGGCACCCGAAGCAGTGCTCGTGGTGGCCACCAATCCGGTGGATGTGATGACTTATCTGGCAGCGCACTATGCGGCAGAATATGGTGTATCATCCAGTCGTGTGCTAGGCTCAGGAACTATTTTTGGCGTGTTGAGGCGGTCGAATCAGTACGCTTGTTGCGGTTGCGTGCCGAAATGAAGCTACCCGGCGACGCATGGTTGGAGCATGAAACACCTCCTCAATCGGATGGCAGGACATTGCTGGTGCGGACTGCTTTCTTCGCGCCCAAGGGATTATTGGGTTTTCTTTATTGGTATGGGCTGTTATCTGTCCTGATGGCTACTCCTCGTTGAGTTGCCATCAAGACATAACACAGGAGACCTCAGTCCTTAGCAAGCTCCCCTCATAAGGGGAGAGGTTAGAATGCTCAGTTTGAGAGAGTATCTGCTCAATACTACCCTTTTGCCTCAGCGTCGGCGGTCGTCTCAGCCGTATGGCCTACGAAGGGGCGCAACAAATTGGTGAATTCCATCGGCAACACAAACTTGGTGGCTGGACCGCTCCCTAGAGTTTTGAGCGTTTCCAGGTATTGCAAGCTCATGGTCTTGCCATCGATCGTGCGCGCCACCGAATAGATTTTCTCCAGCGCCAGCGAGAATCCCTCAGCGCGTAGGATGGCCGCCTGACGATCGCCCTCAGCGCGCAGGATGGTTGCCTGGCGCTCACCTTCGGCTACCTTAATAGCTGCCTCGCGCTGTCCATCGGCCTGGGTGACAATAGCACGTCGCTCGCGTTCGGCAGCGAGCTGCCGGTTCATCGCCGCCTGCACTTCTTTCGGTGGCAGGATCTCACGAATTTCCACTGTGGTGACTTTGACGCCCCACCGCTCGGTCACTTCATCCAGCTTGACGCGCAACACCTGGTTGATCTGCTCGCGCTTCGCTAATACATCGTCCAGCATGATGTCACCGATTACGGCGCGCAGTGTAGTGGTTGCAATCCCTTGCGAGGCACCGGCGAAATTGCTCACCTGAATGACGCTGCTCAGCGGATCTACCACCTTCCAGTAAATGAGAAAATCAATGTCAATGGGGGCATTGTCCTTCGTGATGCATGTCTGCTTGGGTACTTCCAGATAGACCTCGCGCAAGTCCACCCATACCGGGCGGTCGACAAACGGGATCAGTAGCACAATGCCCGGCCCCTTTGGTCCGATCGCACGTCCCAGTCGGAAGACCACCAAACGTTGGTATTCGCGTACAATTTTGATAGCTGAAGTGATCAGCCAGATTGCCACGATGACGATGACCAGAATCAGGAAGAGGTTCATGCTGTTTCGCTCCTTTCGTATTGTTTCCCACTTGCGGCTTGCTGTTTGCGCACCTTAACTCGTAACCCCTCGTGACCAACCACAACCACCTCATCACCGGCACGAATATCTCCTTCTACGGCGATGGCTGTCCATTGTTCGCTAGCTGCCTGGATCACACCCTGCGGTGTCAGATCAGACACTGCAATGCCTATGCTGCCAACCGGCAAGCTGAGCCGCATTACACTGGGTCGCAAGTGCGCACGCACTCCGGCGGTCAGAATAGTGGTAAAGAACAGCACTAGCATCGCGGTCATGCCGATCAACAACCACGGACTTACCGAGAGCTGGGGCATAGAAGGTTCAGGCGGCGTAAAGGGGCTGAATAAGAACAATGAACCGATGATGAAAGCAATCACCCCTGCGATAGTGAGCCCGAAGCCGGTTACCATGAGATCTAGCACAAAGAAGATAATCGCCAGGATGATAAGCGCCACGCCACCATAGTTGACCGGGAGACTGCCAAAGGCGACAAAAGCCAACACCAGGCAAATGGCCCCCACGACCCCAGGGATAATAGCACCTGGATTCCAGAATTCGGCGACTAAGGCGATAGTGCCCAGCGACAGCAGTACATAGGCAATATTGGGATCCACAATGCCGTGCGTGATGACCTGTAACCAGTTCATGTTGCGTTCCACAATTGGAACGCCCGAAGTGCGCAGTACTATCTGGGCACCTGCCACCTCGATCGTGCGTCCTTCCAAAGCCGCCAGCAAAGCTCGCAGATCTACAGCGATCAAATCAATCAGACGTTCTTCCAGCGCCTGTTGTGCTGTAAGGGACTGACTCTGGCGTACCAGTCTTTCG
>JASFBB010000360.1:0-8631 GCA_036172345.1 Anaerolineae bacterium
CAACTTGCGTACCCTGGTGGAAGAGAATCCTCCTCCATGTTAATTCTGGAGTTCATTTGACAGTCATAGAACGCATTACTGATCGCTGAGGTACCCGCTGTGCTCGAGACATTCTTCACTCCCCGCGGCATCGCCGTGATCGGGGCATCCCGCGATCCTTACAAGCCCGGCTACGGCATCGTGCGCAATCTGTGCGATATAGGATTCCAAGGCGGTATATATCCGGTGAATCCGGCAGCGAGTGAGATCCTCGGGTACCGGTGCTATCGTTCGGTTTCAGAGGTGCCGGACCCGGTGGATCTGGCGGTGATCATCGTGGCTGCCGAACGCGTTCTCGAGGTGATCAAGCAATGCGCCGCGCGAGGTATCCGCCACGCTGTTGTCTCAAGCGGGGGGTTCAGCGAGATCGGGGAAGAGGGGCGTGCACGTGAGTGGGCACTGGTAGAGGCTGCCAGGCAGCTCGGCATGCGCATTGTTGGGCCAAACTGTATCGGAACCATTGATACCCATCATCCGGTCAACATTACCTTCACGATCGGCAAGCCTCGGCCAGGGCCCATTGGCTTCGTGTCACAATCGGGAGCACTGTGTGTGGCGCTCTTAATGTGGGCTCAGACCGAAGCGATTGGTTTTTCGCGCGTTGCCAGCCTGGGAAATCAGGCAGATGTCAATGAGACGGAGATGCTCGCTGTGCTAGGTGAGGATCCACGTACTCAGGTCGTTGCCGCGTACATTGAAGGTGTCGCCGATGGTCGCGCTTTTATGGAAGTAGCAGAGAGAATCAGCCGCAGGAAACCCCTGATTGTGTTGAAGGGAGGCAGAGGCTCCGGTGGTGCCAAGGCGGTCCGATCCCATACCGGTGCATTGGCAGGTAGCATGGAGGCGTATCAGGCCGCTTTTCAGCGATGTGGCGCCTTACAAGCGAACACGCTGCTGGACCTGGCTGAATGGGCCCATGTGGCATCATTGCAACCCTTGCCTCGAGGAGACCGTGTAGCCGTGTTGACCAATGCCGGTGGAGCCGGAGTCGTGGCCGTGGATGCCCTGGAGGCATGTGGGTTAAAGCTGGCTGAATTGAGTGAGGAAACTCGTGTCGCATTACGCACCGTGGCACCCCCACCGTGCACTATCGAGAATCCAGTGGATGTCCTGGCCGGTTCTGGTCCGGCGGTGTACAGTGTGGCGCTTGAGGCTTTGTTGGCCGATGAGGGCGTAGACGCAGTGATTGTGATTGTGGGTCCCCAGGATTGGTTTTTGCCGACTAGCTTGGCAGAGGTGATCGGGGAAGCTTTCGCGCGCCATAAGAAACCGGTCTTGGCCTCGATGATGGGCTTGGAAGCAAATCACCAAGCTCTGGCATTGTTGCGGCGGTATCACGTCCCCAACTTTGGCTTTCCAGATCGTGCGGCAAACGCACTAGCGGCACTTCTGCAGCGACGGCGTTGGTTGGAAGCACCTTCCGGCACATGGCTCGAGCTGCCTAGTCCGGCGCAAGTACGTCAAGCGTCGCTGGACGCCTTGCGACGTAAAGACCTGAGAGGTTTGTTAACCGCTTGGGGGATCAGTTTCCCTCGTGAGGGCATTGCGCGTAGTGCTGATGAGGCGGTAGCGCTTGCAACACGTATCGGTTATCCGGTGGTGCTCAAGGCATCTTCTGAAAAAATCACACACAAGACAGAGGCAGGATGCGTTGACATCAACCTTCTTGATGAAGTGACGGTGCGTGAAGCTTTTGCCCGAATTATGGCGGCGGCACGTGACCATTCATCTGATGCAGCGCTCGAAGGTGTGCTGGTGCAGCCGATGCTGCGCGGCGGTTATGAGGTGATTGTCGGAGTGCGCCGCGACCCTCAGTTTGGCCCGCTCGTACTGGTGGGCAGTGGTGGAACCGATGTGGAACTGGTGCGTGATGTAGTGGTCGGGATCGCGCCGCTGAGCTACGCCCAGGCCGAGGAGCTGCTGGATGCAACCAGGATGGGAAGGCGATTGCGGGGCTGGCGCGGTGCCCCTCCAGGCGATCGTGCCGCTGTCCTTGAAGCTATGGTGCGCTTGGGCCAGATCGCGCACGATTTTCCTCAAATCGAGGAACTGGAGATCAATCCCCTCTATGTCCTGCCACAAGGGCAAGGGGCATTAGCGTTGGATGTACGCGGTGTTCTCGCTTGAACGTTGAGCGCGCATCCGTTTCAAAAACATGGTGGCTTATGGGGGAACGTTTCTTTGCTGATGTCCGTCTTACTTGGCGGCAGCGCGCGCTCATAACAGCGTTGTTGTTGGGGGTGAGCTTGTGCTATCTACCTCTAAATCGCTTGATGACAGGCGGCACCACGGTTGAGATATGGCTGGATCACTTGGTGCCGTTCTGGCCCATCTGGATTGTGCCGTACCTATTGGCGATCGTCTGGTGGATTGTGGCCGGCGTATGGGCGTTTTGCTCTATGCGCGATGCGCTCTATCTGGCGTTCACATCTTCTTGGGTGCTGGCTTGTCTGATCGGCTTTTGTATCTTCATCTTCTACCCCACTTATATGGTACGGCCCAGTCTCAGCGGAGATGGTTGGGCGGAGACTATCGTGCGCTATGTCTATGAACAGGATCGAACGTACAATGCTTTCCCCAGCATGCATCTCTGGGTTACCGTGACGATCACGCTCTACTGGAGCTATTGGAAACCTCAGTGGCGTATCTGGATGTGGGGCGCTACAATTGTGGTGGCCTTGTCAACGGTGCTTGCGGGGCAGCATTGGATTATGGATGTCGTTGGCGGGACATTTCTGGCGATTGTGTGCTACTATCTGGGGCCAGCGGTGGCCGCGTTAGTCCTCCCCGGGGTGCTGCGCTCGCCCATAAGGCCTCCATCCGTAGATTTCTGAAGTGGGTCGTTTGCGGCAAGGGAGTGGATTGTGGTGGAAACCTTTATATCACTCACTTGGTCACAGGATGTTGAAGAGAGTGAAGCTCGAGCGTTGGTCTATACGGTGACTCACGTGGTCGCTCAGATGGGGAAACGCCTGCCGTTTTGGTTCCGGTTTCAATCTCTGCCGCAGATTCGGCCGTTCGGGGATTGGGTGATCCTCATGATGCCACGTGGGTCTGCTTATTCGAGTATGGACTGGTATATCGAGCGCAGTGTCACCCCCGATCGTGAGGCGTTGGATGGAGACACCTACCTGCGGTTGGTGGAGATGGAACCGTGGCAGAGTTCGACACCCCATCTTGACCTTGCACTGGTGGGGAGAGATCTGAATGACGCACACGGTCGCTCTGTGCTCAGCGTTGTGCGCGACGGCGTGGCCGCTGTCGTCTCAGTTTATCAATTGCGGCGTTTCTTTAAACCGGAGGAACTCATCGTCAAGCTGAGCCACCTGGTAGCGCACAATTTAGGCCGTGTGGTAGGCATCCCGTTGCACAATCGCAAAACAGGTTTGCTGTATGTAGGGGAAGAGATCTACTGTGCCCATTTATGTGCTATGCGCCCGATGACAGGCTTGGAAGATTTGGTGGAACTGTCAGAACAGACTGCTGACGAATGGGGCTTCTACTGTGAGACTTGCCAAAGGGAAATGGGGGCGATATTTGTCAGCAAGTATTACGGTATCAATTGAGCTGCCCCTCTCTACGCATCCCAATGGCTGAGCAGCTTCCGGTTGCTTTTGTGACGCGGATGCGCGCGTTACTCGGCACAGAGGCCGAAGATTTTCTGGAGAGTCTCAGCCAACCGCCACGTTTGGGCTTACGCGTCAACACCCTTAAAATCACCCCGGAAACATTTCGCTCTATCAGTCCCTTCTCGATCGAGCCCGTGCCATGGTGCCTGGAAGGCTTTTGGGTCACCAATGGGAATCAAGCACGCCCAAGCTGTCACCCTTATTATGCCGCCGGTCTATATTACTTGCAGGATCCGAGTGCTATGGCAGTGGGCATCTTGCTCGACCCCAAGCCGGGAGAGTATATATTGGATTTATGTGCCGCTCCCGGAGGAAAAGCTACCCATTTGGTAGCGCGTATGCGAAACGTCGGGCTTTTGGTGGCGAATGAAATAGTGCGCAGCCGAGCAAACGTGTTGCTGGCCAACTTGGAGATTTTTGGAGCTAAGTCGATCCTGGTGATAAATGAAAGCGTCAAAGCGCTAGCAGAACGTTGGGGAGGGGTTTTTGACCGTGTTTTGGTCGATGCTCCGTGTTCGGGCGAGGGGTTGTTTCGCAAGGATCCTGCCGCGCGGCGTGAGTGGTCACCATCTGCTGTAGAAGGCTGCGCAGCGCGCCAGGATGCTCTTTTGCTCATGGCGGCAGAGTTGGTGCAGGAGGGTGGACGGCTGGTTTATTCGACCTGTACCTTTGCGCCTGAGGAGAATGAGGCGGTCGTGGCCCGTTTCCTTCGTGCGCGAGGAGACTATCGCCTTGTTGAGCCGCCACGTTTGCCCGGCTTCAGTCCTGGGCGGCCGGACTGGATCGCAGCTGATCTGGCGCGTGGGTTGCCCTTGGAGCGCTGCGTGCGTCTTTGGCCCCATCTCACGGTCGGTGAAGGCCATTTTATTGCGGTGTTAGAACGTGAGGGTGCTGCAGAACGTCCGCGCTTCGCGGCTTATAACGCGGCGTTGCCCAGCAAGATCAATCGTCCGGTCGAAGCATTCTGGAATGATGTGCTCTCGACAAAGGAGCTGCCGGATTCGGGTTGGTATATGGCCAGGCAACAATTTTTCTGGTCGCCTATATCCCCTATGGAGTGGAAAGGATTGCGTGTTGTGCGCGCTGGCTGGCTCTTGGGCAGCGTTATGCGTGACCGATTCGTCCCCTCCCACGCCTTAGCAATGGTGCTGCATTGTGCGGATGTGCGACGCTTTGTGGATTTAGGGGGCGACATTTCCGCAGCGATCTCTTATCTGCAGGGCCAGCCCCTATCAGACCCCGGTCCTGAAGGTTGGGTATTGGTTGCTTATGAGGGATATGCCTTAGGGTGGGGTAAGCGGGTTGGAACGATCGTCAAAAACCACTATCCGCGTCACCTTCGGTGGCCGTGAATGTCTTTTTGGACATAGAGCCGATTTTTCACGAAAGGGTTTTGCCCGTCAGTTGTGACCATACTATAATCTCGTGAAAAGTATTGTGTCGTGAGCGAGGGATGACGTTGAGCAGCTTCTCGGAGGAAAAAGGGAGAGATAATCCATCGCCGAACCCGTATGTGCCCGCCGTGCAAGCAGAAGCTGGTGATATAGCCATTGCCCAGGAAGTCCAGCCTGCCGGCACAAAGAGCGTACGCGGCGTTGTAGGGGAAATCCTAGAAACCATTGTACTGACGCTGATCATCTTCTTCGTGATCCAGGCGCTTGTACGCAATTTCCGGGTAGTGGGCACCAGCATGGAACCGAACTTGCACAACGGGCAGTATCTTATCATTGATAAGGTGAGCTATCGTTTCGGCGATCCTCAGGTGGGCGATGTCGTCGTATTTGAGCCGCCCAACCGACCCGGTGAGGACTATGTCAAGCGCATCATCGGTTTGCCAGGTCAGTTGGTTGAGATTCGCAATGGACAGGTTTTCATTGACAACAAGCCACTCGGGGAGCCTTATACGGTGCGTCGGGGTTCCTATTCGATGGAGCCACGACGCATAGGTCCGGATGAGTATTTTGTCCTGGGGGATAACCGCGATAGTTCAAGTGATTCCCATATGTGGGGTATGCTACCGCGTGCTAATATTGTGGGCCGAGCGTGGATATCCTACTGGCCGCCCAGCTCGTGGGGATTGATCACGCGTGATGCGCCCACTTCGACCACTACCTTGTTCTACTGGTTGGGGACATTGTTGGGCTCTGATCGTCAGTCCAGCAAGGAATAGGCGAGTTTATGAAACCAATATGCCCCGTCTGCCATATAGGCCGGCTACAACCACGCATGATGAGCTATGTTCGGTGGTTGGGCGATAGTCTCTTAGTAGTTAATCGGGTGCCCGCGGTTGTGTGTGATGTATGTGGTGAGCGCGCTTATGATGATCGCGCAATACGGCATCTGCAGCGCTTGTTGATGATGTCCAATGTAGATGTCGCTATAACCTCGCGTCCGTACTATCTGGCCTGATCCTGGGCCGTCAACGAGTTTTACAGGGCTGTCCTTTTCCATGTACGCCGAATGTTCTGAGTGGAACCACGAATACACCCTGCGCGAAGAAATGGTGCGGATTGGCCGCCTGATGTATGAGCGCGGCTACGTTGTAGCCAATGACGGCAACCTCTCCGCGCGGATGGATGAAAACCACGTTCTATGTACCCCCAGTGGCCTCTGCAAGGGGATGATGTCCCCGGATCAGATGATCATTGTGGATATGGAGGGCCGCAAGGTGGGCCAGGCGACGGCAGCCAATCGCGACCTGGTGCCCACCAGTGAGGTGTTTATGCACTTAGAGGCGTATCGCCAACGTCCCGATGTCCAGGCAGTGGTGCACGCACACCCGCCGACCACAGTGGCGTTGAGCATTGCTGGCATCTCTTTGGCGAATTGTATGCTCCCGGAAGTAATTGTGAACGTGGGCTTGATCCCCACCACCCAATATGCAACGCCGGCCAGCCTGGAAAACGTGTCGGCTATTCGTGAGCTGATCGTCGGCCACGATGGCATCGTTCTGCAGCGACACGGTGTGCTCACGGTGGGCAGATGCTTGCTGGAGGCCTACATGCGTCTGGAGGCCATTGAGCAGATTGCCAAGATCACCATGATTCTCGAGCAGCTGGGTCGGGGAGAGCCTTTGCCCCCTGCTCAAGTGGAAAAGCTCCTGGAACAGCGACGCAAAATGGGGTTGGCACGCCCGGGCGAGGAAGTGGAATTTTGTCGCATCTGTGGTGTATGTCCAGTCCAAAATCCTTCAGCGCAGCTCGCCAGGACAGGGGAAGAGCTCTCTGAGAGTGATGCAAACACCCAAACGGAGTTGATACACATCGTGACCCAAGCCGTTCTGCGCGAGTTAGGGTATTCCAGCTAACCCTTCTTGCATAGACTCCACGTCTCATTCTATGTGGCATAGAGCACTTATACGCCTGGTGAGTCGGCGTTGGTGGCCGATCTGGCTGGGGTGCATATCCGCGTTAATATTGGCAACAAGCGACTACCTCGTCGGGTGTGCTCTTGCCGCATTCCTGGTTCTTTGGTTTTTGCCCGGGTTGGCTCTGCCTGAAGGCTCTGTCGGCCACTCCTTCTGATGTGATCGGTCGTGTTATCCTAGCGTGTGGACTGAGATTCACTTTGGTCAGCCTTGCTCTGCTTTATCTGGCCTATCTCAATATCCCTCTCATGGGATGGCATCCGATCGCGATTAGCGCTGTTGTTACTTTGCCTACTTGGATCTTCGCCCATCGGCGCAAGCTATCGCCACTTTCGTGGCCCTCGGCCCAGACAGGGCTTATGCTAGCAGGGATGCTCGCGATCGCAGCAGCGATGCGTTTTATCCAGTTGGGTTATGCGGAATTTCATGAAAATTTCATAAGATGAAGTGGAAGTGCCCAGCCTCGCTGTACGGTCAGCAAGGGTGAAGGATATGCTGTTTTTCTGCACCGTAAAGGATCTCCCCAGATGTTAGTGCCGCTGGCGTTTTGGCTGCTGACGGGGTCGATCAACGAAGGATTGGGCCGGCACTCGCATACACGTTCCTGGTACGGGCTCCGGGTACGCCCATATATGTGATATATCCGGGGTTGGCCGTGTTGGCCAGTGTGGGTGCTGTATCTGTGTGGGGCTGGACACCCCGGCATACGCGGATATTATTAGCATTGGCCGGTTCTGCATGTTTAGGGTTAATCCTCGGATATCAATCTGTGATTTTCTTGTTAAACAAGGTACAAGCTGGAGGGTGTTGAAAAAGTCTCTTGGCAACTCAGATTTTATTAGGAAAATAGGCCAATAAAGAAGGTAACTAAAATGTTTTTCAACACCCTCAAGCTGGAGGAGTTATCTCCGCGCTTTGATGAAATGGCGACATTGGAGCACTTCAGCGCGTTCGGCAGAGATGAGATGGTGCAGACAAACTATCGTTTTGCAACGCTGGCCACATTGATCGGTTTATCGTGTGCAACCACGCCCTGCCGCAGGAGTGATCAGAATGACTCCAGGCGACACGCTGATATTGTGGGTATACTGGCATGGTGTCCACCCGTCCGGGAATGTCTATCGCGCTTTTGTGCACTTGGGTGAAAATCCTGTCTGGGCGCAACAGGATGATGATCCTGCGTGTCGCCTTCCGACCTCGCTCTGGCGTGCGGGACAGGGGGCAAAAGGGCAATTTCGCCTGGTTGTCCCTTATGAAATGCCGATCGGGCGGTATCCGCTCACTTTGGGGAGTGTACGATCCCATTACTATGGAGCGCTTGTTGGTCGTGGGAGAACATGGGCAAGAGATCGGAGATGCTGTATTACTGGCTACAGTGGAGATAGAGAGGTCGCTCCAGTGAGTATGCTTGAGGATAGTAATGGTTGAATCCGGTCAAGCTCATCATCGGCGGATAATGCGGTTCACCACTTTGAACGTGCACCTTTTTAACTCCTCTTTGCTCGCAGCTCAGCTTAATGCTACAATTCGCCCGGTAGAAGCTTTCTTATACCTCAATAAGCCATAAGGCTGTCGGTGGATCAGCCAGTGTCCTCT
>JASFBB010000361.1:0-9823 GCA_036172345.1 Anaerolineae bacterium
GTTCGTGTGCCATCACATACACTTCTTTATCCGGGAAGAAGAGCTGAAGCTGGATCGTCTCGGGCAGCTCGGCGCGCTCCAAACCCTGGCGGATTGCTTCCATCAGGGGCATTCCTCGTAAAGGAGGGGCTGGCGTCTTGAGAGCAGAGCGCAGCTCCCGAATCGTCGCCTTAGCGTGGTTTAGATCTGACTCGATACGCTCAAGAAAGCGTTCTACATAGGGATACTGCGCCAGCAGCTGTTGATAAAAGTCCTTGTGCTTAAGCAGCTCAATCTGCATGCTTATGGCCCCTAGTGGATTGTTGAGACGGTGCACAATGTCGCCTGCCAACCCACCTAACTCGGCTAATTTCTGGCTCTCAGAGCGACGTGCACGATCGATCGCTACAGCAGCTTGATTAGCAAATGCCTCCAGAATGCGGGCATGATCGACAGTAAAAGCGCCCAACACAGCACTCTCGATATTGAGCACTCCTAATGCCTCATCACCGACAACTAACGGCACAGCCAGTTCGCTCTTCATCTCTTCGCCTAGATAACGCTGATAATCTGGATCACGCGCCACGTCAGGCACATAAACGGGTGCCCTGGTGCGTAAAGCCCGTCCTGTGACCGAATGACGTAGAGGAACACGTGTGCCAACACGCTCGTTGCCAGTGGTTTGCTCGATGACTAGATCGTCTCCTTCCGGCCGCAGCACTTGACCAAATGAGGTATCCACACATGCCAGAGCTTCACGTAACAGCTCTAACAGCCGGGGTCGGTCGAGATGAGTCAATGCCTCCGCCAGCTCTTCCGACCGATCCTCTACCAGAGCCAGTAGACATCCTCGCTGTTCTTCGCTGAAACCACAGAGGCGGGGGGTCTCGACATTTAGGATCCCGATAATACCCCCTTCGCGGTGGATCGGCACAGCAAATTCCGCACAGATACTGGCCTTATCCGCTTCGAGTGCACGTTTGTAACGGGGTCGTTCAGTGCGATGAGGTATCAGCTCACTCGTCCAACCGGTTTCACCCACCTTGGCGTGCACAACCAGGTAATCTGGTCGGGTCACATCGGGTACAATAACAGGCTTGAGATGCTGGATGGCTAAACCGCAAACGCTATCGTTGATATCCACTGTCAAGTTCAGGTCTTCGGGAGGCTGATTGGTGGTAAAGCGCACGGTCAGAACGTCTCCATGGCGCAACAACACCTGGCCAAAACGACCTTGTACGAGCCTCAGAGCGTGGGTCAACACCGAATGCAGCACTTCATCTAGGTCGGTTTGACGCGAGAGATCAAGTCCCACGCTGCTTAGCGCTGCCGCTTCTTGACGCGAGCGCGCTAGTGCTATGGCAGCAGCTACCTGACCGCTGAGCAAGCTAAGTGCTTCGATATGATGGACCGTGAAAGCATTTTTACGACAACTTTCTATGTTGAATGCTCCAATCGCCTCATCGCCAATGAGCAGCGGAATCACCAGCTCACTCTGCATTCCCTCGCCTGTCGGAGCCTTATAAATGCGTCGCCACTCTTCAGGCATAGCGTTTAGGTCAGGCACGTTAATGGGACCTTTGTGCAGCATGCTAAGGCCACTCAAGCAGTCGGTGATCAGAAAGATGCGCCCCACATCGTCGCTATGCTGATGATCTGCAGCTACGATGCGCAACCAATCCCCCTCTTTGAGTAACATCCAGCCAACGTCGAACTCCAACACATCCAACGTCTGATCCAACACATACTGGAAAAAGCGCACCAAGTCGATCTGAGGCTTAAGCAACTCGCGCATCAAATTCTGGCTGATGCGAATCAGGTCCTGGCTCTCTAACATGAACCGCTCCGGCTCACACGCCGCGGGACTGGAGGATGAAACGCGTCGGCGAATGACTTATTCAGGACGGGACACACCGCTCCCTCAAAATGGGAAGAGGTAAGGTGGGTGATGGGCTCGCCTACCTGGGCGCCATGCCATCCAGCACCAAAAGGCGCCCGTTCCAGTGAGCAAGCAAAGAGCTCTCGGCGTCCCAGGCGTATCACTACGGGTTCACCCAGCGCGCGACTCCACAGGTAGCTTTCCAATGCCAGCACCCTGCGCGTCTCATCGCGAATAACCAGGGTGTCATTTGTTCCGTGTAGCCAAGGATAGAGAGGTCGGCTGAATTTGCCCAAGAAGGGCCGTAGTTCTACTATGCCGGCGCCTTTGAGCAACATCTGTACATCACGTCCGTTGAGTCCTTTGAAAACGCGAAAAGGCGACACTAGCCACTTTTGACGCGTGGCAATACGTCGCGCCTCAAGCACGGCTTGTTCGATCCGCCTAAGGCTCTCGTCCAACGAACCTGTTTTATCAATTGTGCCACGGATGAACGCTGCCGATCGATATTGACGTGCCAGATCGTCGGGACTGGTCGCGCGCTTGGCAACAAAGTCGAAGACTCCGTAGGACATAAAAGTGGGCAGCATGTCAGCTGTGGCATAAGCGGACGAGACGATGGCCATGGTGCCCTCATACAGCTCCCAAACGCGTTGTAACACCTGGATGCCTTGCACGTTGTCTCGGTCCAGGTCGTCCAAGCGGATGTCGACGATGACGACGTGAAAGAACCGCCGATCTAGGCTTTCGAGTGCTTGCGTCAGATTAGCGGCTACATAGACTGAGTAGCCTGCCTCGCTGAGCATCTCCTGGTAGATAGCACACCAGCTTGGGCTATCCTCCACGACAAGGATATTGACGTTCTCGTTCATTGCTGGCTCCCCTCGATTGGGATTCCATTGGGGTATAACACAACTTTGACCGCCTGACCTTCCTTGAGCAAGTGAAATCCTTCCTCGAATTGTTCCAGAGGCAAGCGATGGGTAATAAGCGGTTCCAGCTGCACCGCGCGTGAGGCGAGCAATTCACACGCAGTGAACCACGTCTGGTAAAGATGGCGGCCGTAGATCCCATGCAAAGTCGCCCCTTTCAACACGAGATGATTGGACCAATCAAACTCAACCGGCTGAGCTGGTAGACCGAGTGCCACCAAGTGCCCGTTGTTTTTCAAGACGGTTCCGGCCAGAGTAATGGCAGAGGGATGTCCAGACATCTCCAATACCACATCCGCACCCAGTCCATCGGTTATCTCGAAGATCTGCTCGGCGAGGTCAGGTTGCGTCGCATCCAGTATCGCATCCCGTGTGGAGCGTCGTGCATCGGTATGCAATGACAGCACCTGCTGGGCCATTTGACGGCGATAAGGATGAACTTCGCTTCCGATAACACATCGCGCCCCTGCGACGCGCGCAATAGCGAGCGCCATCAGCCCCTGAGGACCCAAACCGGTGATCAACACAGTTTTGCCAAAGAGATCAACACATTGCGCTGTATCTAATGCGTTCCCGAAGGGCTCTATAAAAGCAGCCACTTCAATGGAAAGAGGGTGAGGCTTGAGAAAGACATTTTCAGCAGGCACAGCGATGTACTCAGCAAAGCACCCTGGACGATCAAACCCGATGCCAGCCATTTCTTGGCACAAGTGTGGTACCCCATTTAGACAGTAGTAGCAGGTGCCACACACGACATGGCTTTCGACTGCGACAATGTCGCCCACAGCGGCGGTGGTCACCTGTTCTCCTATCTGCTCAACACGGCCACAGAACTCATGGCCCACTACCATGCCATCGGGAATACGTTCGCGGAAGACGGGATCATCATCATAAATGTGCAGATCGCTCCCACAGATTGAAGCGGCTAGGACTCGCACCAGAACATCATGTGGGCCTATCTCAGGGATAGGGGCGTCGGTAACATAGCACAGACCCACTTTGCCATAGGGTTTTACCAAGGCTTTCATATCGTTCTTCCCCGATTTAGCAAGAATGCGTCAGCAGCAAAACATTATTCTGCAACGCCATCTGTCGAGCGGCGGTTACCTCACTTTTGGGCAGCGCGACGCAGACGATCGTTGATCGCCAGCCCAAGACCAATTTCGGGAACGAGCTCAGCTACAATAACATCCAGTTGCATAGTATCCAATCGATGGAGCGCGGCAAACAAATTGGCTGCCGCTTCGCGCAGGTCGCCTGTGGTCGAGAGCACCTCGACAGCAACAAAACCTTCCGTGCTGGCGGGAATGGTGAACGATAGTAGTCCACGTCGCAACGCACTCTCTGGAAGGTTTTGACCTTTGAGCAGCAAGGGTGTTCGTGGCGCATAATGATGGGGTAATTGTCCAGGAGAGACAGGAATTGTCTGCCTCTCTGGGTGGCGTTGTACAGGGCCGACCATACGTTCAATTTCCTCGAGCGGTGTACCACCTGGCCGGAGCAGTGTGACGGTGCCGTTCAAGATGGATATTACGGTGGACTCGACTCCGACAGGACAACGGCCGCCATCCAACACCATGTCAACCCTATCACCCAATTGTTGGCGCACGTGGTCGGCTGTCGTGGGACTGACATGCCCAAAAAGGTTAGCACTCGGAGCTGCTATTGGAACACCCGACTTGCGGATCAGGGCGAGTGCAATCGGGTGGTCCGGCATCCGAATTGCCACCGTTGGCAACCCCGCAGTGACAATGTCCGGAACAAGGTCGCTTTTCGGGAGCACGAGGGTCAACGGACCCGGCCAGAAGAAGCGCATCAATGCCTGAGCTTGCTCGGGAAGCCTTGTCACAAGGTCTCTCATCTGGCGCAGCGCAGCTAGGTGCACAATTAAGGGATCAAAATGAGGACGGCCCTTAATCTCAAAAACACGTGCTACAGCTATAGGATCAAGGGCGTTCGCCCCAAGCCCATAGACGGTTTCTGTGGGGAATGCCACCACCCCGCCGCTCTTTAAGATCACGGCAGCGCGTTCTATATCTGGCAGGATTTCCTCTCGATGTCGAGACAAGTTCTTCTCCATCAACGATAGTGCTGCATCCCAAATGTCGGCGGCGAGGAGACAATTGGGGGGCATCGCTGATTGGGGTTGAGCTCCGCGCTCGCTCACGATGTAAATACCCTGTACACCGGCCCCGATGGCACGCTCTACGTCACCCAAATGATCACTGATCATAAAGGAGTTGGGCAAATCTATTCTATACTCTTCAGCAACCTTGCTCAAGGAGGAAAATGGTGATTTAAGGCGCACTCCATCTTCTGTTCCCCGATATGGAGAAAGAGGAAGGCATTTAATATGAACACCGTATTGGGCAAGCAGATTGAGGACGTGCTTCTGCAATCGCTCTACTTCTACTGCAGTGGCCGTTTCATCCGCTTCGTCAGGATAGCTCATAAAAACAAATATCTCATGACTTTTTTGAAGCATGCGTAACCCGAGAATCGTCTCGGGAGGCAGTTCGACCTCAGAAACATCGCGAAGATGGGCTCGATTCCCAACGAGTATAGTATCCTGAAAGAGAAATACCGCTCGATCCATCACCCAAGGTTTGCTACAAGTCCATCACAAGTCATAGCACGCACCATTATATTCCTGGAACCTGACGATGGGAAGATCTTTGAGATCACCCAGAGCGTATTACGTTACCTCTGTCCTCGCTTGGTTGCCAAGGATCCCTATGGTATAATCGCGCGCATTCATTTGGTCCTATCAATCATATCGAAGTGGAGCGGGCACATTCTATGTACCGTCAATATGGCTTTCAATCTCCACGCAGCATCCTCGTGACCACGATCCAAGAAGCAGTCCACGCAGCGAAGGAGATCGGCTTCCCAGTCGCGTTAAAGGTGGCCTCCCCGGACATCGTCCACAAGACGGACATCGGCGGGGTGATACTTAATCTGAGCAGCGTGGATCAGGTGCGCCAAGCCTTTGACCGTATTGTCTCCGCGGCACGGGTAGCGTTTCCCCAAGCACGTCTTGAAGGCGTTGAAGTTCAGGAGATGGTGGCCGGTGGCACGGAGATCATCATAGGTCTACTGGACGATGCTCAGTTTGGCCCGGTGATCATGTTTGGATTGGGGGGCGTGTTCACCGAGGTATTGCGGGATGTGAGCTTCCGGGTATTACCCATCGAGCGCGACGACGCGAGCCAGATGATCCGCGAGATTCAAGGCTACGCCGTATTGCAAGGCTACCGTGGCCGACAGCCTGTCTCTGAGGAGATGCTGATCGAGCTGCTGATGAATGCCGCTCGTATGGGAGAAGATTTAGCTGGTCGTCTGCAGTCGGCGGACTTCAACCCAATCGTGGTGTGGGGCGATCAACACCGTGTCCTGGATTGCAAGATGATCTGGCACCCAGAATCCAGGCCGACACTGCAACGGGCACAGCCTAATACAGCCTATCTGGATAACTTCTTCAAGGCGAGCAGCGTGGCACTGGTGGGGGCATCCGCGACACCTGGTCGGGTGGGCAATGCCGTGCTGGACAGCTTGCTCAACTACGACTATCGCGGCAAAGTCTATCCGATTAATCCCACACGCAACGAGATTATGGGTGCCAAGACGTACCCGACACTCCAGGAGGCGCCGGATGATATCGAATTGGTCGTGGCTGCTGTGGAGTTGCGCCTAGTACCTGAGATCATCCGCACTTGTTCCGCTAAGGGGATCCATAATCTCGTGGTGATCTCCGGCGGCGGCAAGGAGCTAGGAGGTGAGAGGGCAGCATTGGAAGCGGAAGTGCGTCAGTTAGCACGTGAGCTGGGAGTACGTGTGATCGGCCCCAACTGCATCGGGGTTTTCGACGGTTATACGCGGCTGGACACCTTCTTCCAGATCCAGCAGCGTATGGTACGCCCACGACCTGGCAGCATCGCGATGATCACCCAGTCAGGTGCAGTGGGCATCCCGTTTCTGGAGCTAGCCGCAGACTTAGGTTTCAGCAAGTTCGTCAGCTATGGCAATCGTGCCGATGTGGATGAAGCGGACTTGCTGACCTATCTGGCAGAGGATCCCCAAACCAGCTTGATCGCGATGTACGTAGAAGGATTCGAAGACGGGCGCAAATTTTTGGAAGCAGCACGCCGAGTAACCCGCAAGAAGCCAGTGATCATCTTCAAGGTAGGACGTACCGAGCGAGCCGCACGTGCTTCTATCTCACACACCGGCTTCTTTGGGGGTTCTTATGGTGTGGCGCTGGGCGCCTTCCGACAAGCCGGCGTGGTGCCGGTGGATAGCATCGAAGAGTTGTTAGCGGTGACCAAGGCATTGGCGATGCAACCACTGGCGAAAGGCAACCGTGTGGCTATGATCAGCAACGGTGCCGGCACTATGGTGCAAGGCATTGATCTGTTGAAACCTAACGGACTGGAGATACCCGAGCTGAGCTCCGAATCGCTCGCGCGGCTGCGCCAAGCCTATCCGCCTTATTATATCGTCCAGAACCCGGTTGACGTCACTGGTTCCGGAACAGCGGTGGACTATGAGGTGGGCATTGAGACTCTGCTGCAGGATGAAAACGTGGATATTGTAATGCCCTGGTTTGTCTTCCAGGACACACCTTTGGAGGAGGACATCGTCCAGCGGCTGGGCCACTTGAACCATCGCTATGACAAACCGATCCTAGTGGGGACGCTGGGAGGGCCTTACACTATACAGATGTCACAAGCGCTTGAAGCGAAAGGTGTGCCTGTCTTTCAGGGCGTGCGCGATTGGATCGCCGCCGCGCGCGGCTCGTGGCTGGCGGGCCGGCGTCTAATAAGGTGATATCGAATTCGATCTAACATATGGTTGACATCCAACTAGGAAGTTAAGGGGGTTCGCGATGCAAGTCGACACGTCTCCCGGCGCCATCACCCGTATACCAGGATATCGTGCTGCGGGCGTTGCCTGCGGTTTGAAACAAAGCAGTCAGCTTGACTTAGCTTTGGTGGTAAGCGATCATCCTGCCACGGCTGCAGGGGTCTTCACCACGAACGTCTTTCGCGCAGCACCCGTTCTATATGATGAAGCCCTGCTTGCCCGCAAACACCCCCCTTTGATCCGAGCCGTTGTGGCTAACGCTGGCAATGCCAATGCATGCACCGGGGAGGCGGGGCTGCACGATGCTGAACGGATGGCTCGCCTTACAGAGGACGTCCTGGGATTGCCACGCGACACCGTGTTGGTGATGAGCACCGGAGTCATCGGACATCGTCTGCCGATGGATAAGGTGGAACAAGGCATCCGCACAGCGGTTCAATTTCTCTCCCCGTCTGGAGGTGCCGCTGCAGCGCGCGCTATCATGACCACCGATTTGGTGCCTAAAGAGGCTTTTGTATGCGTCGATACGAGAAGCTACCGCTTTTCAATCGGCGGGATGGCCAAAGGCAGCGGCATGATACACCCGGCACTGGCACGGCCGGGATCAACTGGAAAAGCACCACATCCGCACGCCACGATGCTCTGTCTCATTGCAAGTGATGTGCATATATCTGCGGGAGTGCTACAAGATGTCTTGGATGAGGCCGTGGCGCTCAGTTTCAATCGCATCACCGTGGATGGAGATACGAGCACTAACGACACTGTGCTGTTGCTCGCCTCTGGCCAGGAGAAGGCTGCTGAGATCAAGCCCAACGGCGAAGCTTATCGCCTCTTCCAGACAGCGCTGAATGAGGTGTGCATATCATTGGCAAGGCAGATCGCGCGCGACGGAGAGGGTGCCACACACTTGGTGGAAGTTATCATAAATGGCGCTGTCAGTGAGTCCGATGCGGAGCGAGCGGCCAAAGCAATTGCCACATCCCCTTTAGTGAAGACGGCTATCTTCGGCGCAGACCCCAATTGGGGACGGATTTTGGCAGCAGTGGGACGCAGCGGCGCTTATGTGAATCCACAGCGTGCTAATCTCTGGCTGGGCCCGATCCAGCTGGTCGCCGCCGGGACCCCTTTGGACTTTGATGTCCATGCAGCGCGCGCAGTGCTCCGGCAACCGGAAGTCACTATCCGCGTCGACCTGGGGTTGGGTTCAGGTGAGGCTACCATATGGACGTGCGATCTCTCGTATAAATACATCGAGATCAATGCCGAGTACCACACATGATGCCACCGACCGATCCGTGCATGTCCGCAAACGGCTGCATGCCATTGCAATCGGACATCACTATCAGTCGATCAGCGCATAGTAGGTTTCGGTAGATCATCTCGTTGAGGCGCATCTGGCGCGCTTGGTACCTTGATGCAACCGGCCGGATGCCCCGCCAGCGCTCTTGAAGAAAGGCCAACAGGTGCGCGGTTGCGTCTCGGTCGTTCTGAGGACGAAGTCGGTGATATGTGCCCGCGGCTCGGTAGGAACAGAAACCCCCTTGGCATGGCCCCATTCCCAACCGGGTGGCACGGCGTAGATCGTCCAGACTGTGGACGTCCGCATCAGCCAGTCTCCTCTCAACCTCGCTCCGAGCAATCATCTCACACTCACACAACAAGTCGTCGCTCATCTCGCTTGCTTCGGCATAAGCAAGGGGAGCGCCATGCCAGTGATAATGGCGCTCGGACATGCCGGGCAACGGCTCCAGGTGTGTCCGACAGGGACGTACCACATTGAGCTTACGGCACACCAGGTCCGCGACCTGTTCGGCGATCAAGCGATGAGTCGTCCACTTGCCCCCAATGATCGAGATGAAGCCGGAGACCCCGTCCGCCACCTCATGGTCCACGATAACATGCGTGCGACTCAGGCCAACCGCTGTATCCCCCGCTGTGGGAGCCGCGGGATGAAGGGCGCGCACGCCGGTCCATGTGCGTAACCAGCGCAGGTCGCGGGTGACCGGCACCAGCTTAGTGCATTCGTGGCGGATGCGTTGGATTTCTCCAGCATCTGCACTCATGGCATCCGGGCTATTGACGATGACATCGGTGCAACCGAGAACGGAAACCGAATGGGATGGCAACACCGAATCACAATCAGACGGCCAGCGGAGGCGGGTGATGACGG
>JASFBB010000362.1:0-3135 GCA_036172345.1 Anaerolineae bacterium
GGGGCGCACGGCCGTGCGCCCCTACAGCCACCTCCTCGCCACATTTTTCCCTACACGCGGATGCGGTATAATCCATCCTACCCCGCAACACGCTTGCAAGCCTCTATAAAGAGAAGACGTGCCGCGGGGATGGACAGTTCCCGTGATCTAGATGGACAGAGGCTGTGACCATCCGAACTGATGAGCGGCGCCCCGGCCCAACACGTTTCATCCCCCATCTGTTTGCCCTGTGCAGCTATCTGGCGCTGACATTGGTGCTCACCTATCCCCTCATCCGTGAGTTCACGCGCGCCATTCCGGGCGATGGCTTCGACGGCTGGCAGAACGTCTGGAACTTGTGGTGGGTGAAACGTGCCTTGCTGGTCGAGGGCAGCAACCCCTATTTCACCCGTCTGCTGGACTACCCCGCCGGGGTGTATCTCCACTTTCACACGCTGAACATCTTCAACGGCCTGACCTTCCTGCCGCTGACGCTCAACGCCGGCGCGCTGGTGGCCTATAACAGCGCGGCGCTCTTCAGCTTCGTCGTGGGCGGATACGGCAGCTATCTGCTGGCGCTTTGGCTCCTGCCGGCAGGATGTCCCGCGTTCTTGAGACACCTGGCCGCCTTTGTGAGCGGCTTTGTGTTCGTCTTCTCGCCCTATCACATGGCACACCTGCTGGGGCATATGCAGCTCATCTCGCTGGAATGGCTGCCCTTCTACGCGCTGGTGGTGCTGATGTTGCTGCGCCGCGTCGTCCAGGCGCAAGGCCGTTGGCTGGGAAGCACGCTGTCCTACTCCGCATTGGCAGCTTTGCTGCTGGTGCTGGTGGCGCTGTGCGACTGGTATTACGCTTTCTATATGGCCTTGCTGAGCCTGCTCTTCTGGGCGTGGGCGGTAGCGCGGCAGCGCACCCGCGCCGCCGCGGCCAGAGCGAGCGTCGCCATGGCCATGACTGGCCTGTTCTTCCTGCTCGCCACCGCCGTGTTGTGGATCCCGATGGTGCAAGAGACGCTGCGCAGCGACTATATGGTGCCGCCCGCGGAGAGCGTGGAACGCCTCTCCGCCGACCTGAGCGCCTTCCTCACTCCTTCCACGCTGCATCCCTGGTGGGGGGCATGGGTGGCTACCTGGGCCGAGCGCTTCACCGCCAGCCTCTCCGAGCGCACCGTGTTCGTCGGCTACAGCGTGCTGGCGCTGGCGCTCATCGCCCTGCTGGGCTACCGGCGGAGGGCGGCGCTGTGGGGCGTTGCCGCGCTGCTCTTCGCCATCCTGGCGCTGGGGCCATGGCTGCACATTGGGGGCACGACCCGCTTCGGCGCCATCGGCCCGCTCCCGCTGCCCTACCTGCTGCTCCATCAACTGGTGCCGCTGTTGCGCGTCGCGCGCTCGGTGAGCCGCTTCTCCGTGGTGGTGATGCTGGCTTTGGGCGTGCTGGCGGCGCTGGGCAGCGCATGGCTGCTGCAAAAAGCGGAGGCGCGCAGTGGAAGCCAACGATCAAAGGGGCTGCCCGGGCTGATCACCCTTGCCCTGATCGGGGTCATCGGGTTGGAATATCTCGCCGTGCCGTATCCCGTCTCTTTCCCCGAAACGCACCCTTTTCACTACCAACTGGCACGCGAGGCGGGCGCGTTCGCCGTCATGGACATCCCCATGGACGAGTGGGATCGGCCCGCTAACCTGCTCTTCCAGACGGTGCACGGCAAGCCCCTGATCTCCGGCTACACCTCGCGACCCAATCCCCTGGCGCCGGCGTGGCGCACGCCGGTGTTGCAGACCTTCCGCTACCTGGCGCCCGACATCAACAGCGGCGACGCCAGTGCGCTCGCCGAGACCGTGCTGGCGGACTTAAATGTGCGCTACGTGATCGTGCATAAGCACGACCTGCCGCCAGGAACGTATCGCACGCAGACATTGGAGCTGGCCGAGCGCGTGTTTGGCGCGTGGCCGCTCGTGGTGGATGATGAATGGTTGAAGGTCTTCCGGCGGCCCGACGTGCCGGCGCGGTGGCTGCCCTACCTGGTGCTCGGTGCGGGCTGGGGTGAACGCACGTGGGACGGTCGCCGGCCGGCGCGTCCGATCCGCCCGCCGCGGGCGACACTGCAGGCGCACATGCCGGCCGCGGGAGAGGTGATCCTAGAGATCGAGGCATATGCCGCGGGGACGGCGCGGTTGCGCGTCGTCGCGGCGAACGATGAGGTGGCTGAGCTGGCGCTGCAGCAGCAGCCGGTTGGGCAGCGCATCCCGTTGTCGTTGCCTGCCGGCGAGACCCCCATCACCCTGGAAGTGGCGTCCGATGCGGCGGTGGTGATGGTGCAGCGCCTCGAGCTTGCCATGGCAGCGGGTGCCCCCACCCCACATCAATTGACAAACCCCTCGCGGGCATGCTGTAATAGAACCCAAGTGGTATTCGGTCGCCTGTCCATCGAGCGATATCCCCATCCAATCTCAACGAAAGGGAGGTGCACAAATCCCGACAACCCTCAGTCATTCACCATCCAATGCCCGATTGTTCGTAAGACTTGAGAAATAGTCCTTTCCAAGAGAGGATCTCCAAAGGAGGATCAACAATAAGAACGTTCTGCTCATTTTCGGCACGTTGGTAACGATTGTTGCAATGCTTATCGGGGGTTGCGCTGGGCCCGCCACAGCACCGCCCGCCACCGAAGCCCCCAAGGCGACCGAGGCACCTGCCACGGAAGCACCCGCTACCGAAGCACCCGCCGCGACGGAAGCGCCTGCCGCAACCGAAGCGCCCGCCGCGGCTGCACCCCTCAAGATCGCCTACATCCGACCCACCAATGAACCCTACTACAAGTACGGCTTCGACGGCGCATCCATGATGGCCAAAGCGATGGGGGTCGAGATCCTCGGCTACATCTCCGATATGAAGGCCGAACGCGAACTGGCCAGCATCGAGGACGCCATCACCCAGAAGGTGGACGGCATCGTGTTGATGTCGGTCAGCTCCACGGCGATGACCGCCAGTGTCAACAAGGCCTACGAGGCGAAGATCCCTATCTTCCTCATCTTCGGCTACAATGAGGAGATCCTGGACAAGATGGTGGGCACCGTCCAGGCGGACTGCAACCTGTCGGGCAGCATCATCGGCGAGTGGGTCGCCAAGAACATCCCCGAAGGTGAGGTGGCCGTG
>JASFBB010000363.1:0-13352 GCA_036172345.1 Anaerolineae bacterium
CAGTGCTTGCGGGCAAGCTCCGACTCAACCCGCTGATGATACCCAAGGTGAAGTGATCGGGGTCAACACGGCTATTGTGCCCAACATCAATCTCCTGGGCGAACGAAGCTTCTTAGGGATTGGGTTCGCCGTCCCCTCCAATATGGTCCGGCGTGTGGTGCCGGAGCTGATCGCCAAAGGCTCTTATGATCATCCGTGGTTGGGTTTCTGGGGCACCGATGTAGTACCGCAGATCGCCGCTGCCATGAACCTGCCCCAAGCTAAAGGGGCTCTGGTGATTGAAGTAGTACAAGACAGCCCGGCCGCCAACGCCGGGTTGCGCGGCGGCACGCGCGAAATTGAGGTGTTTGGCCGACCGGTCACCATCGGCGGCGATGTCATCATCGGCATTGACGATACCGAGGTGCGTCGATTTGACGACGTGCTGATATACTTGGGCCGCAAAGGCACCGTGGGCCAACAAGTGGAGCTGACCATCATCCGAGACGGCGAAACCCAAAGGCTGCCGGTGACGTTGGGAAAGCGCCCTCCCCAGGCGCTGCAACGTGACTGACAAAACGAAAGGGCGCACATAGATGGCTGACGCCTCTCAAAAGCCTCCGGCACGCTATCCGGTGGCATGGGTATTATTGGGTCTGGCAGCGCTCGCCATAGCGCTTTTCCTGGCATGGCCGGATAATTTCACCGGTCCAAACTCCTCGGATGTGAACACTCAAGGACCTGCGGCAACCGAACCCCTCGTCAGTACTGCAGCATCATCTGCTCCCACGGGAACCTTCACGCCAGGCCTAACTCTTACGCCAGTTGTTTCCCTTTCGGCCGCCTCGGTTACTGAGGTCACAATGCCCCTCTCCGCAAGCGCCACCCCCCGTTTCGACGGTACGCAGGCATACCAGTTTGTGTTGGAGCAGCTCGCGCTCGGACCGCGCCCGGTCGGCTCCACAGCCGGCTGGAAAACGGGGGACTACATCATACATCAGCTGGAAGAATTCGGCTGGGAAGTGACCACCCAGGAGTTCACCTACAAGGGTGTCAAAGGACGCAACATCATCGGCAGAGGAGGCTCCGGACCTGTCATCATCCTCGGGGCGCATTACGATACACGCCCGGTGGCCGAGCAAGACCCCGACCCTGCCAAACGGGATGAACCCATCTTGGGGGCCAACGATGGCGCCAGCGGCGTGGCCGTGCTGCTGGAGCTGGCGCGCGTGCTCGATCGCTCTGCGCTCAAGCGCGAGGTGTGGCTCACATTTTTCGATGCGGAGGACCGCGGGCGACTGGATGGCTGGCCTTTCTCGGTGGGCGCGATGGAGATGGCACGCCGGCTGACCCGGCTGCCGGAAGCTATGGTGCTCGTAGACATGATCGGCGACACCGACCAACAAATCCACTTTGAACACAACTCACACCCCGAGCTGGCTGCCGAAATCTGGAAGGTGGCGCAGTCGCTCGGCTACGAGGAATACTTCATCCCCCAGTACAAGTACACCATCATCGATGATCATCTTCCATTTGCTCAGCGCGGCATCCCTGCTGTGGACATCATCGACTTCGATTATCCCTATTGGCACACCACTCAGGACACCGCCGATAAGGTCAGCGCCACAAGTCTACAGCGCGTGGGCCACACCTTGCAAGTGTGGTTGGAGAGTCTTCCGGCTCAATAGTTGCCCGTCCGGCTCATTATCAGGGATTTTGTTTCAGGACTTCCTCACGACTGGGCAACCATAAAAGAAACAATGCGCTGAGCAGCTGCAAACCACCCCCGATCAAAAGACACGCACGCACACCCAGTGACTCGGCCAACGCAGCGCCCAGTAAAGGACCGACAAAAGAGGTAAAACTGCTCAACATATAGGTGGCCGCCACAAAGCGGGGGCGTTTATCCTCAGGGCTCAGCGCCATCATCATCGCGAACAGGCCAATATCCATCCCCGATCCGGCAAATCCCCACAAGGCTGCCACGACAGGCAGCCATTCCATCGAAGGGATCGTCACGGTCAACAGGGGATAGAATCCGAACAGTAAACCGGAGAGGAATAACACGATGCGGTCTCCCCAGCGATGAGACCAGCGCCCCCATAACACATAACCCAGGGCGAGGAAGGCGTATCCCACCCCGCCGCGCACCCCGATGATGGTATCGCTGGCATGGAGATCGCGCACCCAGTACACGCTGAACAGAGCGTAGGGTATATAGAGCGCGATGCGAAAAGCCAGGGTGGCCAGGATATAGCGTACAAATAGAGGGCTTTCCGCAAAGGAACGCAGGAACACCCGCACCCCTTCTAGCCAGTTGCGATTCACCTGTGCCTCTTTAAAGGGGGCGGCAAATGGTGGTACTTGTATCCGGCCGAAATGCACCATATGTAACACAGAGGCCAGAAAAGAGCACGCAAAAACGACCTGATAGCCAAGGATGAATGGCATGTGGTCGAGTAGCAGGCCGAACAGCGGAATAGAAACGGCAGAGATGATGGTCATGATCGCCCAGCGGATCCCCAAGAACTGGGCACGTATGTGTACCGGGATCGCTTGCTGCATGACAGTGAAAAACGAGGGCACAAACACCGCTGTGGGGACAGCGGCCAAAGTCCAGATCGTCACGGCCAAAGATGGCAAGACGGCCTCTCCGAAAACTAGAGGCAACAGGGCGATAAACAAGTAAGACGAACGCGCGAGGATGCTGCTGATATTGGCCAGGCGCACCTGATCCGTGTGTCGTTCTGCATAGGCGCCCCCAGGGATATAAGTGATCGTGCCCACCAGAAACTGGCCGGCGGTGAGCAAGCTCATCAGCGTAGGCGAGGCACCTAATCGCGCCAGAAACACGGGCAGATAGGTGATGATGCCCCCTTCGATCAAGCCCACCCAGCTGCCGCTGATGATCAGGTTGCGGCAGTTGCGCTCCGTGACCGTATCCGGGGTAACGCCGCATAACGAATGCATAAAATTGGAAAGAGGCTGAGAGAACAAGTGCATAAAAACCCCACTTTCGAAAGCGGATGCCTACAACCGCAACAAGAATATGAGCGTACGAGCGATCTCTTCTGGTTGGGACTACGAGAAAAGACGAAGGAGCCCTCTATTTGCAGAACAGCCTCGTCCGGAGACAGCAATCCATTACGCACAGCGGGTCATGTGTCGCCAACCCACTCTACCAATGTGGAAACGCCCATGCCCACCCCAACGCACATGGTCGCCAAGCCATAGTAAGGACGGCGCTCATGGGGTGCACGCCGCTTCATCTCGTGCACCAGGGTGGTCAGAATGCGTGCTCCGGAACAACCTATGGGATGGCCCAGCGCGATAGCGCCGCCATTGACATTGGTGATTTCATGGCGCATTCCCAGTTGGCGCATCACCGCCAACGCTTGGGCGGCAAATGCCTCGTTCAGCTCGATGAGACCGATGTCATCCAGCGAGAGACCAAGCCGTGACAGCAATTTGCGCGTCGCCGGGAGCGGGCCATAGCCCATCACCCCTGGATCGACGCCGGCCACTGCGCAGCCCACCCAGCGCACCAGCGGCCGCAACCCCAGCGCCCGCGCTTTGCGCGCGCTCATCAAGAGCAAAGCGGCGGCGCCATCATTGATGCCACTCGAATTTCCGGCGGTCACCGTTCCCCCGGCACGAAAGACGGGTTTGAGCGCCGCCAGTTGCTCCATGCTGGTGTCCAACACATAGCGCCCATCAACGTACTTGCAACGCGGATGCTCGTCGGTGTCTACCACCACAGGGGCGCCTTTGGGCTGTGGCACCGCGATGGGCACAATCTCGTCGCGAAAGCGACCAGCGTTCATCGCTGCCACGGCGCGCCGCTGGCTCTCCAAAGCGAAGGCATCCTGTTCCTCGCGCGTGATGCCCATTTCCTGCGCGATGTTCTCGGCAGTTTCACCCAAGCTGATGATGGGATACAATGCTTCCATACGCGGATTGTTGAACCGCCAACCTAGCGTGGTATCCCACATTTGCCAGTGGCCGATGGGTTGTGCCCGCTCTGGCTTGGGCACCGCCCAGGGTGCACGGCTCATGCTCTCCACTCCACCCCCGATGAAAACATCCCCTTCGCCGAGGATGATGGACTTGGCGGCGAGATTGACTGCCTCCAGACCGGACGCACAATTGCGATTGATGGTGATGCCGCTCACCTCTTTGGGGAATCCAGCCAGCAGAACTGCCATGCGCGCCACATCGCGGTTATCCTCACCCGCCTGGTTGCCGCATCCAGCATAGACGTCTTCGATCAAACCAGGCTCCAGGCCCACCCGTGCGACCAACTGCCGAAGCACCTCGGCCAACAGATCGTCCGGGCGAATGCCTGAGAGCACCCCGTTGTGACGCCCAATGGGAGAACGCACCGCATCGATAATTACAGCTTCTTCCATAACGGTTCCCACTATGCCGAACTATTCACTTAAATAGAGCTGGGACAAAAGATTCACGAGGTTGCTGACCCCCTTGTCACACTGGCGCAGTTCCGACTGTCGTGCTCAGCTGTCCAGATTGTGCAGCCGACGCAGCTCCGCTACATACCCGCTGATATCCCGTTCGGGACGAGGTGGAGGCCCCAGCGGATCCACAACCGTCGCATCACCCAACAGGGCATAAAAGGTATTGAGCACGCCGCAAGCGAGCACCTGGGTGTTGTAACCACCCTCCAACACAAAGACAATGCGACCATGGCACAGTTCCTCGGCCAAAGCCACCAGCGTGCGCGCCAGCCAGGCGTAACCGCTCAACGAGAGAGCCAGATCGGCCAATGGATCGCTGTGATGGGCATCGTAGCCAGCCGAAACCAGGATCAGCTCGGGCCTGAAGCGACGCGCCGCCGGGATCACCACTTGTTCATAGAGCGCCTGAAAAGCGCGATCGCCAGCACCCGCCGTCAGTGGCATATTGATCCAGTTGCCTCGCGTGGCGCCGCTGCCGATCTCGTGCATGGCGCCGCTGCCCGGATAGTGAGGAAACTGATGAGTAGAAATGTATCCGACTCCCGGGTCGCCCGCGACGATCGCTTGGGTGCCATTCCCGTGATGCACGTCAAAATCCACAATCACCACGCGCTCCAGTCCGTGCGCCCGGCGCGCTGCCAGAGCAGCTAAAGCGACATTGCCGAAGATGCAGAAGCCCATGCCGTGTTCCGGCAACGCGTGATGTCCAGGAGGGCGCACCAGGGCAAACGCATTATGCACCGTACCATTGAGCACCGCGATGGTCGCTTCGATGGTGCCGCCGGCGGCCATCACGGCCACATCAAATGTATCCGGGGTAACATAAGTGTCCAGATCGAGATAACCGCCCCCACGCCTTGCCAGCTCGCGCACGGCATCCACATAGCTTGGGCGATGTGCGCGCTCCAGCTCCTCACGCGTGGCCGGACGCGCCGGTATGCACACCAATTGTTCTAAAATCCCAGAGGACACCAGCCGTTGCATAACAGCTTCGAGGCGATGGTGATTCTCCGGATGCCCCAGCATGGTGTGTTTCAAGAAGATTTCGTCGTATACATAGCCTGTGCTCATCGGCGCTCATCATAGAAGGAGACCCAGAAAAGAGCAAGTTCTGAGACACCCTGCCGATCCATTCATGTTGACGACCCTCCCACATATTGTTATGATGGGTTCGTATCATCCGATTCCCCAACGATAAGAGAGTAGCGGCTGTGTCGCACGACCTCAGCTTGCCTCGAATGGCATCTACCCCTCCTCCCCCACAGGACAGCGTGCCGCGGCGACGCACGCTGACTCGCCTGGCCTGGGCCGTTATCGCTCTGGCACTGGGTTGGATGGCACAGGAGCTGTTGCAGGACAACTGGCTGTGGGAGGGCCTCCTGCTTTATGCCGTTGCCGCCCTGCTCTTTGCCCGGCAGCTGCGTCAAGCGCCCCCAAGTCGCACCACCCAAGCTGGTCCGCCTGAGGGCAGCGCGCTGCCCCTTTCCCGATATTCGGATCACAGTGCTGCGAAAAGCGCCAGGCGTTATCTGGGCCCAGGG
Source organism: Anaerolineae bacterium (assembly GCA_036172345.1). Lineage (GTDB taxonomy): Bacteria > Chloroflexota > Anaerolineae > 4572-78 > NAK82 > NAK82. Next base: position 5,996 of record JASFBB010000363.1, read on the forward strand.
ATTACAGGGCTGAGTATGATTCTGTCTATCGTGGCCTTGCTCCATTTTGGCCGCCTGGATAACGCCGCGGGCTGGATATGCTACCTGGCCAGCTGGGGTACCTTCATGGTGGGGATAGGATGGGTCGCTCGGTCTGACAAAGACTCCCAACCTCCTTGCCGCGCGTCCGATCTCCGGCGTGGATGGCCAAAGGTGGATGTATGGCTGTTGCTCATCCTAGCCCTTGCGCTCTTCTTCCGCCTGTATCGCTTTCACTCGGTGCCCTTCGGCGTCTGGTATGATGAAGCGGTCGCAGGGATCGAGGCACGCCTCGTGTGGGATGACCCGAACTTCCGCCCCCTCTTCTGGGAATCGATGAACCACCCCGCCCACCATCTCTACCTTTTCGCGCTATCACCCCGTCTCTTCGGCGACACGATTTGGGGACTGCGCGCCGTCAGCGTCGCCTTCGGCGTGGGCACTGTGATCGCCGCCTATCTTTTTGGAAACGCCCTGCGCGGTCGACGCTGGGGCTTGTTGCTCGCCTTCCTGGTGGCCACGGCACGTTGGGATGTCAACTTCAGCCGCATTGCTATGAACAGCATCGACGTGCCCTTCTTTATCTTCCTGACCCTCTTCTGCGCGGTGCGCGCATGGCACAGCCAACTGCGATCAGCGAGATGGATGGCGGCCACCGGCCTGGCACTGGGGTTAGGATTGTGCTTTCACACCGCCTTTCGTCTCTTCGCAGCGGCGTTCTTATTATTCGGCGGCGTGCTTCTGACGCTACAGGCAAAACGACACTCAGAGATCGAGGAAGCCAGAGATTCCCGCCCCAAGCGCATCGGCAGAGCATTGCGCGGTGTATATCCTGGCACACTGTTCCTGGTCGCCGTGTGGCTGGCGACGGCGCCGGTGGTGCAGTTCGCCATCGCCCACCCGGTAGTCTTCTGGCAACGCACCCGCACCGTTGCCATCTTCACCAACCGCGAGAATCCCGACCTAGCCACGGCCCTGCTCAACAACATCCGCAAGCACGTGCTGATGTTCAACTATCGCGGAGATCCCAATGGGCGACACAATCTGCCCGGCGCCCCCATACTCGATCGCCTTTCCGGGGTGCTCTTCGTGCTGGGTCTGGCGCTGGCCATAGCCCGCCGCGATCGCGCAAGCCGTTTCTTCCTGCTCTTGTTCCCTGTCGGATTGGCCGGCGGTATCTTCTCGCTCGACTTCGAGGCACCCCAGTCGTTGCGTTCCATCGCCTCCCTCCCCGCTGCGCTTTATTTCATTGCGCTGAGCTTGGACGCCCTGTGGAGCGAACTGCGCTGGAGCGCTGCGATCGTCCAGCCACGCTGGAGCTGGATCGCCGTAGCTCTGGGATTGGGGCTCATCACGGTTGACAACGCCCACATGTACTTCGTGCGCCAGGCGAACGACATCGCGGTGTGGCAATCCTTTTCCACGCCGGAGACACTCATCGGCATGAAAGTCGCCGAACTGGGCACGCGCCCGATTTATTACTTCTCACCGCTTGTGTATGACCACCCCACCATCCGCTTCTTGGCACCACAGCGAGCCTCGACAGAGGGCCTGCCAAGCGTGCGCAAGATTATGGCCCTGCCTGACCCCCTCCCGGCGCGCGAGGCCGGCGATCGACCGGTGGTTTATTTCGTGCACCCGGATGAGGCATGGGTGGTTAATCTGGCACGCCAGCTCTACCCCAATGCACAGATCGTCGAATTGCCGGGCGAACCGGGCTATCCAGTGGTGGTCACGATGATCGTGTTGCAACCGGAAGATGTGCACAGCGTGCAAGGGTTGGATATGCGCTACTGGCGCGATGCCGACACGCGCCAGCCTCCTCTAAAATTGGAACGCTGGTTCACCATAGACGGCCGCTGGCCCGAGGACGCCCCGCTGGAGCTCCCGTTCAGCGGCGAGCTGAGCGGGGTGCTCTACGCACCCCAATACGGCCGCTACCAGCTGGCGCTCGAGGTCCCGGGTCGCGCCAGCTTGACGTTGGACGATCAGCAGTGGGCGATCACCCGCACCCTCTCGGTGGATCTCCTCCTGGCACAGGGCAACCACAACCTGCGCTTGTGGATGGAAGGCGCTCACGGACGGGCACATCTGGCGTGGAAGTCACCCGGCGACATGGCACTGCAAACGGTACCCCAACAAGCGCTCTACAGGACGCCGGTCGCTGCTCGTGGCTTGTTAGGGAGATATTTTGCCAATCCTAATTTCTCCGGCGAGCCGGTGTTCGAGCGCATTGACCCGCGGCTGGACGTTTATTTCCACTTGACTCCTCTCCCGCGCCCTTACAGTGTCGAATGGAGTGGAGCGATCGAGATACCCTATGAGGGCACCTATACGTTTGGGGTGCGCGCGGTGGATGCCGCTGAGCTCTACCTGGACGGCCAGCTGGTGGTGCGCACCCAAGTTCCCGATCAGATCAGCGAGAGCGCTCTCTTTCTGCAGTCTGGCTTACACACATTGCGCCTGACTTTCCGCGATCTGACCGCGCGCTCGCGCATTCACCTGTACTGGAAACGGCCTGGTGGAGAGCGTGAGATCATCCCCACTCCCTATCTCTGGCCCAGTATGATCAGCGCCCGCCTGGCGCCTCCCCCACCGCCCATAGCCGAGACCACCGGTGCATGGTCACCGCTAGAGCTGCTCTGGTTGACCACCTGGGGCGGCCCGGGTGATGCTGCCGGCCAATTCAACGAGCCACGTGATGTGGCGGTCCTTGGGGATAGGGTCTACGTCGCCGACACCGGCAATCGGCGTGTCCAGGCGGGGTGAGCTGCTGGTGCTCGATTCGCTGCCCGGCTGGATCTACCGCTTTACTCCCGAAGGTGTCTCACTCGGTCGGATTGCCGGCCCGGATGCGGCGTTTTTCCATCCGCGCGGTATGACCGTGTTGCCGGATGGCACCATCATTGTGGCAGACACTGGCGGAGCGCGCCTGGTCTTCCTCAACGAGGCAGGCACCGCAATTGGCCAGCTGGGGAGCTACGGCAGCGCGCCGGGCGAGTTTCACGAGCCAACGGATGTGCTGCGCGATGAACAGGACAGCTACTACGTGCTCGAAGCGTACAACCAGCGCCTGCAACGTGTGGACCGCTGGGGCGGCAGCCTGGGCGTCTGGTCCATCCCGCCCAGTGTCGCCTATGATGGTCCGCACATGGCGTGGGCGCCCGACGGGAGCTTATTAGTGACCGCTCCCGAAAAAGGGGCTGTGCTGCGCTATGCCCCGGATGGCCAGCTGCTGAATAGCTGGGATCAAGCGGGCGGAACCACGATGCGGCGCCCGGTGGGTATCTACATAGACGAGCACAATGTGGTGTACGTCACTGACACATGGACCCACCAGGTGTACCTTTTTGCGCTGCGTTGAGGTTCTCAAGCACCCTCTGCGACAGCTGCGGCACGTTTATTTGTCTTCTTCTTGGCGGAGACATGCGCTGCCGGCGCCTTCACTGCGGGCAACAAGGCCACGTTCAAAACATCGCCAACGCGCTCTGCATACACAAATTGTAGCTCGCGCCGTACGTACTTGGGGATCTCGATCAGGTCCTTCTGGTTGCGGCGTGGAATCACCACTACTTCCGCCTTGGCGCGGTGTGCGGCGAGGACCTTTTCCTTCAGACCCCCCACGGCCAACACACGACCGCGCAGCGTGATCTCGCCGGTCATGGCCACCTTGTGGCGCACCGGACGTCCGGTGAGCGCCGAGACAAGCGCTGTCGCCAGAGTGACACCGGCGGAAGGGCCATCCTTTGGCACGGCACCCTCCGGGACGTGGATGTGAATGTCCAGCTGATCGAAGTCCACCCCTTGGATGCCCAGCTCCTCAGCATGAGAGCGCGCATAGCTGAGTGCCGCCTGGGCCGATTCCTGCATCACCTCACCCAGCTGACCGGTGAGGATCAGGTTGCCCTTTCCAGGCATAAGCGACACTTCGACCGGCATCATATCACCGCCTGCTTCGGTCCACGCGATGCCCATCGCTACGCCCACTTCGTCGCTATCCTGGCCCAGGTCATCGGTGTATTGGGGTGGCCCGAGATATTTGTGCACGACCGCCGGGGTCACAAGCCGAGGCACCCTCTTCTCCTCGGCCATGCGACGCGCCACCTTGCGGCAGATGCGCCCGATCTCGCGCTCCAGATTGCGCACACCGGCCTCATAGGTATATTCGCGGATGATGCTCCTCAGCGCCTGCGTCGAGAAGCGCAGCTCAGCAGGTGACAGCCCGTGTTCCTCGAGCTGGCGCGGGATGAGGAACTGGCGGGCAATGCCCAGCTTCTCCTCCTCCACATAACCTGGGAAACGGATAATCTCCATACGGTCGCGTAACGCCGGAGGGATCGGGTCGAGCAGATTCGCGGTGGTGATGAACATCACGCGCGAAAGGTTATAAGGCACCTCGAGATAGTGATCCGAAAACGCATAGTTCTGCTCGGGATCAAGTGCCTCCAACAATGCCGCACTCGGATCGCCGCGGAAGTCCGCGCCCACCTTGTCGATTTCGTCCAACATGAAGACAGGGTTGATGGTACCTGCACGGCGCATCGTCTGAATGATGCGCCCCGGCAAGGCACCGATATAGGTGCGGCGGTGACCGCGGATCTCCGCTTCGTCGCGAATGCCACCCAGGCTGACGCGCACAAAACGTCGCCCCAGTGCCTCGGCGATGGAACGCCCCAGCGAGGTCTTGCCGGTGCCTGGCGGGCCGACAAAACACAAGATCGGGGTGCGCATCTTAGCCCCAGCACGCTGGCGCACGGCGATGTGTTCCAGGATGCGTTCCTTCGCCTCCGGCAGGCCATAGTGGTTCGCATCCAACACGCGCGCCACGTGCTGAATATCCTGATTGTCCTCTGTCTCCTCGCTCCAGGGGAGTTCGATCAGCCAATCAAAATAGGTGCGCACAATAGACGCTTCCGGCGAAGCGGCAGGCATAGCAGCCAAACGGTTGAGCTCGTGCTCGGCGCGCGCACGCACTTCCGCCGGCATCTCCACCTCGGCCAGCTTCTCGCGCAGGCTGTTGATCTCGCCCAGGTGGCTATCGATCTCGCCCAGCTCACTCTGGATGATGCGCATCTGCTCGCGCAAATAGTACTCGCGCTGGCTCTTGTCCACCTCTTGCTGGACTTGACTCTGGATCTGGTTCTCCAGCTCCAACAGTTCCAGCTTGCGATTGAGCAACACGCTCAAGCTTTGCAGGCGCGCATAGGGATCCAACGTGCTGAGCAACTGCAGGCGCTCTTCGGTGCTCAGGTCGACCACCGAGGCCACCATATCGGCCAGCCAGCCCGGCTCGTCGATGTTCATCGCGGCGACATACGCTTCTTCGGGCAGGTTGCGGTCGAGCTGCACGCATTTCTCAAACAGGGTGAGCACAGCGCGCATCATCGCCTCCATGGGCAACGTGCGTTCGCTGACCTCGACAATAGGTTGTACGGTGACGCGCAGATAGGGTGCTGTCTGAATATAATCCGTGATTCTGACGCGCTGCTGTCCCTGGGCCAGGACACTGGTGGTGCCATCCGGCATGCGCAGAATGCGCCCCACGATCACCTCGGTGCCCATCTCGTGGAGATCTTCCGGAGTAGGGTTCTCGATTTCGGGATCGCGCTGGGTAGCAATCACCAGCCGGCTGTCCGAAGCCAACGCAGCTTCGATGGCACGCAACGATTGATCACGCCCCACGAAGACCGGCGTCAGCAGCCGCGGAAACACCACCACATCGCGCACTGGCAGCAATGGATAGTCGCTCGCCTCGCCGTCACGGCGTGGCTCACGCTCACCCAGGTTGATGAAGGGCAAGCCCCTTTGAAAGAACATGCGTCTGCTCTAACACCCCCTTGAATCTAGAAATCCACTGGCATTTTCACCCAGGTGGATCAATCGGTGGCAAAGGCAAGCCATTGCGCCGAAACCAGGATTCGCGCGCGTCCGCCACCGTGAAGATCGAACCTGTCACACAAATTAAATCATCGGCGTCACTATTTTGCAACGCCGCTGCTATGGCTTCGCCCACCGGTGTCACCACTGAGGCATGATATCCCAGCTGCACCACCGCCTCAAGTAATACCTCTGGCGCAGCTGCCCGCGGATGACGCGACCGGGTAATCAACACGCGCGTCGCAATGGGCAACAGCTCGCGCAGCGCATCCGTAAAAGGGTGATCGCCCGAAGCGCCGAACACCAACGTGATCCGCCGTCCGGGAAAGAACTCGCGCAACGCCTGGCGCAACTTGCCGGCCGAGTCGCCGTTGTGGGCGCTGTCCACAACGAGGTAAGGCCGCCGGTTTAAGATCTCCAAGCGACCTGGCCATTCTGTGTTAAGCAGCCCATGACGTCGCGCCTCACGTGGCACGGCCAAACCGGCGCGCTGTTCCATGCCATCCACCGCCGCCCAAGCGGTCACCGCATTGGCGATCTGGTGGCGCCCCAAGAGCGGAATCCAATAGCGCTCTCCCTGCAGCTCAAACCATTGGCCATGCATGGTGGTACGACCGCGCAGCCAGCGATAGTCCCCCTCGCCCACCACCACCAGCTCGGCACGCCGCCCGGCACACACTTCTTCAATCAGGGTCATCGCCTCGGGCACCTGGGGTGCGCTGATCACCAGTGCCCCTGGTCGGATAATCCCCGCTTTCTCACGCGCAATCAGCCACAGAGTGTCGCCCAACAGTTGTGTGTGGTCGTAGCTGATCGAGGTAATCACTGCTACGGCAGGGTGCACCACGTTGGTGGCATCCAATCGCCCCCCCAATCCCACCTCCAACACGGCGACCTCCACCCCTGCTTCGGCAAAGGCGTAGAACGCCATTGCAGTGATCAGCTCAAAAGCAGTCAACCCCGCGACGCTCTCCGCGTGAGGCCGCAGCAGCTCCACCAGCCGCACCACTTCTCCCTCGGTGATCAGCCGACCGCCGATGCGGATGCGTTCCCGGAAGCTATGCAAGTGGGGCGAGGTATACAGGCCGCTACGATAACCGGCCGCACGAATCATGCTCTCCGCAAACGCTGCGGTGGAACCTTTGCCCTTTGTGCCAGCGATGAGCAACGCGCGAAACTTGTGCTGCGGATCCCCCAGCTGCGCCAGCAGAGTGCGCATGCGTTCCAAGTCGTAATGGGTCATCGTGTACTTGGGCATCCCCAAGCGCTCATAATTGGTGTAACTGTAGATGTAGTCGAGAGCAGATTGATACGTTGATGTCACACCCACTACTCCAGTTTCATTAACGGCGCCAGGGCCACAGACAGCCGCTTGACCCCCAGCTTCTCGAAGGAAACCTCGATCTCCTCATCGTCGTGCGTCAAGTGGCTGGCCAGGACAACCCCCTCGCCAAACTTGGGG
>JASFBB010000364.1:0-2839 GCA_036172345.1 Anaerolineae bacterium
CGTGAACACTAGAAAACCTTGGTCTGAGCCCCGCGCGTCGGCACGCGGCCCAAACCGCTCCCTCACGGTCGCGGCTCGGATGGAGCAAACTGAGCCGCGCGTCGGCAAGCGGCCCAAACCGCTCCCTCACGGTCGCGGCTCGGATATGTCAAACCCCGCCGCGCGTGGGCAAGCGGCCCAAACCGCTCCCTGACGGTCGCGGCTCGGATGGAGCAAACTGAGCCGCGCGCGTCGGCACGCAGCCCAATTACGCCTCCAGCAAGGTCACCGTATCAAACAGGTGGTAGGCGAGCACATATTTCTCCATGCAGCGCGCGATGCGTTCGACCACCACTTGGTGCGGATCGGGGATGATGGGCGCCAGGTTGTGGTAGAGCTGCTGCCGCGCGGCTACCACCTGCGGCGCCGTCCATACATAGCGCGCGCCGGTCTGCGTCAACCATGCGCGCCGCTCCGGCGTGAGAGCGCGCCAGAGGGCTTGGGCGTCCGCCTGCGCCGTCTCCGGCTGTCCGGCACGGGCATATTCTTCCGGCAGCACCCATTTGCGCCAGCGCATCGAGTCGTACACCGCCTGTTCCAGCGCCGTCATGAAGCTGGACAGCTCCATATGCGGACGGCTGCGCTTCATATCCGCCTCCTTGGCACATAGCTCCTGCAGTGCCAGATATTCCTCGGCGGTGAACTCCGGCCCCACATTGGCGCCGCCCATTCCGGTGGCAGGATACTCCGCCGGGTTCTCCACCCAGTCGGTATAGTGCCCCTTGATCAGCGAGCCCAGCGGCGCCACCACATCGTACAGCCAGCGCGCCGATTGCGGGTCGAAGAAGGTGGTGTGTAGATCGGTGCCCACGCGCGCGACGATGAAACACGGCCAGGCAGCCAGCAGGTTGCGCTCCGCCAGCCCCGCGCGCAAGCTGTGGACGAAGCGACAGAAGGCATCGCGATCCACCAGGCCGCCGTGTACCTCCTCGGTGCCCACCTCGTAGGACACGGGCGGCAACTCGCGCCGCTCGCGTTCGCGCTCTGCGTGCTCGATCAGCTCGATGGTGCGCGCCACCACCGTGTCAATGGGCACCGGCCGGCCGGGGGGCAGGGTGCGATCCACCGTGGGATCGACGTGCAACAGGGCATAGCCCGCTTCCAGACACGCCACCAGCGACGCTTTCACCTCGCCCATCGTCTCCTCATAGGAGAGGTTCGCCAGCGCGTGCAGATCTTTGAGCCAGGGGCCACCGTGGTCCAGGCAGGGGTAGAGGGGGCCATCCCAGCGATACTTCCCGGCATAGTGGCGGATCGAGGCGACGAACGTCTGCGGCGTCCAGCCGGTGTAACCGCCGTCGCGATCCACCTGGTTGAGCGTCGCGGCGAAGAGCATGGGCAGGTTGTTCGCCGCCGCCACCTTGACGGCCGCTTCGAGTACCGCCGCCGAGTTGGGGCAGGCAGCGAGCAATGTCAGCTGGATGCCCTGCGCGCGCAGGGCGATCATGCGGGCAACGATCTCGTTGAGGGGTTTCATCGTGAGTCGGTCTCCTTGTGCGTGTTGAATGTACTCTCCGATGCAAAATCCTATGATGTCAGCAGGCGGCGCACCGCCTCGCTGAGAGGCACACGCAGCGCCTCCGCCAGCTGCCACAGTGTCACACGGTCGGTCTCTTTATTGATCGTGTGCGGCGAGGTGACGGCATGGGCGGCGACCAGCGCACCCAGTTCATGCGCCCGGTGCAGCGGCAGGCGCGCCACCAGGCCGACAAGGACGCCGGCCAGAAAGGCGTCCCCTGCGCCGGCGGTGCTGACGGCGTTCACCGGGATGGCCGGCCGATGGATGAGTTCATGGCCGTCCCAACTCCAGCTGCCATGCGCCCCGGCGGTGACGGTCAAGCGGGCGTCCGGGTTCAGCTGCGCAAGGCGTTCCACAGCGGCATGCGCGATCGCGGCGGGCGTGTGTTCCTCAGCTGTCAGATGGGCGAGCGCAGCAGCTTCACTGCGGTTGAGCGCCAGCAGATCCACGTGGCACAGCATGTCCAGCTCGATCGCCTCGGCCAGCTCACCGGTGGCGAACGACGCCACCCGCAGCATATGATACCGGGAACCCAATTCCAGGAGCGCTTGGCGTGCCACCAGCGGCACCTCGGGCGCCGCCAACGCGATAGCACGACCGGCAAAGCGGGCAAACTCGGGTTCTGCCGTCCGGACATAGGCGGCGTCCACGTGCGCGCATGCCGAGTCGTCGGTGGTCAGGTTGCCGCCGCTGCCATCGGGATAAATGAAGCAGAAGGAGAAGAGGGTTTGCAAGCCGGGCGCGACCTGCACATAGCGCGTATCCAGCCCCGCCTCGCGCATCTCGTGCAGCAAGCGCACCCCCATCTCGTCCTCGCCCACCTTGCCGACGGGGATGGTGGCGAACGAGGGCCCCAACAGGGTCTGGACGTAGTGAGCGATAATGTGCAGCTTGCAATAGTCGCGCCGAGGCAGAAAGTGGCCGAGACGGCTCTCCTCACGTCCCAGCGTGTGGTTGCCCTTCAGCGCGAAGAACGACCCGGCGCCGATGCCTCCCACGCCGATGAGCGCGCGGTAGGGCGCCTGCGCGATGTCCACGTGGAGCGGATGGCTCATGGATTCTCGCAACCAGCTTTGGCTTTCGTGGCGCATGAATCCTCGACCTCGAAGAACTCGCCCAATGTGGTCTGAACGATATGTGACACGAATTATATGAGCTTTTCCGGTATTGCCTATATTGGGGCGCCCCCATTTTGGGCTGAAAACCATCCTACCGGAACAGCCGGCGATTGAAATCGCCCCCTATTAGGCCTGCGGCCAACCGTCCGCGCAAGCGGACGGG
>JASFBB010000365.1:0-3981 GCA_036172345.1 Anaerolineae bacterium
GATCGGCAGCCCAGAACTGCGCGTCCATCTGGAAGCAGCCCAGGTAGGCGCGCTCTACGTACCAGTCAAGGCGATCGCGGGCGCTCGGGAGGGCCAGTATGAGCTCCAGCTCCACGTGACGGTCAAAGCGGAAGGAGCTGCCCAGCGGGTACGAGCGCTCCGGAAGACCGATGGATTTCAAGACGAGCTGCTGGATGATATCGTCGGGCTTGACCTTGGCCGGGTGCTGGGAGTGCGCTATACGGCCACACCCACGCGCAAGATCGTTTTGCCCTTTGCCGTCGCACGCCGCGCCGAGGCACCGCAGGCACCGCCCACCAGCGCTTCCAAGTTCGAACCGTTATGGAGCGTGAAGGATATGGACCTGCAGCTCAAAGCACAACGGGAGGTGACCGAGAAGCGTGCCCACATCACGGATGCCCTGACAGTGGAGCACCTATACGCTGGGCTTCTCGTCGAGGGACACGAACGCTGCGCCCGTGCAGGCATTCAACTGCGCATCGGAGAGGCAATCGCACTGAGCAAGATCCTGACATTCACAGTGCACCGCTTTATGGGCAATGATGTTGCTGCAAATGGCCTGTTGGTGCCCATTTGGGAGACCGCCCTGCGCCTGGACATGTCCACCGAGGATGCCTTATGGATCGTGCGCAAGATAGGCTTCGCCCATTTGACGCGCCTGGCGGTGGCCCTTTCATTTGGGTTGATCGCCAGGGCATTCAACACCCAACCATGGGGGCTGGAAGAACGCCATGGTCTGATTCAGGAGATCTCCAGCCGGCTGGATGGAGGCGAGCCGTTGCCAGTTGAGTTGCTGTACATTCCGCTTCTGGCCGCCTCGACCATCATCGCCCGGCAGATCAGTGCCCCCGGCGAAGACCCCCAGCAGAGCTTAGAGCTCCTCAAGACAGCCAAGCAGGCACGTGCCGGTGTCTTTGCCGATCCAGAGCTGGCCCAGTCGAGTGCGCTGATCGATCGCTTGTTGGAAACCGCGCTGGCTCATAGCGCCGGGTAGTTGGCATCCTGCCGTCAGGACGAGGCAGCGCGCGACCCGCCCCGCGTCATCGGGTGACCTTGGCACCCCCGCCGGAGAGGAGCTCGGCAGGCAGACGTTCCGCCAGGCCAGCGCGGATGCGCGCGATGTTCTGTGCCACCGTCGCTTCCTGATTGAAGATCGCCGAGCCAAGCACCAATACATTGGCCCCGGCCGCCACAATCTCCGCCGCATTGTGCGCTTTCACTCCGCCATCCACCTCGATATCCACGTCCACCAGACCGCGTGCGTCGAGCATATGCCGCAGCCGCGTAATCTTGGCGCTGCTGCCGGGAATGTATGATTGCCCACCATAACCCGGGTTCACCGACATGATGAGCACCATATCCACGTCGGACAAGACCTCTTCCAAGCTGACGAGCGGGGTAGCCGGGTTGAGCGTCACACCCGCTCTGATGCCCAGCTCCTTGATCTGATGGATCGTGCGGTGTAGATGCAGACACGCCTCCACGTGCACCGTCAGGATGTCGGCGCCCGCGCGGACGAAGTCGGGGATGTACCGTTCCGGTTGGGTGATCATCAGGTGGACGTCCAGCGGCAACGTGGTGACCGGGCGCAGCGATTCCACCACCAGAGGCCCCACCGTGATGTTGGGGACGAAGTGGCCATCCATTACATCGATATGGATGTAGTCGGCGCCAGCCGCTTCGGCGTCACGCACCTGTTCGCCGAGGCGCGCAAAGTCTGCCGACAGGATCGAAGGCGCAATCTTCACCCGCCTCACTCGTCTTCTGCCTCCTCAGAACCCAGATCGAAATTGCGCGTATCTACCGGTGGGTCTGCCGCGGCGGCAGCGGGAAGGCCCAGCTCAGGATTCCCGGGATGCTCGATCGCCGGCAGGGGTTCAGGATATGGCGGCAATGCCACGGCAGCCCGGTCGCTGACCTCCCCCTCCATCACTGCGGTCACACAGTAGGGGCAGATATCCCAACGCAGATGCAACAGCCTGCCGCAGTTGACGCACTTTTTCTTCAGGATGGCGTGACAATCGGGACAGACCAACCAGTCGGGCTCCACCTTGCGCCGACAACCCGGGCACACAATCCGCTCTTCCAGATCCTGCAACAACGCTTCTTCTTCTAGGGAGCGCTCGTAGAGCTCGGCCAGGGTGGTCTGAGGACGCAACAGGAAGTAGATCACTAGCCCCAACGGCCCAAAGATGACCACCATCAACGTGGCCAGGAGGATGGCGAAGATATCCCGCGATCGCGAGCGGACGTCTCGGAAGGTCCACACGATCAGGCTGATCCATATCGCCAGGAGGAAGGCGCCGCCAAAGGCCAGCAAGATCTGCAGCACGACGATCACAATATTCGGAATCTGGATAGTAGGCATCTGTTTTTTACCTCGCGACCAAGCGCTAATAAATGAAATTATACTATCAAGCCGGGCGAGTGGGAAAAATGCAACTGCCTATGGGTGTATTTCCAATCGGGGGTGCACGTATCCGAGCCGCGACCGTCAGGGAGCGGTATCCCGGCCACTGGCTCACGCACGCAGCTCAGCACACGCGCGGTGCAGCTTGTTTCGTCCAAGCAGCTCTTCAACAGAGCACCGCTCAAGACCTTCTCTCAAGGTGGATGAGCAACAAAGCGATGTCAGCCGGGTTAACCCCCTGAATACGTGCCGCCTGCCCCACCGTCGCCGGCCGGAAGTGGAGCAGCTTCTGAAGCGCCTCGGCGCGCAGGCCGACCACGGCGCGATAGTCGAAGTTGGGCGGGATGGGACGCTCTTCCAACCGTCGCATGCGCTCCACAAGACGCTGCTGTTTGGCAATGTAGCCGGCATATTTCGCTTCTATCTCCACCTGCTCGATCACCTCCGGCGACAACACTTGCAGTGGGGGGGCTAGCGCACCGATCACCTGATAGGTGACCTCAGGGCGGCACAGGAATTGCAAGGCATTGACCCCCTCCTGGAGGGGCTGGAGACCGTGAGCGCGCAACAGTTCCGCCTTGCCATGGTTGGGTGTGATGATGAGTCCCGCCAGGCGTTCCAGCTCCTCCCGAATCGCCTGGCGCTGTGCCTCAACGCGCTGGTAGCGCTCAAAGGGCACCAAGCCCACCTGGTAGCCGATAGGGGTAAGGCGTAGCTCGGCATTGTCCTGGCGCAACAGCAAGCGATACTCGGCGCGCGAGGTCATATGGCGGTAGGGTTCATGGTGCTCCTGCGTCACCAGGTCGTCGATCATCACCCCGATGTATGCCTGGTCGCGGCCCAGAACCACCAGGGGGCGGTTCTGCACTTTGAGCGCGGCATTGATGCCGGCGATCAACCCCTGCGCGGCTGCTTCCTCGTAGCCGGTCGTGCCGTTGATCTGGCCGGCGTGGAAGAGACCCTCAACCTGCTTGGTCTCCAGGGAGCGATAGATCTGGTCGGGTGGCACATAGTCATACTCGACCGCATAGCCGATGCGCATCAACTCGACATGGCGCAAGGCGGGAATGCTGCGCACCATAGCGATCTGGACGTCCAGCGGCAGGGAGGTGTTAGCACCCTGCAGATAGACCTCGGTGGTGCTCCAGCCTTCCGGCTCGAGGAAGAGCTGATGGCTCTCCTTGTGCGCAAAGCGCACGATCTTATCCTCAATGGAAGGACAATAGCGCGGCCCCACCCCCTGGATCACGCCGGTGAAGAGCGGAGCGCGCTCCAGGTTGGCACGGATGATTTCATGCGTGTGCGAGTTGGTGTGCACCAGGTAACACGGCAGCTGCGGTCGCCAGGGAGTCGGGCGCACATAGGGGTACACCGGATGGGGCGGCACGCACAGGAATTCGGGCAGCTCGCGCGCATCGCTTGCAAAGCTGAAGAAAGCAGGTTCATCGCTGCCGTATTGCGGCTCAGTCTGGCTGAAATCGATCGTGCGCGCGTCCAGTCGGGGCGGCGTGCCCGTCTTGAGGCGGCCCAACCGAAAGCCCAGCCGCTTG
>JASFBB010000366.1:0-11123 GCA_036172345.1 Anaerolineae bacterium
GCGCGGCCCGCTTGCCTTGCACAAATCCCAACAAGACGGGGGACTCTCAAAGGTCAACCCGCTTGGCTGATGAGTACCCACAATCCGGTACCCTCCCACGAGAGAATCTCCACTTTTGATTTGCGCGTAGATGACAAAGAAGAAATTCGTGGTGGTGTATTCCTGAGTGGCTACTAGCTTGAAAGGATAAGAGGGGGTAGGTGTAGCGGTGGGCGCGCGTCGCCTTATTAGCTGGCGGGTAGGGCTGGCATTTGGGATGGCCGGCGGGGTATCTGATGTGGTAGGTATGACCCTCGTATAAGTTGGTGTAATGGTGGGTGTGGGAGTATCCTTGACCACCCGTGTCGCTGTGGGCGTGGGCGGCTTGGTTTCCTGAGGCAATGGGGTGGGCGTCCAGGTCGGCGGCATGGTCCAGGTCGGTGTAGGGGCAGGAGTTGGCACTTCAGTGGGGGTTGCCTGGGCGATAGCGCCTCTCTGAGAGATTATGAGATAAGGACGTGCTAGCCAACCAGCCACACAGAGCTCGCTAACCACTAATAATGAGAGCATCACCAGTATCAGCTTTTGTCTACCGGTCATAGGGCAACCTCACCGTTTTGCAAATACCACTCCATACATTACATAATATTATAGCATGCTTTTTCATTTTTGCCAATAGGAAATATGGGGGGTAAAATCTCACTGAGGTGGTATGATCCCTTTCGATGGTATAACTCCTCTGGCGCCCTTGTACGTTCTGTTGTTGAGCGCCATCTTGCTACTGGCTTTGGGCCCTGCCTTGACGGCGCGGGTGCGCAACTGGGCTTTTGTAGCCATAAATGGAGCCGCGTTGGCCCTAGTGATATGGGTCAGCAGGGGTGACTTGTTAGATCCTTCTCACACTTCCTCTCCCATCATATACTCTTTGATGAAATGGTCTGACGGGGCGATCCTGGCTCTCTACACAACGCCTACCACCTCCTTGGTGGGGGGATTGTTTCTGGCTCTGCTCTCTACAGCGCTCGCGGGTCATGATTTTCACATGCGCCTGACAGTAAGCAGCCAGGTGTTGCTTCTTGTATTGACGGCAGCTACTTACAGTGTACTTATGGCTGGCACATGCCATACGCTTGCCATCGCAATTTTGGCATTCGACTGTGGAGTGGCATTGTGGTGGATGGCGCGCAACGAGCCTCGACACGCGGTCGTGCGCTTGTTACTTGGTGTTGTCACTGCTACTGGGGTAATGTTCTCCGGCCTTGAAAATATTATCTCACAGCCAAATGCTATGTTCCCCAACGCCTTGCTAACACTGGCAGTATGGTTGCGTTTGGGCCTCTACCCATTGCTTGAATCTGAAACCTCAGTGCATTCTCTCCCATCCATCCGCCTTGCGTGGATGATGCAGCATTTGGCTGTCGGTTTGTACAGTGTGATGTGGGGTGTTTCGCCGTGGGTTGTCTGGCCGACTTTGATCACTGCCCTGCTGCATGGGACATTGGCTTGGGTTGAACCGGGGCGTGAGCAACGCTTAATGCACGCCGCTTTTGCCTCTTCGGGGATTCTTCTGATAGTTGTAGCGCTGGAGGGACGTGATGCTCTATGGTCAGGTGCTCCGATTGTGATTATGCTGGCATGGCTTGTGCTGACGATGATCCCGACGAGTCTGGGGCCTCTCTTCAGCTCGGTGGTTCAGAGTATAGGATATCTGCCTCCGGTCGTGGCCACACTTTCTCTGTGCGCTTTGCTGGTCGTGGGGGCGGCGGGTCATGGGAGTTTTTTGGATTCGTTCTGGAATGATGGTGGACCAGTAGCGACGGCGTTGTTGGTAATCGCATTGGGAGGGGTGTTGTCCTCCATCTATCAGTTTTGGCACGAAGCTTCGGGGAAAGTCTCTGTTCCGTCACCTCCGTCTCGTTGGCGTGCTGTGGGCATCGGGATTGCCACGTTTATGTTGGTGTTACCTTACCTCACTATGTGGTGGAGGCCTCTGCCTATCTCGTACCATGCAGGGACATGGATAGGATTGTCCGGTGCTGCACTATGGGCCATATCGTTGGGTTATGGACGGCGAGTGTTACACCTTCTAGGTGAAGAAGGGGAGCAGCGCTTCGTAATGCAATTGCGGATGAGATGGTTATTGGAAGCTGGCCAGCAGTTGATTGGGACGATGAGTGGTTGGTTATTACGAGTACGTGCTGTCATTGAGGGTGAACACTATTTGGCATGGGCTCTTTTGCTCTTGATCTGTTTGGGTCTGGTGCTGGCCGTGTCTCCAGATATATTGGTCCGTTGAGGCCTGGCGATGCCTGAAATGAGAGAGCCGCTGCAGATATTGGGGAGTGTGCGTGAAGCAGGGGTGATCGCGTCGTTGATTGCCGGTGCATTGATCCTTCTGGTGCGCGATTGGCGCGTGGTGCTGTTGGCATTGCTGGGAGAGTATATGGCAGTGGGTTTCATTCTTTCTCAGCGGCTCCCGGCTGAAATTGTTCTTATTAAGGTATTGGTTGGTGCGCTTGTCTGTCCAATGCTCTATCTAGCGGCGCGACAGTCCGGGTGGAGCGTTCTCGCCAAGGTTGGCATAGACCAGCAGTTATTCTCCAGGGATATAACCAGCGTCCGTGATCCTCTGCCTTGGACTGGCCCAGCCTTTCGGGCTTTGGCGTTGTGTCTGGTGTTCGTGTTGGCGACAGTTCTCGTTCGCGATTATCCATTGCCAGAGGTGCCGCCCGATGTTGGACTAAGCTGCTATTGGCTGATGCTAGTGGGTTTGGTTGTACTGATGCTGACCGGACAACCCTTGCTGGCCGGTCCGGGGCTGCTAACCGCTTTGACCGGTTTCGAGATGCTTTATACCTTCCTAGAGTCGAGCTTAATCATTGTGTTTTTGCTGGCTGCGGTGAATCTACTGCTCACTGCAGCCATCTCCTATTTGGCTGCCGTCCAAGGATTTAACTATTTGCGTGAGGAATCGTGATTGATCCACCATTGTGGTTAATTATTCTTCCGCTGGGAGCAGCGGTGCCCGTTTATCTGCTGCGAGGTTGGCAGTTTGGAAACTATCTGGCCGCTTTTGTTTCCATTTTTACAGGGATATTGGTCGCCATTCTTCCTCCAACTAATCCCATACGCCTGATAGGACGCATCTTCCTGCTCGATCCTCTGACACAATACACACTGGCAATTCATTTTATTGCCTCGGCGGGGCTATATATAACCGGACGGTCCTTGCGAGTGGCGCATTACTTTTTGCCACTTGGTCTATGTATTTCGGGGTTGTTTGCTATTGCAGCTATGTCGCGCCATCTAGCCATTAGCAGCTTAGTTATAACGCTTGCTGCTGTCATTGCCGTGCCTGTCATTCAAGATGAGCGTCCTGGTTCGGTGCAAGGTGCGTGGCGTTTCTTAGTTGTTATGTGCCTGGCGCTGCCCTTCTTCTTGTTGGCTGCCTGGCATATAGATCTCTATCGTGAAGACGCTGAGCATGCAATATACCTGCCCCAGGTAGCTGTATTGCTGGCGGTGGGCTTTGGTCTATGGTTAGCGGCTTTCCCTGTGTATAGTGTATTGACAACGCTTAGTGCTTTCTCCTCCCCTGTACCCAACGTGTTGGTGTTGATCGGTTTCCCGATGGTGGCACTGACCTTGCTTGGACATATACTGGCCGAAGCTACCTGGTTTAGCTGGTGGGAGCAGGCTGGCCGGCTGCTTTTGATGGCAGGATTAGCATCGGTGACTCTTGGAGGGGTGTTCATCTCCATCCAACGTAGTTTGCGCGCCATGCTGGGATATGTAGCGTTATTTGATCTAGGTTGCCTGTTGATCGCGTTAGCGGTACAGGGAACACAGGGAGCGGTGGCATTGTATGCTGGTTTAGCAGCACGAGCACTTGGCCTGATGCTGTTGGGTATTGCCACAGGGACTCTGCTGGAGGAAACAGCTGAAGATACCTTGACCAGCTTATGCGGCGTAGGGCGGCGCCAGCCATTGGCCACTATCGCTCTAATAATAGGCGGCTTCACTATGGCGGGTACCCCCATGGCTGCCGGATTCGCGGGACGTTGGTTCATGTTGCGCGATTTGGCCCAGCTAGATGAGCGATGGGTGTGGTTAGTCGTGCTGGCGAGTTTGGGAGTGGTAATTGCTTATCTGCGCGCATTGTATGCGTTGCTGCGAGCCGATAAAATTATGCCATGTCCACCGCGCTCAGCACCGACTCTTCGGATACCTGCTTCGATATTGCTGATCCTCTCGTTGGCTGCCATCGTATTGAGCATCTTTCCCGACCCCATCCTACGTGTGGCCTCTAAGCTGGTCACCCTTTATCCACTGCCAAGACTTTAGCGCGATAGGATGCCAATCATACAAGCATCCTTAAGAAAGACTCCGTTAGTTTTGCTCTTGTGGGGAATCACTCTGCACAGCTAATGCATACACTGCTCTTCTGGGCCACCCTGATTCGCGCGCGACCTGACGTGCGGCAGTGCTACGGCCGACCCCACGCGCCAGAAGCGAGGTAAGAGTTTCGCGGACGCGATCTTCGTCCCAAGCGGTTGGTAGCGGTGCACCACTTACTACTAAGGTGAACTCACCGCGGGGCTGACGATCTTTCCATTCTGCGCATGCTTGTGCCAGTGTGCCGCGCCAAACTTCTTCGTGGAGCTTGGTCAGCTCACGACAGATCGCACACAAGCGGCTGCCCCCTAGGATTGCCTCCATATCAGCCAGTGTTTCGCGCAAACGATGGGGTGCTTCGAAGCAAACTAACGTGGCATGTATACCGCTTACTTCGCTCAACAACGTACGACGTGGTGCAGCACGCCGTGGCAGAAAACCTAGGAAGAGGAAACGGTCGCTCGGGAGACCACTCACTGAGAGCGCGGCGACGATCGCTGATGGTCCAGGAATGGACACCACGGATATTTCTTGTGCCAGGGCAGCACGTACCAGCTCATAGCCAGGGTCGGAGAAGAGGGGGGTGCCAGCTTCGCATACTAA
This sequence comes from Anaerolineae bacterium, assembly GCA_036172345.1. GTDB lineage: Bacteria > Chloroflexota > Anaerolineae > 4572-78 > NAK82 > NAK82. The sequence continues at coordinate 4,978 of JASFBB010000366.1, forward strand.
TGCCACATCACCATGGCGCAGTGCTTCGAGCAGCTGGTCAAGACGCTGAAGTTTATTGTGCTCAAAATAGCTCAGCAAAGGTTTTTCGATCCCGAAGTGGGCTAGAAGCCGGCCTGTCGTGCGAGTATCTTCCGTGGCGATCAGATCACACTCGCGCAGCACACGCAATGCGCGCAACGTAATGTCTTCGAGGTTCCCAATTGGCGTAGCAACAAGGTAGAGTGTGCCCATTCAGTCTGTCACAAATAACTCCGGAGTGTCTCTCAGCACTAGACGTAGTGTGGTCAGCAGTTCCTCGTCTTGCTCGGGAAGCACAGTGCGTGCGTCAAGCAACACTTGCCCTTCTTCAATCCGTGTGACCACCGGCGTTCCTCCTCGTGAGGGTTGGCGCAAATGGCGTGCCAACGTGTCTGGTGAGGGGGATACTAGCGCCAGCGCCCAGGAGGGCAGCTGCTGGCCGGGCAAGCTGCCGCCACCCACTGCCGCTTGGGTGGGCACGATGGTGCTTTTCACCCCCCACTCTTGGAGGCGGCGTCGCCAACGTTGTACCCGTCGCCGTAACGTCTCCAGCCGTGCTGCAATCATACGCCAAATAGGCAGCTCTTCCAATGCACGTCCTTCTAAATAACTCAGCAGCGTCACTTCCAAGGCAGCGAGGGTTGTCTTGTCCACACGCACTGCACGCGCCAAAGGGTGACGGCGCAAACGTGCAATCAGCTCTGCCTTTCCCAAAATCAGACCTGCTTGGGGACCTCCCAGCAGTTTGTCTCCGCTGGCAGTGACCAGTGCGGCGCCGGCGGCAACGCTCTCCTGGATGGTGGGCTCATGTGCCAGGCCAAACGGTTGCGTGTCTAACAAGCTACCGCTGCCTAAGTCATCCATCACTGGTACTCCATGCTCCTCACCCAATGCTACTAATTCCTCAAGGGTCGGTTCATGGACAAATCCACTCAGTACGAAGTTGCTACGATGTACGCGCAGAATAAGCGCTGTGTTGATGGGGTGCAACGCCTCGGCATAATCGCGTATATATGTGCGGTTCGTGGTGCCAACTTCGACCAAGTGGGCACCACTCTGGCGCATCACATCGGGGATGCGGAAGCCACCCCCGATTTCGACCAGCTGACCACGACTGATCAGTACCTCGCGGTCACGTGCCAGCGCACTTAATACCAACAGAACCGCCGCGGCGTTGTTGTTGACCACAAGGGCATCCTCGGCGCCGGTGAGTTGCTTCAACAGGCGTACAGCATGGACATAGCGCGAGCCGCGTTCGCCTTCTGCCAGATCGTATTCCAAATTGCAGTAACCGATGGCGACAAGGGCTGCCGCACGGCGTGCGCGTTCAGAGAGCGGAGCACGTCCTAGATTGGTGTGGATGATCACCCCGCTCGCGTTGATGACAGGCACCAAACTGGGTGTCAACGCAATCTGTAACTGTTGTGCTGCATCGGCCAAGAGCGCATCATATGAGGGAGCAATATTCCCGGCGCGAATTGCCCGCCGCGCCGTTTGTAGTGCCATGCGTAATGCCTCGGTCACCCGGTCGTGACCATGTTGTGCGATCAACCCTTTTGCTTCAGGCATTTCAAGCAAACGGGAAATCGCAGGAAGTTTGCGTAGCTCTTCCGCACTCATCTCCTGATCACTCTCTGCCCCGTGTTAGAAAGAACGTTTCGATCAGTATCAACACGCCGCCAGTAATTAGCGCCAAAGTTACGCTGAGAAACCCTTCTTTCTGCAACCAGCTGCATAAAACGCCGAACAGTGCCGCGCTCACACCCTCGCGCAACAGACGCAGTGGGTCTCTGCGTAGCCAGCCTGGACGCGCAAAGCGATGGTTTAACACACCGGCGATGAACAGGGTGAGCCCCGCCAGAGTGACGGCCAGTAATGTCAGGAACAATGTCTGCATCAGCTCGGTGGGATAGGTGTGCATCACAAGGTACCATATACCCATTATGCCCAGGCCGGAGCTGAGCACACCGGCGGCAATCCAAGCCCCCAGCGTCATATATGTTTCCTCCCATCGGGACGTAACATTGTCGAGAGGGAATACAGGAGGTAGTATAACCCAAAATCTAAGGGAAGCCAACGAGATTTAGTCCACTGACGTGGACGGCAGCGTTCCTGCGGGAGAACACTCGGTGGCACATCCGCCAGGTGCGGCTTGAGTCGCCAGTTTTCTTCGAGGCTTGCCCTCGAATTGAAATGTACTTTCTCTTGACCTTCATCGTTGACAGTGCTACGTGCTGGTAGTAGAATGTTGGCATATCTACCTATGGGAGCCGCTTGATTTCTCGCTATGTCTTTCCCCTGCTGGGAGGTACACTGGTGAAAGAACGCATGATCCGTCTCGGTCTGCCTACTAAAGGCCGAATGGAAGAGGAGACGCTCACATTTTTGGAACGTTGCGGGTTACGTGTGGTCAAACCCAATCCGCGCCAGTATGTCGCGTCTATTCCGGCCATTCCTGAGCTGGAGGTTTGGTTGCAACGTTCAGCAGACATTGTGCGCAAGGTATATTACGGGGATGTCGATTTGGGCATAACCGGTTATGATAGTGTTGCCGAGCATGGGGGAAATGGACGTGATATCCTCATCTTGCACGATCAGCTAGGGTTTGGCCTGTGCCGATTAGTATTGGCAGTGCCGGATGAGTGGGATGAGATTAATAGTGTGGAAGACTTGGCCTGCCTAGCACAGCGTCGTGCCAAGGAAGGGCGTCCTCTACGCATCGGCACTAAATATGAGCGTCTGGTGAACGCTTTCCTCACCAAACATGCGATTGTGCCCCACCAGCTGATCTGGGCCGAAGGAGCGCTGGAAGCGGGACCCCATATGGGCTATGTCGATATGATTGCTGACCTTACAGCCAGCGGTGTCACCTTACGCGAGAACCATCTGAAGGAAGTGCAAGGTGGTACCCTTCTGAGCTCGCAGGCTTGTTTGATCGGCAACCGACAGGCGCTGAAACAACGTCCTGAGGTGTTGGCGGTGGCTAAACAGCTGCTCGAGTTCTTCGAGGCCCATCTGCGTGCCGCGGGTTATCACGCTATCATCGCAAACATCAAGGGTGAATCGCCCGAGGCAGTTGCCCAGAAGGTATTCTCGCAACCTGACCTGGGCGGCTTAAAAGGACCCACTATTGCCCCGGTCTATCTGCGCGATGTGCATGACCGCAGCTGGTATGCCATCAGCATCATTGTGCGTCAAGAGCGTTTGGTACAGGCGGTACAACAGCTGCGCGCCATCGGTGGCAGCGGAGTGGTGGTCACACCTGCTACGTACATTTTTGAAGATGAGCCGGCCGCCTATCGCCGTTTGATGGCCGCTTTGGAGGAAGATCCTGGATGAGTCGTAGCCAAGTGCGTGAGTTGACGCCCGAAGAGCTGACCTACGTATGTGACGCCAGTCAGTACACTTTCGAAACCACGGATGAGATACCCGATCTGCCCACGATCATCGGGCAGGAACGCGCCCTCCGCGCGTTGGAATTCGGCATTCACATCCCTAGTTACGGCTTCAATGTTTATGTGACCGGGCCGGCCGGTTCCGGTCGTAGCACTACCGTGATGGGGTTCCTGCGGCGTAAAGCAGAGCAGGAGGCGGTGCCAGACGATTGGTGCTATGTGAACAACTTTCGTGACGCGCGCCGGCCACGGGCGATTCGCTTGCCGGCCGGTTATGGGGTGCGGCTGCGTGATGACATGGCATCTTTCATTCGCGATCTCCAGAGTGCCATACCGGTTGCCTTTGACAGCGAGGATTATCACCAGCGTGTTCAGTCCATCATACAGGAGCGGGACCAGGCGCGTGATCAGATACTGACCAAGTTGAGTAAGACGGCAGAGGCTCAAGGTTTTGGCTTGGTGCAGACGGCCACCGGTCTGGCACTCGTGCCTGTGCTCGGTGGTGAGGTTGTGACCCCTGAAAAGTATGCTGCGGCAAGCGAGGAACAGCGTAAGCAGTGGGAGTCCGCTCACGTTGGGTTACAACAGGAGCTAGAGCGCGCCCTGCGTGAGATACGCGTGTTGGGTAGAACGGCGCGTGAGCGCCTGCGTGCCCTGACGCGCGAGGTCGCCGATTTCGTGGTGCGCGATCACATCGAGGAACTGCTGGAACGTTATCATCCCTTCGACGAAGTGATCGCCTATCTAGAAGAAGTGCGCCAGGATATCGTGGAACATGTGGCAGATTTCTATCCCGAGCTGGCGGCCTCCTCTGAACCTCTGGAGGAGGAAGAGGAAGCAACGTCCTCCAACTCGGGTGACCCACCTCCTGAAGAAACTCTCCCCGATTTGAGCCGTTATCAGGTCAATGTGATCGTGGACAATAGCCAGGCCTCCGGAGCACCAGTCGTGTATGAAACCAGTCCTTCATATACCAATTTGGTGGGCCGCATCGAACAGGAAGTACGCTACGGTGTGTTGACAACCGACTTCACTTTGATCCGTGCGGGCAGCCTTCACCGCGCTAACGGGGGCTATCTGGTGCTCAACGCGCGCGATCTGCTTGAGTATCCGCTGGCCTGGGAAGCTCTCAAGCGCACCATCCGTAATCAGGTGATCCGTACCGAGGTGCCGAGCGATTTTGTGTCGGCTCCAATGACTATCTCATTGGAACCGGAACGTATCCCATTCAAAGCTAAGGTCATCCTCATTGGTGATTGGTCGACATACGAAATGTTGTACGAGCTGGACGATGATTTTCGCAAAATCTTCAAAGTGCGTGCTGATTTCGCCGTTTCAATGGACCGTACTCCTGAAGCGATGCAGCAGTATGCTCAGTTCATCGCACGTCGTGTGCGCGCGGATGGCCTGTTGCCATTTTATCGCTCAGCTGTGGCACGCATTCTCGAGATCGGCGCACGTCTCGTAGAAGACAAACACAAGCTTTCAACCCGCTTCTCCGGGATCCTAGAGGTAATTCACGAAGCGAGCTACTGGGCTAGTGTCAATGGTCGCCGTGTCGTGACTGCTGAAGATGTAGATCAAGCGATGCGCGAAGGGCGCTATCGTGCCAGCTACCTGCCGGAGCAAATACGGCGCCAAATCCTGGAGGACACCCTCCATATTGAGACGGAAGGATGGGCGATTGGCCAAGTGAATGGAATGACCGTGATGGAAGTGGCCGATTACGAGTTCGCCGTCCCCTCACGCATTTCCGCACAAACCTATATGGGACGTGGCAACGTGGTCGCGATTGATCGTGAGGCGAACTTGGCAGGTAACATCCACAATAAAGGCGTATTGATTCTGCAGGGTTTTCTGGGGGCCCGTTATGCGCAACATAAGCCGCTCAACCTCTCTGCCAGCTTAACCTTTGAGCAGAGCTACGACCGTATTGAAGGCGATAGTGCCAGCTCAGCGGAGCTGTACGCCATTCTCTCCAGTCTGTCCGGTTTGCCTATACGTCAGGATCTAGCGGTCACTGGTGCGGTTGACCAACAGGGACGCATCCTAGCGGTTGGCTCGGTGACCGCAAAGATCGAGGGTTTCTTCGATCTGTGTCAGGCACGGGGGTTGACCGGTACGCAGGGAGTGGTAATCCCTGAAGCGAACGTGCGCCACCTGGTGCTTCGCTCCGATGTGGTACGGGCCGTGCGTGAAGGCAAGTTCCATGTATATGCTGTATCCACGGTGGACGAGGGGATTGCTTTGCTGACCGGCGTACCGGCGGGTGAGCCGGATGCGGAGGGAAATTACCCAGAAGGCACGGTGAACTATCGCGTGCACAAGCGTCTTCTCGAGATGGCGGAAGAAAGAAGCGAGCGTGATGAAGAAGAGGAGGATTGCGGGATAAGTGGGGACATACAGGACAGGTCGGATGTAGGGGGATATGCGTACATCATGCAGCGGCATCGACTCAGGCGCGTTCATCCGCACATACACCGTAGGCGCCGCAAAATCTCGAGACGGGGACAATTGTAGAGGCAGGCTTTATGCCTGCCTCTAATTTTGTCTCGAAATCAAGAACAACCCTCCATTGGACAGCCTAGGGGCTGTTCTATGGGTTGTCCCGTTTTTCTCTCCCGAAATCGGTCGTCACGTTGCATCGCCTTTTCCGACGTGCTAACGAAGCGCTGATGAAGTCCCTCTGGTATGCTTACCGCGATCGGCGCAACCGCAAGCGTGATTTTCGAC
>JASFBB010000367.1:0-4203 GCA_036172345.1 Anaerolineae bacterium
CAAGAATGGGAAGAAAGCGTACTAAAGCCTTTCGTAGCACGCGATCCTAACTGGGCACAATATCGCGAGACGCTCTCGCAAATACCGGAGGATTTGCTCTACCTCCCCCCCGACACGGTGGGCAATGCCTACGTTGCCGAATACTTGAACCAGCTGGGCTTCCCGGGACAATATCCCTTTACCCGTGGTATCTATCCGACTATGTACCGCGGCAGGTTGTGGACAATGCGCCAGTACGCTGGCTACGCCACCGCCGAAGAAACTAACGCGCGCTACAAGTTCTTGCTCGATCAGGGCCAAACTGGCCTGAGCGTCGCCTTCGACTTACCCACTCAGCTCGGTTATGACGCTGACGATCCTCTGGCTCAGGGTGAGGTAGGCAAAGTCGGGGTTTCCATCTCCTCGCTTGCCGACATGGAGCGACTTTTTTCCGGCATTCCACTTGACAAAGTATCCACCAGTATGACAATCAACGCTCCAGCAGCGGTGTTACTAGCCATGTACATTGCAGTGGCCAAGAAACAGGGGGTCTCACCGCATCAGCTGCGTGGCACGGTGCAGAATGATATTCTCAAAGAATATGTGGCACGTGGTACATATATCTTCCCCCCCGCACCTTCTATGCGCCTTGTCACAGATTTATTCGAATATTGCAAAGAGCATACACCGCGCTGGAATACCATCAGCGTCAGCGGTTATCACATCCGCGAGGCAGGCGCCACAGCGGTCCAGGAAGTGGCGTTCACCTTCGCCAACGCAATAGCTTATGTCGAGGCAGCGTTGAAAGCCGACTTGGAGATCGACGAATTTGGGTCCCAATTAACCTTCTTCTTTGCGGCGCAGAACCATTTATTTGAGGAAGTTGCCAAGTTTCGTGCTGCACGTCGCCTCTGGGCACGCCTGATGTGTGAGCGCTTTGGCGCCCGCGATCCCAAGAGCATGATGTTACGTTTCCACACCCAGACGGCAGGTGTCGCTCTCACTGCCCAGCAACCTATGAACAACATCATGCGAGTCACCATTCAGGCATTGGCTGCCGTACTAGGGGGCACCCAGAGCTTACACACAAACAGCATGGACGAGGCTCTCTCGTTGCCCACTGAGGAGACGGTCCAAATCGCGTTGCGCACACAGCAAATCATCGCCTATGAAAGCGGGGTGACAGACACGGTCGATCCCCTTGCCGGCAGCTACTACGTCGAACACCTTACTGATGAAATCGAATGTCGCGCCGCCGAATATCTGGAACGCATTGACCGCATGGGAGGTGCACTAGGTGCCATCGAGTCAGGCTTTATGCAACGTGAGATCCAAGAAAGTGCCTATCGGTATCAGCAGGCGATGGAAAGTGGAAAGCGCATCGTGGTGGGTGTCAACTGTTTTCAAACCCACGAGGAACACCGCTTGCGCACGATACGTATTGACGAGTCGGTACAACGGGCACAAGCACAGCACCTCAAGCAATTGCGTGCAGAGCGTGATCAATCTGCAGTGATACACGCTCTCAAGGAGCTAGAATCGGCGGCAGCCGGCAACGATAATGTAATGCCTTATATCTTACAGGCAGTTGAGGCGTATGCCACTCTGGGTGAAATCTGCGCGGTTCTGCGTCGCGTCTTTGGAGAGTATCGCCCTACGGGTGGCATCTTTTGACGTGTCAAGTGGGAAGGGCTTAAAATGTTACAACAAATCGAACATATCGCCATCGTGGTACAAGATCTAGAGGCAGCACTCCATGTCTATCGCGACATATTAGGGCTTCAGTTAGTGCGTGTGGAAGAGGTGCCGGTTGAGAATGTGAAGGTGGCCTTTCTAAACCTGCCACGTGGAGAGGGTCGCATCGAGTTGGTGCAGCCTATGGATACTGAGAGCGGTATCGCTCGTTTCTTGAGCAAACGGGGTGAGGGAGTCCATCATATTTGTTTCCGTGTGGAAAACGTTGCTGCTGCTATATCACAGTTGTCGTCCGCGGGTCTGGAAACTATCGGCCAAGAGGTGCGGATAAACCGTGAGGGATGTCCATACACCTTTGTGCATCCCAAATCAGCGCATGGTGTGCTGATCGAGTTGTACGAAGCAACTTTCCTGTGAACATTCGCCCTTGGTTCCCCACCCGCTTTTCTCTTGACAAGCAATTTTAAAAGAACCGGCTGGGCTGATGAGCCAGATGTGGGAATATGCTTAGGTACAGTGTTTCAGCGCTACAGAATTGAGCCACTGTGCGTTCATACGGTGAGTGATTCGTTCATTTCAGCAAGAACTATCGGTCGAGGTCTGCCAAGATAATCCCCCAAGCAGGAGGGTATCGTGAAAAAGATTCTCATTGTGGATGACCAACCAGAAGTGCGTGAGCTGGTAGAGGTGACACTAAGCATTGGGGACTACCAGATCCTGCAAGCATCCACTGGAGACGAGGCTTTAGCGTTAACCCGTATCGAACGTCCTGATCTGGTGTTACTGGATGTAATGATGCCCAATAGCTCCATTGATGGTTTTGAGGTGTGCCGACGCATCAAATCCGATCCCGTCTTACGTGAGACAGTGGTGATCATGGTCACCGCGCGAGGCCAGGAGCACGACTTGCAAATAGGCAAAGCGGCAGGAGCAGATGGTTATTTCACTAAACCGTTTAGCCCGTTGGAGCTTATGAGCAAGGTAGAGGAAGTACTGGGCGAGTAACCCCGGAATGCAGAGCGTTCTCTTACACAACATAGCGTGTCCGCATATTGAGGTTAGAGAGGTTTAAGGACCTTGGTCACACGACGAGTTATACCTCCGGTGATTCTCTACCACGCTGCTTTTTGGTGCAGTCCTTGATACAGCAGTATAATAATCCCCATGAATCAATCTTTCGCCTTGTATCCCATCCGCGTATTAATTGCCAAATTGGGCCTGGATGGCCATGATCGCGGTGCCATAGTAGTGGCACGTGCTTTGCGCGATGCTGGCATGGAGGTCATCTACACTGGCTTGCGTCAAACGCCTGAGATGGTTGCCGAAGCAGCTCTGCAGGAAGATGTTGACGTAGTAGGTCTCTCTATCCTGAGCGGGGCTCATATGGTGTTATTGCCACGCACGGTGGATTTGCTGCGCGAGCGCGGGTTGCACGATGTGTTGATCATCGCTGGGGGAATCATCCCGGATGAGGATGTGTCGGTACTGAAAGAGTATGGTGTGCATGCTGTGTTTGGTCCGGGTTCTTCCACCCAGGATATTGTGAACTTTATCCGCGAGCATGTGAGGAAATAGCGAGTGGGGCTGGTGCAGGCAACAATAGCGGGCGATCGACGTGCTATGGCCCGATTGATCACCTTAGTCGAGAGCGAGGCCAAAGAAGCACGCGCCCTGTTAGCGGAACTCTTTCCTCACACTGGGCGCGCATATGTAATCGGCATCACCGGCGCACCCGGCTCTGGAAAGAGCACCCTGGTTAACCGGTTGGCAAAGAATTACAGCGCCCTTGGACGGCGAGTAGGCGTGATCGCAGTGGACGCTACTAGCCCTTTCTCCGGCGGAGCTCTTCTGGGTGATCGTGTGCGGATGCGTGATCTGAGCCATGATCCCGATGTGTTCGTACGCAGCATGGCCAGCCGCGGCAATCTAGGAGGCTTGGCACGCACAACCCCAGATGTCATCAAGGTGCTTGACGCTGCCGGTTATGACCTCATCCTGGTGGAGACAGTGGGCAGCGGACAATTGGAGGTCGAGATTGCGCGTACAGCCCACACTGTGCTCGTAGTCGAGATACCCGGTACCGGGGATGAGATTCAATCTCTCAAAGCCGGCATTCTGGAAATTGCCGATGTGATCGTGGTCAACAAGTCGGACCGCGATGGAGCTGAGCATACGGCGACAATCCTGGAAGCTATGCTGAGCACAGGCACGACCCAGACGCGATCACGGGTGCCGCATGTCGGCTACCCGTACGCGGCCAATCTGCTGGTAAAGTTGGCAGAATATCTGCAGCGTGAGAAGATGTTGATTGGGAGCGATGTTAGCTGGCGCCCACGCGTAGTGCGCACGGTTGCCACACGTGGGGAAGGCATCGCCGAGCTGATGGACGTTATCGAGGCACATCGCCAACATTTGCTTGCCACACGTGAATGGGAAACTCGCGACTATTTGCGCCTTTTGGGCGAGATCGAGCAAGCTTTGCGTCACCGTCTCACAGAACAGTTGCTCTGCCAGATTGATTTCGATCAA
>JASFBB010000368.1:0-2838 GCA_036172345.1 Anaerolineae bacterium
CGTGCCAACGCTTTGAAAAGTGCCTCGGCGCGGTGGTGGTCATCTGTGCCGGCAAGAAGACGCGCGTGCAAATTGATTCGGCTCTCGGCTGCCAGCGATTGAAAAAAGTGGCTTACGAGACTGGTCGCCATGGTGCCCACTCTCGCTGTGCTGAACTCGCCTTCGAAGGCACAGTAGCCGCGCCCGCCGATGTCAACCGCCACCATTGCCAGCGCCTCGTCCATCGGCACAATTGCATATCCCATACGCACAATGCCAGAACGCTCTCCCAAAGCATTGCCCAGTGCACGTCCCAGCGCGATCCCCACATCTTCCACCACGTGGTGCTCATCGACCTCTAAGTCCCCCCTTGCTTCCAGCTCCAGATCGAAGCGAGCGTGGCGGGCTAGAGCGCTCAGCATATGATTTAGAAAGCCCACACCCGTATGGATGTCGGCGTGCCCGCGACCGTCCAGGTTGAGCTGGACCTCGACCCGGGTTTCTGCTGTCTCGCGACAGACCTTGACAATGCGCCCCATATTATGCCTCCTATAGTTCGCGCAGCACTTGGATCAGACGCTCTGTGTCTTCGGGGCGTCCGACGGTGAAGCGCACGTGGTCGGTCAGGCCAGGGGTATGATAATAGCGTATCAAGATGCCACGCTCTGCGAGCTCTTGCTTTATCTCAAACGCATCACGACCCAACACCTTACACAGTATGAAATTCGCATGGCTCGGATAAGGTTGCAAGTAAGGGATGGTCCTCAGCAGCGCCATCATCCGTTCGCGTTCTGCGACCAGACGGCGGACATTGCCCAGCAAATATTCTCGATCCTCCAAAGAAGCAATCCCGGCCACTTGCGCAGCTACATTCACATTGTAAGGTTGTTTGATTTTCCACAGGTGTTGTATGAGCTTGAGAGGGAACGCACCGTATCCCAGCCGCAAACCAGCTAAGCCGGCCCACTTGCTGAATGAACGCAACACGATCAAGTTGTCGTGGTGGGGTACTAGATGGATGTGACTGTGCTCCAGCCCAGCGAATTCCACATATGCTTCATCTAACACCACCACTGTGGGCAAACGTAATAGGTGGTCTATGACTTCATCCGAGATCAGCCCGCCATCCGGATTGTTCGGCGAAGTGACGATGACGAGTTTGCAACGCGGTTCCTCGTTGACCACACGCGTTATTGCCTCCACGTCCAGCGTGAAATCTGCACGACGTGGCACGTTGCGCACTTGGGCCCCATTGACTGCGGCGTCGAATAGATAGATACCAAACGTCGGTGGGCAATTGACAATTACGTCGCCCGGTTGCAGGAAAAGGCGCATCACCAGATCGATTAATTCATCTGCCCCATGCCCTACCAGCAGATAATCTATTGGCAGCTGCACGTAGTCGCTCAGCGCAGCACGTAAGATCCGCGATTCCGGATCAGGATAGATGTGAGGATAAGCCATTGAAGCCAACGCCTGACGCACTCTGGGCGAGGGGCCGTAGGGATTCTCATTAGCGTCCAGCTTGACGATCTGCTCTGGCGGCCGACCCAGCTGCGCACTCAGCACTTCAAAGGGCAAAATAGGCACATAAGGTTGCATGCTTGTCACATCTGGACGAATCAGAGAGGTAACATCGAAGCTCATAGGTTTTGCTCACCGTCCGTTTGCATGCGTTTCGCTACGGCAGCTGCGTGGGCTGTCAATCCCTCCGCTTTCGCCAGTGTGAGGGCAGCTTTGCCGATATGGCGCGCTTCTTCCTCGCTCAACCCAAATAGACTGATGATCTTAGTAAAATCGCGGACCGTTAACGGCGAGGCAAAACGTGCGGTGCCAAGTGTAGGCATTACATGACTGGGGCCCACCACGTAATCGCCGAGTGCTTCGTAAGAGTGTTCACCCAGAAAAACCCCACCGGCGTGACGAATGTGACCGAGCCATAACCATGGCTGAGCGACATGGAGACAAAGATGCTCTGCAGCATAGAAATTGGCCAGTTCGATTGCTTCCTCCAAACTCGTGCAAACCACGATGCCCCCTTGAGTGCCCAGACTCTCCACGATCACGTCACTTCGGCTAAGAGTCTCCAACTGGGTCGCCACCTGCGCCTGTACTTCCACAGCGACACGATGGCTGTTGGTGATCAGGATAGCGCTTGCCAAGGGGTCATGCTCTGCTTGTGCGAGTAAATCGGCAGCCACCAGGGCAGGATCAGCTGTTTCGTCAGCCACTATTAATGTCTCTGTAGGCCCTGCCAGACCATCGATGTCCACCCATCCATACACTTGGCGCTTCGCTAGCGCTACGAAGATATTGCCCGGTCCCACAATTTTGTCCACACGTGGGATGCTTTGTGTTCCGTATGCAAACGCGGCAATCGATTGTGCGCCCCCAACACGGTAGACGCTTTGCACTCCGCAAGCATAGGCGGCTGCTAGGATGATCGGCGCGGGCCAGCCATCTTTTCCGGCGGGACTAGCAATATGGATTTCCCGCACCCCCGCCACTTGGGCCGGTATTGCGCTCATAATCACGGTGCTGGGATAAGGTGCTGTGCCTCCTGGAGCATAGATCAACACGCGTTCCAGAGGCCGCACTATCTGTCCCAGAGCACTTCCGCTGTCCGACCATTCGATCCAGCTGTGCATTGGTTGTTTCTGATGGAATGCACGCACTCGGTCAATCGCGACACGGAAGGCGGTGTGCAGCTCGGGCGGGAGCGACTCGTACGCTGCACGCAGCTGTTGCGCGGGGACGGTGAAATCGTCCAGAAATACCCCGTCGATGCGTTGTGTCCACTCGCGTACAGCCTCGTCGCCTCGCTGGTGCACGTCCTCCAGGATGTGTGCTACTGCCTGC
>JASFBB010000369.1:0-2560 GCA_036172345.1 Anaerolineae bacterium
GGGGTTCGCCCTTCGCGACGTATTCTCCTTCCTTTTTGAGCCACTCGACAAAGGTGCCGGTGTCCATCACCATATCCACTTTGGGCATGATAATCTCGGTTGCCATTGTCACCTGCCCTCCTGCGCCAGGGCGCGCGCCGCCGCGACGATATCTTCCACCTGGGGCACTGCGGCGCGCTCCAGGGTGCGGTTGTAGGGGATGGGAATGTCACGACCCGCCAGTCGCCGGATCGGCGCGTCCAGGTAGTCGAACGCCTCGCTCTCTGCGATTACCGCAGCCAGCTCGCCACCAAAACCGCCCGTGCGCGGCGCCTCATGCACGATCAAGACACGCCCCGTCTTGGAGACGGATGCCACGATAGTCGCCTGGTCGAGCGGCTTCAAGCTGCGCAAATCGATCACCTCCAGTTCGATGCCCTCGCGGCTCAGTTGTTCTGCCGCCTCGAGTGCGCGCGGCACCATCACTGAATAAGCCAGCACGGTGGCATCACGTCCTTCACGGCGCACCACCGCCTGCCCCAACGGGATGCTGTAGAGCTCCTCGGGCACCGGCCCCTTGGTACGATACAACAGCTTGTGCTCCATGAACAAAACCGGGTTGTTGTCGCGGATGGCGGTGATCAGCAATCCCTTTGCGTCATAAGGTGTGGCTGGCGCCACCACCTTGATGCCGGGCACATTTACGAACCATGCTTCCAGGCTCTGGCAGTGCTGCGCGGCGGCGCCGGTGCCCGACCCCGCCGGCGTCCGGATCACCAGCGGGATGCTGGCCTTGCCGCCGAACATGAAGCGAATCTTAGCTGCCTGGTTGACCAGCTGGTTCATCGCGATGGTGATGAAGTCCATGAACATGATCTCCATCACCGGGCGCATGCCCATCAATGCGGCACCGGTCGCGGCACCCGCAATTGCCGCTTCGGAGATGGGCGTATCGCGCACGCGCTCCGGGCCAAACTCCTCCAGCATCCCGCGCGTCACCCCAAAGGCACCTCCGTAGACCCCGATGTCCTCGCCCAACAGGAAGACGCTCGGGTCGCGCTGCATCTCCTGCGTCAGCGCCTCGCGCACCGCTTCCAGATAGGTGATTTCGCGCACGTTGGACTCGTTCATGGGGCGTATACCTCCGCTTCCAGGTTCTCAGGCGAGGGCTCAGGACAGGTCAGTGCCTCCTCGGCGGCACGTTCGATCGCTTCCTTCGCCTGGGCATCGATGGCGTCCACTTCTTGCTGGGTCATCACGTGTGCCTCTATCAGCAACTGCTTGAAGCGGGCGATCGGACAGCGCTGCTTCCACTCCTCGATCTCCGCCTGGGTGCGGTAGACATTGCGGTCGCTCTTTGAGTGACCCCGCCAGCGGTAGGTGTAGTTCTCGATGAACGCAGGACCTTCGCCCTTGCGTGCCCGTTCCACCGCCGCTTGAGTCACCTGGTACACGGCGAGCACATCATTGCCGTCCACCGTCTGCCCAGGCATGTTATAGGCGATCGCCCGCACCGAGAGGGGCTGCACCGCGCTCATCACCTTGGCTGGTCCGGACATGCCATACTGGTTGTTCTCGCAGATGAAGACCACCGGCAGCTTCCAGATGGCCGCCATGTTGAGCGCCTCGTGAAACTCCCCCAAGTTCACCGCGCCATCCCCGAAGAACGCCAGCAGAACCTGGCGGGAGCGGCGCATCTGGAGCGCCAGGGCGATGCCGACGGCGGTGGGGATGCCGCTGCCCACCACGCCGGTGGCGCCCAAGTTGCCACCGGGAATGTCAGCGATGTGCATCGAGCCGCCGCGCCCGCGGCAATAGCCGCACTCCTTGCCCAGAAACTCGGCCATCATGAGCTTGAGCTCGGCGCCTTTGGCGATCGTGTGGCCATGCCCACGATGATGATGGATGATGAGATCATCCGGCTGCAACGCGGCGATGCTGCCCACCGAGGAAGCTTCCTGGCCGATGGACAGGTGCATCGTCCCATGCACCAGGCCACGGGCATAGAGGTCTTCCGCTTTCTCCTCAAAATAGCGTATTTCGCACATCTTCTGGAGCATCCATGCCAGGCGTTCCTTCGGTAGCTCGTGCAGCAACCGTTGACTTCCTTGCGGGATCCTGGCAGGATCGAGGATGGGGTGTGGAACAAATTCCGTCATAAGCAGCGTCTCCTGATATCCACTGTGCCAATAGAGCATGAGATCATAACAATTATGCATGCTCTCGTGGGTTGTCAACTTTTGCCTTCCCAAGTCGCGACCACGTATCCGAGCCGCGACCACGTATCCGAGCCGCGACCATTTATCCGAGCCGCGACCGTGAGGGAGCGGTTTGTGCCGCTTGCTGACGCGCGCGGCTCGGTTTGGTGTATCCGAGCCGCGACCGTGAGGGAGCGGCAATGCCGGCCGCTGGCTGACGTGCGCGGCTCGGTTTGATGTGTCTGAGCCGCGACCGTGAGGGAGCGGCAATGCCGGCCGCTGGCTGACGCGCGCGGCTCGGTTTGATGTATCCGAGCCGCGACCATTTATCCGAGCCGCGACCGTGAGGGAGCGGTTTGTGCCGCTTGCTGACGCGCGCGGCT
>JASFBB010000370.1:0-11304 GCA_036172345.1 Anaerolineae bacterium
GTTCGTGAGGATTACATCCGTACTGCTCGTGCCAAAGGGCTGATGGAACGCGTGGTGATCATCCGTCATGCGCTGCGCAACTCGCTGATCCCAGTGGTGACGGTCATGGGGCCCATCTTCGCCTTTCTCGTGACCGGCACGTTTGTCACAGAGACAATTTTCGGCGTGCCTGGAATGGGACGCTATTTTGTAACCAGCATCACCAATCGCGATTATCCGGTGATCATGGGCACTATTCTGTTGTTTGCTGTGGTGATCGTTATCGCCAATCTGATCGTGGATCTGCTGTATGCCTGGCTCGATCCACGCATCCGTTATGATTGAGAACATATCGAGGTAGAGAGTAAAGACGTGGGCGTATTATCGCAAGCTGCAGCGGCACCACGGGTGAAAGCTTTGACTCGCCCGCCTACCAGTTTGTGGGCGGATGCTTGGCGTCGGTTGCTCAAGAACAAAGCTGCAGTGCTGGGTCTGGTGCTTATTGTGCTGGTTTTCCTGGTGGCAATCTTCGCGGACGACAGCGTGGTAGCAGTGCTGACTGGCCGCGAGCCGCAGCCACTTCTGGCACCAATGCACTTCGCCAAGCAGAGTTTGGAGAACAACAATGCGGTTCCCTACTGGCTGACGTATGTGTTTCCCACTTTGAAACCGGTGGGCGTAGAGGGCGGCTACGCCAAGATCAATGACAAGTATCCGCTTGGGGCGGATTACAACGGGCGTGATCTGCTCAGCCGCATCATTTACGGCACGCGCGTCTCGCTGGCGGTGGCGATCGTGGGGCCGCTGGTCAGCTTGGTAGTCGGGGTGAGTGTGGGCATTGCTGCCGGTTATGCCGGAGGCCGCACCGACAACTTGATCATGCGCTTCGTGGACATCATGTATGGCTTCCCGGATTTGTTGTTTATCATTCTGTTGATGGCACTCTTCCGCTCCACCACCAGCGCAGCGGAGGCGGGCACCTTGCGCGCCGTGCTGACCGGTATTGACAATGCGATGGGGGGAATGTTCTTCATCTTCGTGGGCATTGGGGTTACCGCTTGGATGTCTATGTCGCGCCTCACGCGTGGACAAATCCTTTCTCTTAAGGAGAAGGAGTTCATCGAGGCAGCGCGCGCGGTGGGCGCCAAGGATGGGCGTATCATCTGGCGGCATATCCTGCCAAACATTCTGGGGCCCATTGTAGTGGCACAGACGCTTAACATCCCACAGTATATCAGTACGGAGGCGTTTTTGAGCTTCATCGGATTGGGGGTGCAACGCCCGACACCCAGCTGGGGATCGATGATTGCCGATGGCGCCTCGGCAATTCGCACGTATCCTAATCAGGCGATCTTCCCTGCGCTGGCGCTGGCAGCGATTATGTTTGCCTTTAATTTCCTGGGCGATGGTCTGCGCGATGCACTGGATCCACGCTTGAAGGGGACGGACTAGGTCTATGAGACTTCCCGGGGCGAGGTGACTTGGGAAACGTGCACGTACCGCAATTGGGTGAGCTGATCGATGAGACGGAAGTTGCCTGGCTGATGAGCCGCTATGGGCCAGGCCAGCGACTGCACGTCTCGATCGCGATGGCTGAAACAGAGTTTGCCTATTGGTGGCAGAAGCTGGTGCAGCAGCGCAATCAGCGGGGGGAAGTAGTGCTGGCCATCCAACGCGCAGATGGGAGTGTGCTGCTACACACCAAGTCCTTCTACCCTGCCGGTCTGTATCGCCTTCCGACGGGAGGTGTTCTCCCATGGGAAAAGGTGCTGTTCGGCGCGCGACGTGAAGCTAAAGAGGAAACTGGCTTCGACATCCGCATCGTGCGTATGGCCGGCATCGTTACCTACCATTTTCACAATGGTGGCCGCCACATGCCTTTTGTCTCCTATGTGCTGCTGGCGCGTTCGGATGGCATACAGCCAGTTGTGGCGGACACGGCAGAGCACATCAGCGACTTTCGTTTTATCCCTCCGGCTCAGCTGCGCCACATCGCTCAGGCCCTGCGCCAGCTAAGGGGCCAATTGGCCGGGTGGGGCGCCTTCCGGGCACTCCCGCACGAGCTAGTGGCGGATGTGCTGGACGCATAGAAGGCGACCTGACCCCCTCACGTTTCTGATCTCTCCTCTATGGGCGTGCTTGAACCGGAAATGAACAGATAGGATCGGGTAGCGCGAGCGTCTCTGCCCCGTCGCCCAAGTAGGCGTACAGCCGATATTCCCTAGGTATTGCCTCCGGCGGCACGAAGAGATCGTATTGGGCACGTGTCACCTCACCGACTCCCCAGCGCGATGTCGGATACTCCACTCCGGCAAGTGGATATTCACCTTTGGCGAGCGTCGTAACCTCGCCGGCCGGTGACATCTCCAGTCGAACACGCCAGTTGCTGCGCGGTGTCCCCTCAGCACGCCAATAGAGCACAATATGCAGCGGGTTGCCAGGATATAGAGCTGCCTCCGGATCGGAGTCGTGTCCCAGCTTGAAACAGTCGCTGCCAAGCAACTGGAATGGGCCAATGCGGATGTGAACGGGATGTCGCACCCCTAGCGCTACCTCAGGTGGTGGTGTCTTCGGCCGTGTGACATCAAATGAGCTTAAGGTTGCATAGTCCGGTGCTTCATTGGCATCATGGGACGTGACCAGTAGTCTTTTGCCACTGTGTGCATCATACAAACCAATGATCAGGCGATGTTCGCCAGGCGGTGTGCCCGGTAGGATCAACAACCCATGTTGATCCACGATCTCCTGACCGACCTGCCAAGTGGTGGACGGCAATAGGGGAGGGGCATCCCGTTGTCCTACCAGATGATTGGCGCTGTCGAGCGCTTGGATGAATACCGTGTACGGAGTAGGTAGTGGTGCATCGGTCTGCCAGCGCAACTGCACCCGCAGAATGTCCCCCGGCTGTGCCGTTGGCCGGCTTTCGGCCGCGGTGGGGAACGCTATACGGTACCCGATCAGCATAATATGCTCGCCGAAACGTATTTCGGCTGGGATCCATTCCCCTGTTGGTAGTGTGGTGGCGTAAGTGGCCACACGCAGATTCCCCACCCACCGTTGCGTCGCCTCGAAACAATGTGTTCGCAGCCAACGTTCCACAATTCCTTCAGGGTCGCTCTCGTCCGTGGCCCAGTAGATGGCATAGAGATACCGGCTGTGCACTGCGATGGAACTCAACTCCGCTGTTGTTGCCGCGGTGTCGAGCGGCCGGGTGCGCGGCAACGGATAGACCGGTGCATCTCCGCGGTAGTAGTAGCTAAAAACCTCCTGTTGACCAGGTGCATTGAGTAAAATGCTGTCTTGCGCCGTGGCGACCGCTTCTAGATAACTGGCGAGGCCACGATAGTCATCGCGTGCCCGTTTCGGGTCGGTGTAGTAGGCGCTCAGCGGGGCATAGGTAGCCAGTGCCAGGAGGATCACCCCCGCCCATGGCATAATCCAGCTGAGCAGGTGACGCGGCACCGCGGATTTGTGTGCGCCAGCTAAGGCGACCCCCAAGATCATACACCAAGCTGGTGCTGCGATTAGTAAGAATTTGAGATAGGCCGGCTTGAACAATGCAGCGGTCAAACCCACAGGTGAGATGAAATAGAGTACTACTAGTATCGCTTTGGATGGCGCAGCATATAGAATCAAACGCACCAAACCCACACCAACCAGCAAGGCAAGCACAACAGACCATGGTGTGGGTACTTGCACTCCAGCGGGTCCGGCGATGAGCATGTTCCAGATGGTGGTCAATATATGTCCGGGAAACACTGTGGCAGGCGCCGGCCAGACGCCCAGCTGACGTATCGCGATGGGCAGCCACGGCAGATAAATGATCAGTGGAAGCAGCTGACAAAGCAGCCAGCCGATCAACGACCATCGAAGGTTTCCTGTGCTCCTGTGACTCCAAAGATACACCCATCCTGTCAAGGCAACGGCACCCAACACTGTCGGGAACGCATAATGGGTATACAGCCCCATCGTCGCGCTCATGACGTAGAGGGCAAGCCAGCGCCAACGGAGCAAACTGGTAGGCCCTTCCAGGTGGATATGCTTGGCTGCTTCGACTGCTGCCCAGACGGTCAGCCCGCCTAGCAAGGCCAGCAAGGCATACATACGGGCTTCTTGGGCGTAGTAGATCTGGAATGGAGAAATTGCCGCCGCGAAGCCAGCGACAAGGGCAACTCGACGACCAAACAGCCGTCCGGCCAGGTGATACGTAACGGCGATCAGCACAATATCCGCAAATGCGGAGAGGGAACGCAGGGCGACCTCGCTGTCACCAGTGAGGCGCACCCAGCCATGAAGCAACCAGTAGTATAGCGGGGGATGGATGTCATAAGCCGTACGTGCGGCGATCTCCGCTAGACTTGCGTGTGCCAGCGCAACGCTGTTACCCTCGTCGGCCCATAAGCTTTGTGCCGCTAAGCTGGGAAGGCGTAAGGCCATAGCGACAAGGAGTATTAGGCCGGAGAGGGAATGGCGAACGGCGTGCTCGAGACCACGCATAGGGTACAGACTCGCTTAGGTTCGCGCCGATCGGTGGGAGAGCAACCGCGTGGCCGAGATGAGCAGGATAATCCCGAGCAAAACGGTCAGCTGCGTGCCGGATATGTACTGCAGCAGCAGGCTCCCCAGTAAGGCACCCGCGATAGAACCTGCCGCCAGATAGACAAATAGGGGGACATATCGCTTTGTCTCACCGAATTGGGGGAAACGGCTATAACGCAGCAGTCCCAGCAGCAAGGTGGGGAAGCTGACCAACAGGCTGAGGCTGCCGGCCAGCTTGATTTCAATGCTGAACAGTAGAATGAGGGTGGGGATGAGCAGCTCGCTACCAGCGACGCCCAGAATACTGCTGAAGAGGCCGATCACAATGCCGGCGATGATCCCCAAGATGATCTGCAGGGCGGATGGGATATTGTCGAGTTCAACCTGAAAGATGAAATCGTGAGCGATCAGAGTGCCACTCAGGACGATGAGGCACAAGGCGATGACCCGTACCAGAACGCCTTCGCGCAATCGAGAGGCGATATAGGAACCGGTGTATGACCCAACCAATGTGCCGCACAGCAGGTTGAGCGCCACAGGCAGGTGGAGCACAAGGCGCTCCAGATAACCGAACTGGCTGCGAAAAATGAGAGAGAACGTCACCGTGACCAAGCTGGTCATCAGGTTGAGGATCACAGCTTGCGCTACACGTATTCTGAAAAAACCCAGCAGCACGGGCAGTCGAAACTCGGCGCCACCCAGACCGATTAATCCCCCTGGAATGGCAATACATACTCCCCAGACGAAAGCCCATAGAGCGGCATAACGAGCCACGAGGGGGTGCGGTGTCGAGGCGCTCTTAGCGAGTTGGAATCCTTGAGACATTTCTTTCTACCTTTCTTTGCTCTTGGATGATCTATGATGGGAGACAGTGAAACATACCCACTATGCTTGGAATAGTCCTCATTCTAATAAGTCACGAGTTGTCGGGCAAGCCCAGGATGTAGATATGTACTTCACAAAAGTGTTTGGTGCGTCCGAACGGGCGCCGCGCACAGATTGGCTGGTTTTCTCGTCTTTCGTCACCTCCCGGAGAAATTGAAATGTAGCCGTTTCGTATTAGAATAGGGCGTAATGGAATTGCGGGACTTTATCGAACATGCACGCACTAATGGCTATCTGGTTGAGGTGAATAGCCCCACCAGTCCCCATCTCGAGATGGCACGGCTGGTGCATAAGCACGATGGAAAGCCGATGCTGTTCACTGCAGTGGAAGGATATCCCGAGTGGCGGGTGATAGCGGGCATCGCCTCAGCGCGGCGCTATCTTGCAGATGCGTTGGGGGTACCCGTGGAGCAGCTGGCATATGTCTTGGCGGATGCACTGGCACACCCCAAACCATGCCCCATTGTGGAAAATGCCCCTTGTCAGGAGGTTGTCGAGTCGGAAGTTGATTTGGAACGCTTGCCTATCCTGCGCCATTTCCCCTTTGACGGTGGTCGCTATGTCACTTCGGGTATCCTGATTCTGAGTGATCCGGACCACGGCCCCAACGTGGCATTTCATCGTCTGATGCAGCTGGACCGGTGTCGTTTTGCTACACGCGTCGTGGAAGGCCGTGGCACCGATATAGCTTGGCGTAAGACAAAAGAAGATGTGCCGGTGGCCATTTGTGTTGGTAGTGCATTACACGTTCTGCTGGCAGCGGCGATGTCCGCCCCGCCGGGTGTCAGTGAGTTGGAAGTGGCAAATGCGTTGATGGAAACCCCGCTGGTGGCATGCCGCACGGTGCCCCTTTATGTTCCAGCGCAGTGTGAGGTGGTCTTGGAAGGCCGCCTGACCCATAATGTAGTGCCAGAAGGTCCCTTCGTCGATCTAACTGAGACGATGGACTTTGTGCGGCCCGGACCCGTGATCGAGATCGATTGCATCACGCGCAGGCGTGACCCCATCTTTCACGCTCTGTTGCCGGGTGGACTGGAGCACAAACACCTGATGGGCATCCCCAAAGAACCCACTATCTTAGCAGCTGTCAATCGCATATGCCGTTGCACCAATGCAGTCATCACACCGGGCGGCACCAGCTGGTTGCACGCCGTGGTGCAGATTGACAAGCAGGCATCCGACGACGGTCGCAAGGCGATCTATGCCGCCTTTGAGGGGCATGGCTCGCTCAAACACGTGGTCGTGGTGGATACTGATATCGATCCATTTGACATAAATCAAGTGGAGTGGGCTATTGCCACGCGTTTCCAGGCGGACCGTGACCTGGTGGTGCTGGCTGATCAACCGGGCAGCAGCCTGGACCCTTCGGCAATGCACTGCGTCGGTCAGAAGACACGCACGGCCAAGATGGGGCTGGATGCCACGATCCCATGGGGAGTAGATCGCGCTGCCTTCCAAAAGGTGCGTTATGAAACTGACCCCGTATGAGCAATCGCTGCTAGAAGGGGCGGAGGGGCGTGGCGTACAGAAAGCGATGGAGATCGTCGTTGCCCTGGGCCGCATCTATGGAGCAGAGGACCTGGTGGAGGTGAGCAGCGCCCAGGTTGCTGGGGTGAGCTACAAGAATCTGGGCGAGGCAGGTTTGGAGTTCCTAAGCGACTGGGCCGCACAAGGTGCCCGTGTGCGCATTCCCACCACGCTCAACCCGGCCGGGCTAGATCTGCACAGCTGGCACCAGCTGGGTTTTGACGCTGAGTTTGCTGCCGAACAACAGCGTGTGCTTGAAACGTTTGCTGCGATGGGCATCCCACCCAGCTGCACGTGTACACCCTATTTAGTAGGCAACACTTCAAAACTTGGTGAGCACATCGCCTGGGCCGAGTCAAGCGCGGTGAGCTTTGCTAACAGCGTGCTGGGTGCGCGTACCAACCGCGAAGGTGGACCGAGCGCACTGGCAGCTGCCATCGTGGGGCGCACAGCACGGTATGGCTTGCATCTGGACGCCAACCGCCGTGCCCGACTGGTGGTAGAAGTGCGCTGTCCGGTACGCAGCTTCTCCGATTTCGGCGCACTGGGCATTCTGGTAGGGCAACAGGCGCACAATCGTGTGCCTTATTTGCGCGGTCTGGATGTATCACGTCTTGCCGGATCCGTGGGGATCGATCTGCTGAAAACCTTGGGTGCGGCGATGGCGGCCAGCGGTGCCGTAGCTTTATATCACATCGAGGGGGTCACGCCGGAGAGCGGTGAACCAGATATCATCGTGCCGGATGCGGAGCAAATCACGATCGCCGATCTAACGCCGGGGTATCGGGCGCTCGATCAAAGTGGCCATTTTGCTGTTGACTTAGTGTGGTTCGGCTGTCCACACGCTTCTTTGACTGAGCTGGAGGAAATTGTGCGTTTGTTGAACGGCCGGCGGTGCAAGGTGCCGCTGTGGGTGACGATGGCGCGCACGCTCCAGGATGAGGCTGCTCGTAGTGGTCTATTGCAACGCTTTGAGGCATTAGGGGGGCGTGTTGTGGCAGACACTTGCTTAGTGGTGGCGCCGATGCAAGGACTGGGATTCCAATCTGTAGCTACCCCGTGCGCCAAGGGGGCTTATTATGTACCGACTCACTCCGGGATGGCAGTCCATTTTAACTCGCCCGAGGTATGTGTTGAGACGGCTGTCACAGGAAGATGGGTAGCTGAAGCGGGTGGAGTGGAGGGATGAAACGATTGACTGGTCGGGTTATCAAGCACGGCAGGGCAAGTGGCATTGCCCTGGTGTCTCCTGAGCCGATCAGTTTCTTTGGCATGGTAGATGTCGATACTGGCATCGTGATCGAGCCGGGCCATCCCCTGATGGGAGAGCGAATTGGTGGTCGGGTGTTGGTATTCCCCACCGGCAAGGGGAGCACGGTGGGCAGCTATAGCCTCTATCGGCTTGCCAAAGCAGGTCATGCTCCGGCAGCAATCCTCAACTTCGAAAGCGACCCGATTGTCGCTGTCGGCGCTATCATCAGCGATATCCCAATGGTGGATCAGGTAGATATCAGCCAAATCCACACTGGCGATTGGGTGCACGTCGAAGGTGAACAGGTGATCGTGGACAGTTGAGCATAGGAGACTCAGCGACACATTTCACGAAATGGTCGCTTCATTTGATGATTTCAAAACATCGCGCTCATCCTCGCAACTCGCTGTAAGAATTACGAAGGTCAGACGAGGCAGTATGGTCAACATCGCGGTAATGGGCAGCATCAATATGGACCTCATTATCACCTTGGAGCGGCTGCCCGCTTCGGGTGAGACCTTGTTGGGCAGTCACACTACATATGCGCAAGGTGGCAAGGGTGCCAATCAGGCAGTCGCTGCGGCTCGCCTGGGTGCATCCACAATGCTGATCGGCAAGGTGGGTGACGATGCTTTCGGCACACAAATCCGCCGTGGGCTGGCGGTGGAGGGCATTGATCTCACCCACCTTGGAGAGGCAACGGGCGTGACCACTGGTGTGGCAATCATTATGCTGGTGCATGGCGAGAACACCATCGTGGTTGCGCGGGGCGCCAACGATACAGTCACACCGGAGGATGTACAGCGCGCCCACACTGCTATCGCGCGTTCGGATGCCATGTTGTGCCAACTGGAGGTGCCGCTGGCGGCGGTGGAAGCCGCTTTGGCAGCCGGACGGGCAACGAATGTGATCACCATTTTGGACCCGGCGCCGGCACAGCGTTGTCCCGATACTATTCTGGCGCTGGCCGACTATGTCACGCCAAACCGCTATGAAGCGAGCGCCCTGACCGGTATTGCTGTCCATAGCTGGGACGATGCGCGTCGCGCCGCGCAGCAGCTGTTGCGTTACGTGCGCAAGGGAGTGGTCGTCAAACTGGGGGGTGCCGGAGCGCTGGCGCTTGACGCCGAAGCGGAACACCGCATTGAGGGGATCGCGGTTGAGGTTGTGGATACCACTGCCGCGGGGGATGCCTTTTGTGCTGCGCTGGGGGTGGCGCTCGCCCACGGGATCGCCTTCGCAGAAGCTGTACGTTTTGCCAACGCAGTGGGAGCGCTGGCCGTGACAAGGCTGGGTGCGCAACCCTCTCTGCCTACACTGGATGAGGTGCAACACTTTGTTCAGGCACGCAGGTTAGCTGTGGCGTTGCCTGGCAAGGAGGGGGAATGACAGCAGAATCGAGATGGCAACTTGGCCTGATCGTGTTGTTCGGCTCTGGAGAAATGTCGAGCAGTGGGCGTCGCGTTTACGATTGGCTATTCAGTCGGCTGACATTACCTATCCGGGTTGCTGTGCTGGAGACGCCGGCCGGCTTCCAGCTCAATTCCGCTTATGTGGCCGAGGAGGTGGCACAATTTTTGCGCGTGCGGTTGCAAAATTACCGGCCGGAGGTGACTGTGGTGCCGGCGCGCAAGCGCGGTACACCCTACAGCCCTAATGTGCCTGAGATTGTGGCCCCTTTGCTGAGAGCGAATGTGATCTTCCTGGGTCCTGGTAGCCCCACCTATGCCGTGCGTCAACTGCGGGACAGCTTGACGTGGTATACGCTTATCGCACGTCATCGCTTGGGCTCAACAATTGTGCTTTCCAGTGCAGCGACCATCGCAGTGGGTGCCTATGCGCTGCCTGTGTACGAAATTTACAAAGTAGGGACGGAGCTCCACTGGGTGCCGGGTTTGGACCTTCTGGGAGCATTCGGGCTGTCGTTAGTGCTGGTTCCCCATTGGGATAACCATGAAGGGGGCGCAACGCTGGACACGAGTCGCTGTTTCATAGGGCAGGAGCGCTTCGAGAGATTGTTAACACTATTGCCTCAAGGGGTCACCGTGTTGGGCATTGACGAGCATACTGCTCTCATTCTCGACTTTGCCGCCGGTCATTGTCGGGTGATGGGACGTGGCGGTGTGACGCGGGTGCGTGCCAATGAGGTGGTCACTTTCACCGCCTCTGCTCTCATTCCATTGAACGAGCTGGGTGACTTTCGCCTGCCTCCCTTGCGCTCGGGTGTGCCTGAATATGTCTGGCGGAGCATCGAAGCAGCTGGTCAAGAAGTGTCGGTAGCTCCCACGCCGCCAGAGGAAGTGCTCCGACTGGTAGAAGCGCGTGAGATCGCGCGGGCTCAACGCGACTGGCAGAAAGCAGATGCGTTGCGCGAGCGCATTGTCGCTTTGGGGTGGTATATTCAGGACACACCAGAGGGCCCCCGCCTGAAACCCCTCGTTGACGCATCTCTGTGAGCAGTATTATAATCAGTGTGCTGATAATTCTTCCTCCCCGCCGCGGTAGAAAGCAGGTGGTACAACATGAATGAGCTGACCGGTAGGAATCTGGGCAAATATCGCGTTGTCGCGCGACTCGGCCGCGGTGGCATGGCAGAGGTCTACAAAGCGTATCAGCCTGGCCTGGACCGTTATGTCGCTATTAAGGTGTTGTATGGCCATCTAGCTGAAGAGGGTGATTTCGTCGGGCGGTTTAAGCGCGAAGCTGCTGCCATCGCCAACTTACGCCACCCCAACATTGTCCAGGTTTATGATTTCGACATTGTTGACAACCTGTACTACATGGTGATGGAATTTATCGAGGGTCCGACGCTCAAGGAAGAGCTCAGAGAAAGGAGTATCCGTGGGCAGCCGTTCGATCTGGCGGAGATAACGCGCATTTTCTGCGCGCTGGCAAATGCCATTGACTATGCTCATTCGCGTGGGATGGTACACCGTGACCTGAAACCTGCTAATATTATGTTCCACTCATGGCTACTACGTCGGGTCAGGTGGCTACTATCCGAGCTACTACCCTTCGTATTACTACTATCCGTACCCATATGGCTACGCACCCTACTATGGTGGATACTATTACGGGGGGTACTATTTCGTCGGCTGGTAGTCGAACGGGCGGTAGTCGGA
>JASFBB010000371.1:0-5688 GCA_036172345.1 Anaerolineae bacterium
GGATCAAGCTCCCTCTAGTGTGCCTAATTATAGGCCTGCTGGTTTTCGGACAGGCAGGGCTTTTCATCGCATTGCGCCATATCTCTACCCCGGCTGCTTATGCCCACGATGGTGGGGTCATTCAGACAGAGGTCACCATCCATTACCTGTTAGCGGGGATCAATCCTTATGTGGCTGACTACCGGAACACCCCGATGGCAGAATGGGGCACTGAGTATCGCACTGCCTTGGATCATTATCCCTATCTCCCGTGGACGTTCCTCTTCTCAGCTCCGTTTTTTCTTTTGAGTTCTGCTGTTATTGGCTGGTTTGACCAACGACTTGTTTATCTTTTGTTGTTTGCCTTTACTTTGGTATTGGCCGGCTATCTGACCCGATCTGCTAACAGTCGGCTGAGCCTCTTAATCGTGCTGGGCCTTAATCCCATTCTTGCCAGCGATGTGATCTTCGGCCAGAACGATTCATTTGTGCTTTTCTGGATTGTGTTGGGGTTCTGGCTGCTACAGAAGACGGAAGTACATCACGGAAATGGGCGCAACCGGGGACTATTGCGCTCCCTGTCCATGGTGGCCTTCGGCCTGGCATGTGCCAGCAAACCGACTGCTTGGTTCCTCGTGCCTTTCATAATAGGTCATCAATGGCGCACTGTGCTTCTGCACCCGACCCATGTAGCGCCTCGGAGTAGCAAACAAGATTTCATCGGCATATTGGGTGTCACTCGGCATTTATGGCCTCTTGCGCTCACCTTTGTTGTGGTGGCGGGGCCGTGGTTCGTATGGCATCCTACCGCTATGATAGAGGATGTATGGCATTGGAGCGCCGGCACAGCTGAGATTTCCTACCAAATGCGTGGTTGGGGATTCAGCAACTTTATCCTTGCTCTCGGATTAGTGCCCAATCGCTTGGCTTACTGGCCCTTCTGGATAGTCGAGTTAGCGGTTGCGACGCCTTTGTTAGCGATAGGGTTGTGGCGATTGTGGTGTGATCCTGGACTTGCCGTTGCGCTGCAAGGATACGCGATCTTACTGACCGGGTTCCTCTACAGCTCACGCTTTCTTAACGAGAACTATTTAGGTTTTCTATTGGCGATTTTCACAGTGGCGTTCTTTATGGCTCGTTCTGGCCCTTTCGAACCTCCGCCCGATGATCCTTGCACAGTTCAATAGTTGTGTGTAAAACCGGACATATTGTGTGCGATTGTGTTCTAGTTGTGCTGTGGTATAATTTTGTGGCTAGGGTGCTGTAGAGCCGAGACGTTGTCATCGCCTCTCGAGGAAAATCCTTCTATGGAAGGTATGTCATTACCTGCACGTTTAGAGCGACTGAGGCGTATCGCCTTTTTCAGGAGCCTCCCATTTGCTGTAGTCGCTGATCTGGCAATGCGTTTGCGGCATGAGCATTATCGCCAGGGTGATGTGGTTTTCGTCGAGGGGAGTCTGGGTGATTCACTGTATTTCATCGAATCAGGGCAAGTCAGAATCTCGACCGGAAGTGGCGGCCATGAGCGAGTGCTGAATTACCTGGGACCGGGCAATTTCTTCGGCGAAATGGCCGTGCTGTTAAATCAGCGCCGCATGGCCACAGTGACAGTGGTGATCGACGCTGATCTATGGGTGTTGCGCAAGACGGATTTGGAGTCGCTGCTGGACAAATATCCCGCGGTTGCCCTTCAGATCACCGAGGAGCTTTCGCGTCGTCTCACCGACACGATCAAGAAGCCGGTCAAGGACGACATCTACACCCGTGTCGCTGTCTTCGGAGATGAACCGTGGGTTTTAGCCGAGGCGCTCATGCGCTTGACGGGCGAGCGAGTCGCTCTATTGGACGTGTCGGGTGCCAATCTAGCGCAGCACAGCAAGTACTTGCCGGTTGAGCTAGCAGTTGAATCAGTATCTCCGCACGTCACTGCTCAAGAAGTCGTTGAGAAGATGAGCCAGATGGCGGGTATGTGTGATCGTATTCTCGTCTGGTTGCCACCTGAGGGGTTTAAGGCATGCGTAAAGGCGGCCCAATTGTGTGAAGCGATCGTTTTGATCGACACTCCGCTATATGGCTGGTTGAATCAGCTCGCGCTCAAGCCGAGGTGGCATATTGCTCAGAATCTGGCTGAGATTGAGCGGGTCGCGCGGCACCTGACCCGTCGGGTAGTGGGGTTAGCTCTCTCGAGTGGAGGCGCGCGTGGACTGGCACACGTCGGTGTCCTCAAGGTGCTAAAACGCGAGGGTATCCCTATTGACATGATCGCTGGTACCAGCGCAGGTGCCTTGGTCGGTGGCCTGTTCGCTGCAGGGCGTTCCATCGAGATGATTACAGACTTTGCACTGAATTTTCATAAACAATTGAATGTGTGGAATCTGCTGGACCTGGCAGTGCCGCCGCGCACCGGTTTGGTACGGGGTCAGCGTTTCCTGAAGTACTTGCGAGACTTGTACCAAGACGCGGTTTTGGAACAGCTGGAAATCCCTTTCTACGCAGTGGCTGCTGATATATTGACCGGCGAAGAAATCGTGCTTGATAGAGGCTCTCTGGCAGACGCGGTGCGAGCCAGTACTTCAATAGTGGGCATATTAATGCCCCACCGGCTCAACGATCGTTACCTTATAGACGGCGGAGCGGTGAACCCATTGCCGGCCAGCGTGTTGGCAGATCGGGGAGCTAATATTATTATTGCCTCGCGTGTCATCCCTACGATGGAAGAAGAAAAAGAATATCGACGTGCCTCCCGGGGCAGTGGTCAAATGGATCTGATTGCTTTGGTGAGCAACTTTCAGAGCATTATGGAACGTGAAATCATCCAGCATCAGCAAAGTCGTGTGGATGTGATAATCACACCTCGGGTTGCGGCGTATCGGCCTACAGACTACCGCTATGCAGCCGAGCTGATCAGCCTCGGAGAGGAAGCTGCCGAACGCGCTCTTCTTGCTATTAGAGCGCGACTGTCCCCTAGTATTTCGGATCTGCAGGTGAAACTATGATCGCTGCCCAGAACGGTCAGGATCTCGATGCACTGCAGCGTGAGGTGGAACGTCTACAACAACAGAATCGGATCTTCAGTGAGCATCTGTCGGTGCTGCAGGTGATTCAGCACATTGCCCATTCGCTGGTGTCCGAGGGCAGTTTGGACGAGCTGCTGAAAGCGGTTCTGTGTTCCGCGGTGCAAGTAGTTCACGCATCGGCAGGCGCGCTTTTGCTACTGGACAAGGCAACCAATGAGCTCGTATTTGAGGTGATCGAAGGAGGAGCGGGACCGCCACTGAAGAAAACTCGCATGCCGGCAGACAAGGGTATTGCCGGATGGGTGGCCACGCATGGCAAACCGCTCATTGTCTATGACGTCACACAGGATGAACGTTTTTATCCGCGTATTTCCCTGGAATTCAATTTTCCGGCTCGCTCGATCCTGTGCGTGCCATTAGTTGTACGCGGCGGTGTTATTGGCGTGTTAGAGGTGCTGAACAAGTCAGGCAGTGCCCAGTTCACCGCCGAGGATTGTGATCTGCTGACGATCCTGGCTGCCCAGTCTGCAGTAGCGATTGAGAATGCTCGACTGTATCAGAGCTTGCGTGAAGAACACGATCGCCTGGTTGCCGTTGAGGCGGAAGTGCGTCATCGCCTGGCGCGCGATATTCACGACGGCCCGGCTCAGATGTTAGCTTCTGTGATTATGAATGTTCACTTTGTGCGCGAGGCACTCGCTCGCGGCAGCGTCGAAATGGCTCTGCGAGAAATGGATGAAGTATTATCACTGGCAGAGAAAGCGCTGCGTCAGATTCGTACTCTGCTCTTCAATTTGCGACCGGTGACGCTCGAGATGAAGGGGCTTGTCCCCGCCCTTGAGATCTATGTGAATATGCTGCAACAGAACGAGCGCTTCTCGGTTATATTGCAGATTGAAAATGAGATTGCCAAGTTGAATCAAGAAGCGGAATCGGCCATATTTGCTGTGATTCAAGAGGCGATAAGCAATGTGAGAAAACACGCAGAGGCCAGTCAAGCAATTATTCGTCTAGCGGCCGTAGAGGGGGGTTACCTAGAAGTCAGTGTGAAAGACGATGGTGTGGGGTTTGATCCAGACACCATCTCTCGCTCTTATGCAGAGCGAGGTAGCCTGGGTATGTTGACAATGCAGGAACGAGCACTGAGCTTGCAAGGGAGCTTGTCCATCTCTTCGCGCCCTGGCGAAGGCACTGAGGTTCGGCTGCGTCTGCCGCTGGCACCCAACCTAGCCGATGCAGCTGGACCGGCCTTCGTGTCTTGATCATTCTGACATTGAGCCCATAATTGAGTCTTTGGATGCATTATTTTATAATGATATGACTAGGGTAGAGTGCCTATGACCATTGCAGTGACTGGTTCGATGGCCTACGACTATATTATGTCCTTTCCGGGACGCTTTATCGAGCACATTTTACCCGATCAGTTGCACGTGTTGTCTCTCAGCTTTCTTGTCGATTCAATGCGCCGCGAGCGTGGAGGATGTGCTGGGAACATCGTTCATAATCTGGCATTGCTTGGCCAACAACCACTCTTGATTGCTACAGTGGGAGAGGATGCGCACGAGTATGTTGCCCTATTACGTGAGCAAGGAGTGGATGTATCTGGGGTGATGATCGTACCAGATGAGTTCACTGCTTCTTTCTTTGTCAGTACAGACTGTGATAATAACCAGATTGCCAGCTTCTATACCGGCGCGATGGCCAAGGCGGCCCAGCTCTCTCTGCGTGATTATCATCCTGAGACCATCGAGTTGGCCATCATATCCCCCAATGATCCGGCCGCTATGGTCAAGTATGTGCGTGAGTGCCAAGAGCTGGGCATCCCCTATGTGTATGACCCTAGTCAGCAAATCCCCCGCCTCACCTCTGAGCAGCTGCTCGAGGGTATCCGGGGTGCCGAAGTGCTCATCATAAACGATTATGAGTTCGGCATGATCCGCCGTCGCACCGGTTTGAGTGAAGATGAAATCGGGCATATGGTGAAGACATTGGTTATCACGCGTGGCGAGCATGGTTCCCAAATTCGCACCCGTGAGAGTGTGTGGGATATCCCGGCTGTGCCGCCGTATCGTTTGGTAGACCCGACCGGTGTCGGAGATGGATACCGCGCTGGCCTGATCACAGGTATACGCTACGGCTTGCCATGGGAAGTAGCAGGTCGTATGGGCAGTTTAGCCGCCACATATGTGCTGGAAGAACATGGCACCCAGCGCCACTACTACACGGTGGAGAATTTCATTCAACGTTATGCGGAGTGCTTTGGAGATAGCTCGCCCTTGGAAGTGTTGCGGAGGAAGTCCAGTGCCGTCTCCAGCCCCATATCAAGGCCATTGACCATCACGATCAGATCAAGGAGCTGAAAATTGGCGAATAAGGGTTACGACGTCAGAGATTTGGGACTAGCCCAACAAGGTCTCAATCGAATAGAATGGGCCGCGCAAGAAATGCCGGTGTTGCGCATTATTAAAGAACGCTTCGAGGCCAGCAAGCCGCTCAAGGGGATTCGTATGGCTGGCTGCCTGCACATCACCACCGAGACGGCCAACCTGGCGCGGGTTCTGGTTGCGGGCGGAGCGGATTTGGTGTTGTGTGCCAGCAACCCGCTCAGCACCCAGGACGATGTGGCTGCAGCACTGGTGCAATGCTTTGAGATCCCGACTTTTGCCGGCAACGAGCAAGTTTGTTGCGCGGA
>JASFBB010000372.1:0-34234 GCA_036172345.1 Anaerolineae bacterium
GTCATCCGCGCAACGAACTTGCTCGTTGCCGGCAAAACGGTTGTGGTCGCTGGGTATGGCTGGTGCAGCCGGGGGATCGCGATGCGGGCGAGGGGCCTGGGTGCTAACGTGATTATCACTGAGGTGAATCCGCTCAAGGCACTCGAGGCGGTTATGGACGGCTACCGCGTTATGCCTATGATGGAAGCAGCTCCTATTGGAGACATCTTTATCACGGCCACAGGGGATATCAATGTGCTCGACCAGCACCATTTCGAAGTGATGAAAGATGGCGCCGTGATGGCTAATTCAGGACACTTTAATGTTGAAATCAACATCCCGGCTCTGGAAGAAATGGCCGTAGAGAAACGTCAGCCGCGCCCATTCGTAGATCAGTACGTCATGCCCGATGGGCGACGCTTGCACCTGCTGGCCGAAGGACGCTTGGTCAATTTGGCAGCAGCAGAAGGGCACCCGGCCAGCGTTATGGATATGTCCTTCGCGAATCAGGCGTTGGGTGCTGTTTATATGTTGCGCAACGCGGAACGGCTGGAAAAGAGGGTCTATGTGATCCCGGAAGAGGTAGATCAGGAGATCGCCCGTCTGAAGCTGGAAGCAATGGGAGTGCAGATCGACACCCTTACTGAGGAGCAGGAGCAGTATTTAGCTTCCTGGGAAGAGGGCACGTAATTAATTATGGAACGGAGAGCAGTGGATGATAAGATGCCAGAATCTAGTGGTTTTGCTGCCAGTAAGTATATAATTCTATGTATTCTCTTTTTTCGATCCCACAGGAGAGTGGAGACATCATCTTCTCTGACAAGGAGACATTGCACGGATGAGTAATCTCACATTTATGAGCTCGCCTCAGGTTTATCTGACCTCTGAATCGGTGACAGAGGGCCATCCGGACAAAATGTGTGATCAGATCAGCGATGCTGTGCTAGATGCTATTATCGCGCAGGATATGTGTGCCCGTGTGGCGTGTGAGTGTGCCACGACAACGGGCCTAGTCGTGGTGATGGGCGAGATCACCACGAATGCCTACGTTGACATTGCCAGCGTCGTGCGTGATACAATACGTGATATCGGCTACACCGAGTCAGCTTACGGTTTCGATTACAAGACCTGCGGTGTCATTGTCTCGATCAAAGAGCAGAGTGCGGACATTGCGATGGGTGTGGACTGTGCGTATGAGGCGCGAATAGGTGAGATGTCGGAGGAAGAAATTGAGGCCATTGGTGCGGGTGATCAGGGAATGATGATCGGTTTTGCCTGCAACGAGACACCCGAGTTGATGCCTATGCCCATCGTGCTGGCACACAAACTGACCAAGCGCCTCGCTTATGCGCGTAAGATGGGGGTCTTGCCCTATCTACGTCCTGATGGGAAGAGCCAGGTGACGGTGGAATACGCATACGGCAAGCCCAAGCGCGTGGATACTATTGTGGTCTCCACCCAACATGCACCTGAGGTGGATCAGGCCACCATCTATGAGGATGTGTGCGAACATATTATCAAGGTGGTTGTGCCGGATTCTATGTTAGATGCCAAGACGAAGATCTTCGTCAATCCTACCGGTCGCTTTGTAACCGGCGGTCCCATGGGTGATGCTGGGCTTACCGGACGGAAGATCATTGTGGATACCTACGGGGGCGCTGCGCGCCATGGTGGAGGGGCATTTTCTGGCAAGGATCCCACCAAAGTGGATCGATCCGCCGCTTATATGGCCCGCTACATCGCCAAGAATCTGGTGGCAGCCGGCATTGCCGATCGGCTCGAGCTCCAAGTGAGCTATGCTATCGGGGTGGCACGTCCTTTGTCCCTCATGGTGGAAACTTATGGAACTGGTAAGATCCCTGATGAACGTATTGTGGCTTTGATCCGTGAACATTTCGATATGCGACCGGCGGCAATCATTCGAGATTTGCGTCTGCGACGGCCCATTTACAAAGCGACGGCGGCATATGGGCATTTCGGGCGTGATGACATTGATGCTCCTTGGGAACTGACGGACAAGACGGATATGTTACGCCGCGCGGCGGGACTGGCGTAAGAGTCAAATCGTCTGGCCTGTCTTCTACGGTGGCCTCAGTTAGTTGGGGAGCACTTACTTGGAGATAGAGAGTTTCGGGCGGCAAGGTGGATGTACAAGCCGAGCGGTGCGTATGAGCAGGCAACAAAGTGCGAACATGTAGCAATGCCGCTTTGGGTGTGAGAAACCATCCACCCAAGAGAGCTTACACGTCCAAGTTTTTCACCTGGCGAGCGTGGGTCTGAATGAAGCGGCGGCGCGGTGCGACGATGCTACCCATCAGCATATCAAAGGTCTTATCCGCTGCCGCCGCATCCTCTATTGTCACCTGCAGTAGAGTGCGTCTCTGAGGGTTCATCGTGGTTTCCCAGAGTTGCTCTGGGTTCATCTCACCCAATCCCTTGTAGCGTTGTAGAACAACGTGGTCGGTCTCGTTTAGCGGACGCAGGAAAGCCTCTTTTTGTTCTTCAGTGTAGAAGTAGTGCACCTGCTTTTTATGTTCGACGCGATAAAGTGGTGGCTGAGCAACATACAGGTGCCCTGCTTCGATGAGAGGTTGCATATAACGGAAGAAAAAGGTCAGAAGTAGGGTGCGGATGTGTGAGCCATCCACGTCGGCGTCGCACATAATGATGATGCGG
The DNA here is from genome assembly GCA_036172345.1 of Anaerolineae bacterium. Taxonomy (GTDB): domain Bacteria; phylum Chloroflexota; class Anaerolineae; order 4572-78; family NAK82; genus NAK82. The sequence goes on from JASFBB010000372.1 coordinate 2,656, forward strand.
TGATAACGCAGGTTCTCCAGGTTGAAATCCTCGCCCACACCGGTACCCAGAGCCGTTATGATAGCCTTGACCTCTTCATTGCTGAGGATTTTGTCCAATCGAGCGCGTTCTGTGTTCAAGATCTTGCCACGCAACGGCAAGATGGCCTGGAAGCGACGGTCGCGCCCCTGCTTGGCGCTGCCACCAGCGCTGTCGCCTTCGACAATGTAGAGCTCGGCATCCTTGGGGTCACGCTCCGCACAGTCGGCCAGCTTGCCAGGAAGTGCCATCGAATCCAGAGCGCTCTTGCGGATGACCAGCTCACGCGCGCGTCGTGCCGCTTCACGGGCGCGTGACGCGGTTAGACATTTCTCCACAATGGCGCGCGCTTCACGCGGGTTCTCTTCCAGATAAGCGCTGAAGTGTTCCACCACGAGCGACTCGACCAGACCCTTAGCCTCCGCATTCATAAGTTTCACTTTGGTCTGGCTTTCGAACTGGGGATCCGGATGCTTGATCGAAACGATAGCGGTAAGACCTTCGCGTGTGTCGTCGCCGCTGAAATTGGGCTCATTTTCTTTCAGGAGACCTTGTTTGCGCGCGTAGTCATTAATCGTGCGCGTGAGTGCGGCACGCAGACCGGTCAGATGGGTACCACCATCCACGGTATGGATCGTATTGGCAAAGCTATACACGCTCTCAGTATATGCATCACTGTATTGCACCGCCACTTCGATGCCCACCCCATCGACGTCCTTAGCGACATAGAACACAGGGTGCAACACATTACGGTTGCGGTTGAGGTAACGCACGAAAGAGACGATGCCCCCCTCAAAGTAAAAGGTCATCTCGCGCGGAGGGGACTCGCGTTCATCGCGGCAATAAATCGTAATACCCCTGGTCACAAAGGCCATTTCCCGGAAGCGCTGTATCAAGGTCTCGAAACGATACCCTTCCACCTCTTTGAAAATGGTCGGATCATACCGAAACCTGGTGCGCGTTCCGGTCTCGCTCGCGCGTTCCGGTGGCAACTCGGCCACCATTTCCACCGGTCCACATGGCACACCGCGTTCGTATCGTTGGCGAAAGACTTTGCCTTCGCGCTTGACCGTCACCTCCATCCATTCGCTCAGTGCATTGACTGCCGAGACACCTACCCCATGCAGGCCGCCAGATACCTTGTAACCGCTTCCATTAAACTTGCCCCCGGCATGCAGGGTGGTCATTACCAATTGCAGAGTTGAAATATGTTTGACGGGATGCGGCGCAACTGGAATGCCTCGCCCATTATCTTCAACGGTCACGCTCTGATCGGGGTGGATGGTCACGTTAATATGTGTACACGCTCCGGCAAGTGCTTCGTCGATTGAGTTATCTACCACTTCATAGATCAGGTGATGCAGCGCCTTGAGGTCGGTGCCGCCGACATACATACCGGGACGTCGGCGGACTGCTTCCAATCCCTCCAAGACGTGGATATCCTCAGCCTCATAACGGGGCAGGTTCTTATCGTTTGCCATAGTGCCAGTTGCCAAATTAGTGATTTCGCAAGTCGGTTGATGCAAATCCCATTCATTGTACCATCTTTAATGGTGGCGGCCAAAACTGTTTTCGAGGGCGTTGAAAACCGTCTAAGTTACCCTCTTTATCGTTCTGTTTCCTTGCTAAAATCTGGGTGGCCAAGAGACTTTTTCAACACCCTCTTTTCGGGTCTGAGTTGCACAGTAATGAGGGTATGATAGAATAGGCGCACCAGTGCCTTATACCAACTCGGAGTGGGGCGCCTGATTCGAGACAACGACGTAGTATCCTGAGGGAGAAAGGAGGTGCTCTTTTCTGGAGTTAGAAGACCATTTTATATAAAGTAGTGTGGCATGTGTTTCCCAGAATATGGAAAACAAACAGAGATCAAGCTGAGCGAGGCTAGGAAGGAGAAAAAGCGATGCGGAACGAAAGGTTACATCCAGGGGTTCCTTTCCTTCAGGAGCAACTGCGGAAGGGCAAGATTTCGCGGCGTGAGTTCATTCGTTATGCAGTTTTGTTGGGCACCTCGCTTGCCACGGCCAGCACCCTGGCGGCTGTGCCACAACCCGCGACTGAATTCCTCTCCGAAGAGACGGTCAAACCCGTGCCCCGCAAGACGGTCACTCCAGTACGCGGTGGCACGCTGAGAATTGCCAGTCGCGTGCATAAGGTCACCCATCCTGCCCAGTTTTCTTGGGTTGCCCCTTCCAACCAGCTGCGCCAAGTCGCGGAATATCTGACCCAGACCGATGAGAACAACATCACCCATCCCCTGTTGTTGGAGAAGTGGGAAGCCAGCGAAGATCTGAAAACCTGGACGCTCTATTTGCGCAAGGGGATCAAGCATAACAACGGGGATGAATTCAACGCCGACGACGTGGTCTTCACTTTTGGGCAGTGGTTGGACGAGGAGGTCGGTTCTTCGATGTTGGGGCTGATGAGCTACCTGCGCCCTGAAAATGTGGAAAAGGTGGATGACTACACGGTGAAGCTCCACCTCGACCGCCCGGAGATCGCTGTTCCCGAACACTTGTTCCACTACCCTGCCTTGGTACTGAATCACCGCACTTTCGACGGTGATTTCCTCAAGGCACCGCATGGGACGGGCCCTTATACGCTGGTGGAATACAGTGAAGGTGGACGTGTCCTGCTCAAACGCCACGAGGATTACTGGCAGAAGGGCGAAGATGGCAAACCATTGCCCTATCTGGATGCTATGGAATGGATCGACATGGGCGAGGACTTCACCGCCTGGATGGCAGCGATCCGCGCGGGCGAAGTAGATGTGCTAGATATGGGGGACCTGGGCGGCATAGATGCTTATCTTGGTCTAAAAGATGCCCCTGATGTCGCATTGTTGCAAGCTGCTACGGCTCAGGTACGTGTGCTGCGCATGCGGGTGGATATGGAGCCCTGGAGTGACAACAACGTCCGTATGGCACTGAAGCTATGCCAGAACCGAGAGAAAATTATGAATCTGGCCTACTTTGGGCAGGGCTTGCTGGGCGCCGATTTCCACGTCTATCCCAAGCATCCTGAGTACTGCGAGAAGCCCATCCCCAAGTACGATCCCGAAAGGGCCAAGCAGCTGCTGGCCGAGGCAGGATATCCGGATGGACTGGAGGTCAATCTGGCCGTCGGCACCGGCTGGCCGGATGTGGTCTCGTATGCTGAGGTGCTCAAAGAGGATGCTGCGGCAGCCGGTTTCAAGATCAACATCAATACGATGCCCAACGCACAGTATTGGGAGAAGTGGACGGAGGTCGATCTGGGCATCACACCCTGGACGCATCGTCCTCTGGGCACGATGGTGCTCAACCTGGGGTACACCGCTGACGCGGATGGCAACCCCGTCCCGTGGAACGAAACCCGCTGGGTGGATGACGAGTTCAACCAGCTGCTCATCCAAGCGAACGGCACTTTGGATGTGGAGGAACGCCGCAAGATCTTCTGCGATCTGGAACAGATCATGATGGATCGTGGGCCCATTGGCATTGCTTGGTGGCAGAACATCCATATCCCGTTCCGCAAGGGCGTCCATGGGGTGCCCCCTCATCCCACAGCGTATGCCCTCTTTAACCAGGTATGGAAGGAGAAGGCGTAGCGCAGTTGTCAGCGATCTCGGCGGTGGTTGCACCGCCGAGATCGCAAATGGGAACCGAAGTTGATCCGACACAACATGGGCCTTCTGGCATTGCCCAGGATTGTCGCGAAGAGCTTTATCCACAGGTAGATGGAGTCCTTCGTGACGGTGCCCCTGATCCTTGCTGCACCTATGCGATCTTGGCTGGAAGCGATCTTGTCATAGCGCGATCACGCCCGGCTGATGCGGTTGGGACTAAACGTTCATAGGCTTGTCGGATCATTGCCAACATAGGGAAGAGGTTCATTGCGTGGCTAAGTTTATTGTCCGCCGCGTGCTCCTGATGCTGTTGACCATGCTGATTGTGTCGGTGATCGTGTTTCTGATCACCGAGGCTTCACCCGGCAATGTGGCGCGCAACGTGCTAGGCATTCACATCACCCTGGAACAGGAAGCATCCTTCCTAGCCCAGACCGGCCTCGATCAACCTTTGCTCGAACGCTACCTCAACTGGTTAATCGGGAGCGATTGGCGTGCCGCGGCGCGCGTCGGCATGCCGCTCACGCGCATCGCCACCCCCGATGGTTTTCAGGAGTGGTGGGCGGTTGAACCGGATGGCACCCTGATCCGCTGGAAGCTGCAAGGAGATGACCTCATTGCGCAGCGCAGACAATCGGACGGCACGATTGTTGAAGCGAAGGACAATGCCAGGTGGCAAATCCGTGATCCCCTTTTGGAGATCGAGCGCCTTGGCGCGTTACGCACGGAGCTGCTCGCCGACACGTACCTCAATGAGGCAGATCGCCGGGTGATCCTCGAGCAGATGGATCGAATTCTTCAGCTCTTATATGAGAGGAAGGAACATACAGAGGGGCTAGCAGCAGCGCTGAAGCAACCTGAAGCGGCGCTGGAGGCGTTGATGGATTCTGCCACGCTGCGCCGGCAGGATGTATTTGCGCAAGCGGCGGCTGAGATCAAGGAGGATGAGGTGCTCCAAGCGCTCGTGGTGGCCCAGGAGCTCTCCCGGTCGTCGGGGGATGAATATCAGACTGCCCAGCTGCGTGCTATGGCGCGGCGTGTGGCGAAGGCGGTTGTTCGAATCAAAGTGGTGGATCCCGAGCTGGCTCAACAGATGCAGCAAGCGGTCAGCAGCTTGGAGGGGGGTGATCCCGATACGGCACGTCTCATCCTGAGTGAGGCATCCGCGCGCCTGGAGGCGCTCACGGCAAGACTAAGTGTCCTCGTTCAGGCCTTGCAGAGCGGCAACTACGCGCAGGTCATAACGGTGCTGCAGGATATGGCGAGCGCCCAGAAGACCCCATTGGACGAGGGGCAGCGGCGTGTCCTCGCGGTGAGCTTGAAGCGGGTGGCGAAAGCGCTGAAAGCGGCGGATGCAGCACTCTCGAAAGAGCTGAGTCGCGCTGCGGATAGCTTGAAGGGAGGAGATGTCGAGACAGCGCGCCAGGCGATCGCCTATGCGGCGGAGCTTTTTGCCCAAAGCAGCGAAACCATCGTGCGCACCCGTTGGGCCGGTCAGGCGCGTGTCGCCCGGACATTCTGGGGTGTGGACATGCAAAATCACGCCGTGCGCTGGGAGAAGGGCGGTGGAAAAGAGACGTGGGTGTTTATCGTGGGCACCGGCTGGAAGGCTTTTTCCGGCGGGCCGGTGGAGTATATCCCCTTGCAAAAGGGGTTGCTGCGGGGAGATCCGGGGATGTCGCTGCGCACTGGCAGGCCTGTGGCGGACTTGCTCTTCATCCGTCTGCGCAATTCCTTGGTGCTGGCTGGCATCGCTTTTGCGGTGGTGATGCCGCTCTCCTTACTCCTCGGCCTGGTGGCCGGACTCAACGAGGGGAAACCGTTGGATCGTGTGCTGTCCATCAGCGGCATGGTGTTCTCGGTGACGCCGGAGTTTGCCACCGGTATTTTCCTGATCTTGATTTTTGCCCTGTGGCTGCGGCTGGTGCCGGGAGCGACCGTATTTGGTGAACAAGCACCTTGGACAAGGCCGGACATGTTGATCCTGCCCGTGCTGACGCTCACCCTGATCGAGCTGGGATATGTGTTGCGCATCACCCGCGCCAGCACGGTGGAAGTTATGAAAGCGGCTTATGTGCGCACAGCATTTCTCAAGGGGCTGCCGTATCGGCGCATCATCTTCAAGCACGTGATGCGTAATGCTCTGATGGCGCCGATTACAGTGATTATGCTCCACGTCAACTGGCTTTTGGGCGGGATTGTGGTGGTCGAGGCCATCTTTGGCTACCCTGGCCTGGGCAGTTATCTGCTCGCGTCGGCATTGTTCAAGGACTTTAATGCGATCGAGGCAGGGGCGATGATCCTGGTCGCGGTGGCGGTCGGCACGCAGCTGATCGCGGATGTCATCTACACACTCCTCAATCCGCGTATTCGATATACTTGACATAAAAATCAAGCAGATTTGGCGGTCAGGTAGCAAATAGGTTGGCTGAGTGAGGTATCGTGGAGAGGGAACGATGGCGGCAGTTGAGCGCACGTTGTTAAGCGCGATCGTCCGACGACCATCGCGCTGGCGACGGCTATGGGAAGGGGTTTCGATCATAGGGCGTTCCAGGACGGCTATGGTGGGATTGGCGATTGTGAGTTTCTGGGTGCTGATGGCCATCTTTGCCCCGTTTCTGACCCCTTATGGGCCATTTGATCAGGATTACAAGTTGCAAAATGCCCCCCCTTCGGCGACACATCCGTTAGGGACGGACCACTTGGGGCGTGATATCTGGGCACGGTTGATTTACGGGGCGCGGCTGGTGCTGATTATGCTGCCCATCAACGAATCCCTGTGGCTGCCGGGCGGGATTGCGCTGTGGGGTGTATTCCTGGGACTGGTTGCGGGTTCTGTCTTGGGAGTGCTGGGCGGCTACCTGGGTGGATGGATTGATGAAGTGGTGATGCGCCTGTTGGATGCGATGATGGCCTTTCCGGTCATCTTACTCTACATGATCATCATTGCAGCCATCGGACCTTCGGCGCTCAATATCGTGCTGGCGATCGCCATCGTGGGGACGCCTGGCATTGCGCGCCTGGTGCGCAGTCTCACGCTCGACATTCGCACCCGCGACTATATCCGGGCGGCTGAAATCCGTGGCGAGAGCGTCTGGTATATTATGTTCCACGAAATCCTTCCCAACGCCCGCGGTCCCCTGATTGTGGACGCTATGTTGCGTGTGGGCTATGCCATCTTTGCGATGGGCACTTTAGGTTTTCTGGGACTGGGATTGCCACCCCCTTCGCCGGATTGGGGGAGCATGGTGGCGAAGGGTCGGCAATACATCATGGCGGGCAGTCCATGGGCCGCCCTGTGGCCTTCTGTAGCAATCGCGTCGCTGGTGGTGGGCCTCAATCTGTTCGCCGACGGATTACGCGAGGAATTGGCACGCTATTGTTGAGCGGATGAGCCGATGCAGACGCGCTTTCATCCTTTGCCACCTATCCTGAAAGTCGAAAACCTTTCTATCTCTTATGCCACCCGTCACGGGGAAGTGGAAGCGGTGCGCCAGGTCTCCTTCGAGGTCAACCGGGCGATGACGTTGGGCCTCGTTGGGGAATCGGGGTGTGGCAAGACTACGGTGGCTTTTGGTATTCTCGACTTCCTGGGTCCCAATGGGCGCATCGTCGAAGGGAGCATCAAGTTCCAGGGGCGTGAGCTGGTGGGACGCTCCGAGAAGGAGCTGCGCATCCTGCGCGGCGACCAGATCACGATGGTCTATCAAGACCCGATGCAAGCGCTGAATCCCTCGCTCACGATTGGGGAACAACTCGCGGAAGTGCTCATCGTCCACCGAAGTATCCCCCACGCCGAAGCGTGGCGCCGCTCCATCGAAATGCTGGAACGGGTGTACATGCCGGATGCGCCCAATGTGATGAAACGTTATCCGCACCAACTCTCGGGCGGGCAGCAGCAACGTGTGGTGATCGCTATGGCATTGCTCAATAACCCCGCTCTGCTCATTATGGATGAACCCACCACGGCGTTGGACGTGACGGTCGAGGCGGCTGTCCTGGATTTGATCGAAGAGCTCAAACGTGACTTCGACACTGGCATCATCTACATCACCCACAATCTGGGCGTGGTCGCGCGGGTGTGTGATCAGGTAGCCGTGATGTATGCCGGCGAGCTGGTAGAGTGTGCGCACGTGAAACAGATCTTCGCACATCCGCTGCATCCCTATACCCAGGGTCTGATGCGCTGTGTGCCCAAGCTGGGCATTACCAAGGAAGAGAGTCGGCTCTATCCCATTCGGGGTCGCGTTCCCGCCCCGCAAGATCGGCCTTGGGGCGCCTGCATATTCGCCCCGCGCTGCGATTATGCCACCGAACGATGTCGCAATGAACGTCCTATGTTGCAGGAGATCACCCCAGGCCATAGTGCGCGTTGTTTCTATGCTGGGGAAATTGATCCTTCTGCCTGGCAACCTTCTGAGGAGATAGATTTGCCCTTGCCCGGGACACAGACAATCTCGGAGCATGAAACCGTCCTGGAAGTTGGAAATCTGAAAACCTATTATGAACAGCCCTCTCGTTCGGTGTTCAGTTTGTTCGGTCTGGGTAAGAAAAAACATATTAAGGCGGTGGATGATGTGAGTTTGCACGTCCCCAGGGGCATCACGGTGGGCGTTGTGGGGGAGTCCGGCTGCGGTAAAAGCACCTTAGCGAAGACTATCATCGGGCTTGAATCCCCGACGGCGGGTGTTCTTCAGTTTCTGGGTTTTGATATTAGCATGCCGGTCACACGACGTGATGTGAAGCTGATTCAGCAGCTGCAGATGGTCTTTCAGAATCCGGATTCGACAATGAACCCGGCCTATACAGTGGGGCAGCAAATTGCGCGCCCCCTACAGCGTTTTAAAACGGTACCGCCACACCAAGTCTATGATGAAGTACTCCGCCTGTTGCAGGCGGTGCGGCTGGATCCCAGCTACTATGATCGTTTTCCCAGCCAGCTCAGTGGCGGTGAGAAACAGCGTGTAGGGATCGCACGCGCATTTGCCAGTCACCCCGAACTGGTGCTATGCGATGAGCCTGTCTCCGCGCTGGATGTTTCCGTGCAGGCAGCGGTGCTCAATCTTTTGCTCGACATTCAGAGGCGCTATGGCACGACGATGTTGTTCATTGCACACGATCTGAGTGTAGTGCGGTTCTTCTCAGATATGGTGGCCGTGATGTATCTGGGCCATATTGTCGAGTTCGGCTCTGCAGAAGCGATCTACGCGCCACCCTATCATCCTTATACCGAGGCGTTATTGTCCGCCGTTCCCATTCCAGACCCTGACGCGGCCCAAAAGCGCATTCGTCTGGAGGGTAATGTACCAAGCGCGCTAGATCCGCCCACCGGCTGTGTTTTTCATACGCGCTGTCCTCGACGCGGTATGTTACCTGATCGGGGCAAGGTGTGTGAAGTGGAGCCTCCGCCACAGCGGTATAATACGAAGGAACATTATATTTTGTGTCACATACCCTTGGAGGAGCTGCGCAAGATGGAACCTGTCGTCACGAGCTCCTGAGGAGGCAGCTATGTTTGTTGGGGACTATATGACCAGACATCCTCTGACGGTGACACCGGACGCCTCGATCGTCGAGGTACAAGGTATTATGTCCGAGAACAACGTCCGCCATGTACCCGTCGTCGAGAGGGGCAAGCGATTGGTGGGTTTGATCACCCGGCAGAACCTGCGCATCTCCCCGATTGAGCTCAGCAGCTTGAACGTGTGGGAGATCACGCGTCTGCTTTCTGGTCTTAAGGTGAAAGATGTTATGGTGCGCGGCAAGGATGTCATCACCGCCACGCCCGATACTCCTATCGAGGAGGCGGCGCGAGTTTTGGTCACCCATAGGATCGGATGTCTTCCGGTCCTGGAAGAGGGGATCGTGGTCGGGATCATCACCGAATCGGACTTGCTCACGCAGCTGACCAACTTGCTCGGGCTTCAGGTGCCAGGCTGGCGTGCCACCATGCGTGTACCTGACCGTGTGGGTGAATTCGCCAAAATCACCGCGGCGATCGCGTCAAAAGGTTGGGGTATTGATGCAGCGGGCAGTCTTCCAACTCCCCGCAAGCCGGGTTATTGGGACGTGGTCATCAAGATCAGCGCCGCGACGCGCGACGAATTGGTGGCCGTATTGGAACAGATTAAAGGGCAGGAGCTGGTCGACATTCGCGCCACGGGGCCATAAGCCATGCCCTGGACGTTCTGGCGCGTCGAGTTCCGGATCATCCCCGTTTTCCGGTGAGGCGAAAACAAAACCGTTTACACCATCACACGACACAAGCACCAGGAGATCATGAATGGAACGCGGCATCGATATTACCCATCGTCACAGCAGACTGGCCTTAGCGCGCCTGAGCGAAGAGCAGTGCCGGCGATTACACGACGCCAGTCTTCAAATTCTGGAGCGTACCGGAGTTCGCCTGTATCTACAGGAAGCGCTTGACCTGTTGAAACGTGCCGGCGCCGAGGTCTTCGACGGCAACCAGGTGCGCATCCCTGCCCGGCTTGTGGAACGAGCGCTGGAGACGGCGCCCAAACGTCTGGTTGTATATGACCGCAACGGTCAACCGGCGATGTTCCTGGAAGATTATCGCAGCTACTATGGGCCAGGTTCTGATCTGCTCAACATCATCGATCATCACACTGGTGAGCGCCGGCGGCCGGTGCTCCGGGATGTCCGAGAGGGCATCACCCTGTGTGACGCGCTGCCCCACATCGACTTCGTGATGTCGATGTTCCTGCCCAGCGATGTCAACCAAATTGTCGTTGACCGTTTTCAGATGGAAGTTATGCTTAACTATACCACCAAACCCATCGTGTACGTGACCTATGACACGAGCGGCTGTCTGGATGCGGTGGAAATGGCGGAGATCGTCGCCGGTGGTGCGCAGGCGTTGCGCGAGAAACCCTTTACGATTTGCTACATCAACGTGACCACCGGGCTACGCCATAACAGGGAAGCGCTGGAGAAATTGCTGTTCATGGCGGACAAAGGGTTGCCGGCGCTTTACATCCCCGCGGGTTCGGGCGGTTTAACTGCTCCGATGACGATGGCCGGAGCGATGGCGTTGGTCAACGCCGGGGCGCTAGCGGGCTTAGTCATCTCCCAACTGAGAAATCCTGGCACCCCCGTCATATTCCCGGGCTGGGGGGGCGAAGCTTTGGACATGCGCACGATGGTCGAACCCTATGCCGGCGCCGATTATCAGGGAATTGCCGAGTCGCTGGTCCATTTCTATGGCCTGCCGGTCTTCACGCTGGGCGGAGCCAGCGACGCCAAGTTGCCGGATGGCCAAGCGGCCGCAGAAGCTGCCTTGACCCTTATGTTGCGCGCGTTGAGCGGTGGCCAGCTGGTCCATGATCTGGGCTATTTAGAGTCCGGATTGTGCGGCTCATTAGCCCAGCTGGTCATCTGCGACGAGATCGTGGGATGGATCAAGGGCGCCATAGCCGATGTTGAGATCAACGACGAAACCCTTGCTCTGGACCTGATCGATCAGGTGGGGCCGGATGGCCAATTCTTGGAGAGTGAGCACACCTTGCGGCATTATCGCGAGCGATGGTATCCACGTTTGTTCGAGCGCGAGAATTATGAACGCTGGCAGTCGCGTGGAGGCAAGTCCATCCTGCAACGTGCTGCGGAACGAGTGGAGGAGATCTTAGCCACTCATAAGCCACCTTTGCTCCCGGCGGAGGTGGCAGCAGAAGTGCACGCCGTCGTTGATCGAGCAGTGCAGCGTTACGGTTGAGGAGGGTTTCTATGGAGCAAGTGATTTACCCTTTGGCATTGCCACACCTGCATATGTTGGACACTGCTCAATGTGAGCAGATTCACCTGGCTGCTCTGGAGGTATTGCGTCGCACCGGAGTGCGTGTGCACCAGGACGAGGCTCTGCGTCTACTCAAAGAGGCCGGTGCCCATGTCAGTGATGCGAATCTGGTGCGGATTCCCGCTGCACTGGTGGAATGGGCGTTGCAGCAGGCGCCTTCCTACGTCGGATTGTGCGCACGGGGCAGTGATCAAGTGGTGGCGTCGCTGGCCGGCCGCAACGTCAGCTTTGGCCCTGGCTCGGATTGCCCCAACTACCTCGATCCGCGTACAGGGGAAAAGCGCCGCTTCACCACGCAGGATGTGATCGATTGCATTCGGCTGGTGGACGCGCTGCCGCAACTCAGCTTTGTCATGTCCATGGGCATTCCTTCTGACGTTCCCGCCGCAGAAGCGGGCGGTTCGCGGCGCAGTGCCTACCGCCATCAGTTCGCCTTGATGCTGGAACACACGGTCAAGCCCATTGTGTTCGTGTGCGACGACCGGGCGGATTGTGAGGCAATCACCGCCATGGCCGCTACGGCGGCCGGTGGACTCGGTCAGCTCCAGATCAATCCCAACCTACTTCTCTATTCAGAGCCCACTTCTCCGTTGCAGCACAGTCGCACGGCCACAGAGAAGCTGCTGTTTATGGCGGAGCATCGCCTGCCGGTGGTGCATTCACCTGCTCCGATGATGGGGGGCACCGCACCGGCTTCTCTGGCGGGTGGGATGGTGCTTGGCGCAGCTGAGGTGCTAAGCAGCCTGGTCATCCATCAGCTCAAGCGCGCCGGTGCGCCGCTTGTCTTCGGCAGCGGGTTACATCACATGGATATGAAGACTACCATCAGCGTCTACGGGGCGCCCGAGTTCCAGCTGGCGCGCATTGCGGTGGCTGAAATGGGACGGTACTATGGTCTGCCCACTTGGGGATATGCCGGTCATTCAGACAGCAACGTCATGGACGAGCAAGCCGCTGCCGATGCTGCCCTGTCGGTTCTCGTCGCGCTGTTGACGGGCACCAACCTGGTGCATGACGTGGGCTACCTGGAAGCGGGACTGACCACCTCTCCGGAGATGATCGTCTTCACTGCCGAGATGATCGATTTTGGGCGGCAGATGGTGCAAGGCGTTCAGCTGGATGCCGAAGCGATGGCTCTGGAGGTCATTCATCGAGTAGGCCCAGGGGGTGACTACCTCAGTGATGCTCACACATTTGCGCACTTCCGCGCATTCTGGCAGCCAGTGCTGTTCGACCGCCGCCGGGCCGAGGCATGGCGGGCAGCAGGCAGCAAACGTCTTGGGGAGCGACTTAAAGAACGCACGATCAGCATTATGGAGAGCCATCGCCCACAGCCACTACCCGATGCCGTCAAGGCAGAGGTGCAGCGCGTCTTAGCAAGCCGATAGTTTGAGAGGTTCGGTACAATGGCGGAGGCGACATACATTGTAGTGTTGATCACGGCACCCTCGCGCGATGTCGGCAGGCAAATTGCGGATACCCTCTTGGACAAGAAGCTGGTGGCCTGCGTCAATATCATCGCACCCATCGAATCGCGTTATCTCTGGAAGGGAGAGCGTTGCACGGATGAAGAGGTGTTATTACTTGCCAAGACGCGGGCTGATCTCTTCGCCGCGCAGCTGGTGCCGACGGTCAAGGCGATCCACCCCTATGAGGTGCCGGAGATCATCGCGCTGCCGATTCTGATGGGCGCGGCGGACTACCTGGCGTGGATTGACGAGTCAGCCGGCTGATCGCGCGTTCGCGGTTTCAGGCGGGGATTTTCACCACATCGCAGAGCAGCGCTTTGTAAACCGGGAAGCCGGAGATCTCGTCCCGATTGTCGGGGTCGGTCAGCACGTTCACATTGCATTCGCGCCATTCAGGGCTGGCAATGGGGTTTCCTCCCCCCATATTCGCCTCTACAACCCCTGGCACGATATCCTCTGAGACGCGCGCGGTATAGCGCACACGACCGCGTGGTGTGACGACCCACACGGCATCACCGGAGCGAATCCCTCGCACTGCCGCATCACGCGGGTGCAAAGTGACCAGCGGCCTGGGCTGCATCTTGAGCAGCCCAGGAATGTTGTGGTGCTGCGAGCGAAAATCGGACTGAATGCGTGCGCCGGAGTTGAACACCAAAGGATACTCAAGGGCCAGTTTGGGATTCGATATGGGACCTTCCTTTGGTTCGATATAGGCTGGCAGAGGATCATAGCCGTAGGCAGCTAAGATACCGGACGCAATCTCAAACTTGCCGGAAGGGGTCTCAAACCCGGGTTGACCATCGCGCCGCAACAGACCCAACTCCCATTTGCGGTACTGTTGCGTCACAGGATGCCATGTGACCCCAGTAGGGTGCCGGCACACGGTTTCCAGATCGAAGCCGCTCCCCTCTAACGCCCAACGGATGACGTCCTCCTCCGAGGAAGGGTATAAGTGGCCATAACCCAAGCGGTTCGCGAGCGCGATGGCGATATTCCAATCGCTGCGCGCTTCGCCCAACGGCTCAATGACACGTTCCCGTACCTGGAAGGTGGGGCCATAAACCATATAGCCCTGGTTCTCAAACAGCGTGGTGGCAGGCAGCACGATGTCCGCGTATAGGGCATCGGCGGTCAGGAAACGATCCACCACTACCATAAAGCCCAGATTGCTGAAACAGCGACGCCATAAATCCGGGTTGGGATAGCTGGTGATGATCGACGAGCCGACGATCATCAGCGCGCGCACGGGGTAGGGATCGTCCTGCAGGATGGCGCGGGGCAACTCCATCGCGTGGGCTTCACGTCGATAGAGATGATAGAGCGGATAGCGATCCTTGCCGATTGGGGGAACGCTATCCGGCGGTTCGACGCGCCGGCTCTGGTTGATGGGAAAGTCCGCGTCGCGCATCTTGATCACCTTGCCACCCGGCACATCCAGGTTGCCGGTCAGTGCCCACAGGATGAGCACCGCCCGAATATTCTGGACGCCGCTGTTGGTGTACTCCAGGCCGGTGTAGCTCACCAGGCATGCACCGCGGGCGCGCGCGATGGCGCGCGCGGTGCGTCTGATCTCCTCCGCCGGTATCCATGTGATTTCCTCAGCTCTTTCTGGGGGGAACTCAGCGGCGTAGGCCTTGAGCTCCTCGAAGCCAACGGTCCATCGCTCGACGAAGGGGCGGTCGTACAGTTCTTCGGCAATGACCACGTAGAGCATCGCCAATGCTAAAGCGCCATCGGTGCCGGGTCGGATGCCCAACCATTTGGCATTGGTGGCGCGCGCCGTTTCATTGCGGCGGTGATCGATAACGATGACCTCCGCCCCGCGGCGCCTGGCTTGACAGATGCGATGGTAATTGACCGGTGGCGAGTCAGTAGCAGGATTGTCTCCCCAGATCACGATCAGTTCGGCGTTTTCGATGTCTGGGTACATATCCACTTCCCAGACGCCGAGTGTAGTCGCTGGCGCGATGATGCTATGGGATACATAGCAGATGGAACCGACCCCTGTGGTGTTGGGTGACCCAAGTGGAAAGAAGAGGCTCCATGCTGACGATTCGCGCACACCTGCCGGCGTGAGCAGATGACACAGCGTCCAATCGAAAGCACCGCGCCCGGTGTACATACAAATCGCTTGGGGGCCATAACGCTGCGCCACGCGGCGCATGCTCTCGGCAACGGTGTCGAGCGCCTCGTCCCAGCTGATGCGCGCGAAGCGGCCCTCACCACGTGGTCCGGTGCGCCTCAGTGGATACAGCAGGCGATCGGGTGCATAGACGATTTCAGGCGCGTGGGCGCCTCGGGGGCAGCACATGCCCTGCGGATGTCCCTTCCAGGGTGCCAGACGGCTGATTTTGCCGTCTTGAAGGTGAATTTCAACCCCACAGCCCCCCGGACAGACCCCACACATACCGTAGACGACCTGAGATGCCGCAGTATGCTCTGATGATTTTGCCTCGCTCGGTTCAGCGCATGTTGGAATGTCGATTCTGCAGTCCTCCATAGCATCTCATCCACCCAACTTGCTATCTACCCCACTATCTATCCCTATCGAACTAGAAGTCGATGGCCTAGGCAACGGCCCACTTGCCAGCGCGTTGTGTTGCGAGCGCCAGGACAGGCACGCTACTGAGGCACTCCCTGGGAACCTGGCTGCGCCATCACGCTGGCGATGGGGCAGAGCTGCATCCACCACTGCTGCTTAGGTCTGCCATATGTCCCGTCGATCATTTTCGGCATATCCTCTAAGTTGTGGAAGCGGATTTGTCCGCCCTCAAGCCCGATGAAGACGGCGATGGGGGGTGTGGTCTCGTATTGCTCGGCGAGATAATCGACGCAGCGTGCTGCCAGGCGCGTTGCTAGGATGCGGTCGAAGGGCGAGGGATTGCCACCTTGCTGTAAGTGGCCCAGGATCGCCTGCCGCACTTGAAACAAGTCGCCGCCCTCTTGTTCGAGTAGCGCGGTGATGAAGCTAGTGGTATAGACATCGTTGGCGCGCTCATTGCGGATAAGCAGGCCGACTCGTTTGCCGCTCTTGAAGCCAGCGGTCAGGTTAGCCAAGTCGTTGAGTAAATCGCGCAGGGTGATGCCATTCTCGTGAAGATAGACGCGTTCCGCTCCGGTGGCCAAGCCGCTCATCAGCGCCAGGTAGCCACAGTAACGTCCCATTACCTCGACCACGAAGCAGCGCCGGGATGCCACAGCGGATTGTTTGATCTTGTCCACCGCCTCGACGATGCTGTTAAGGGCGGTGTCGGCGCCGACGCTCAGCTCAGTGCCCGGCAGATTATTGTCGATCGTTGTCGGCAGGCACAGGATCGGGATGTTGAAGGAAGGATAATGATCCCGTTCGGTGTAGAGGCGATAAGCACCCTCGTAACCGGACCAGCCTCCGATGACGAGCAGGGCGTTGATCTGGTGTTCCTCGATGCAACGTGCGATGGCGTAGAAGTCACTGCCCGATGGTATATAGGTGTTGGTGCCCAGCTCAGCGCCTCCGCGACCGGCCCAGCCGGTCACGCTCATCCAGCCCATCTCGGTGATCTCGCCCTCGATGAGACCCTGGAACCCATTCTGGACTCCCAGCACTTTCCAGCCGCGGTCAAGTGCCAGACGCACCGCAGCGCGCACCGCGGTGTTCATGCCGGGGGCCGCACCCCCTGAGTTCAGCACAGCCAGCCGCAGGGATTTTTGGTTCGGGGGCGCTTCGTGGGGCAGGGCGCGCACCAGAGTGCGCAGGATGCGAAATGCCTCCCTAAAGCCGCGTCCCCGCAACTCCAGCGCGCGCTCGAAATCTTGATCTTTAAGAGCATTCGCTACGCTGCGGGTCTGTTCCACGCATTGCATCAGAGGCGTGCGGGTGATGCGATTATCCCGGATGCCGATCAGCACAGGTTCTTTATCCGGCGTGGCATTCAGCAGTTCTTGGACGGCGGCGTATCCCAGCCAGGTGCCCAAATTGCGGTCGAACGCGCTGGGAGCGCCACCCCGCTGCACATGGCCCAGCACCGTGACGCGGGTATCCTGGCCCAGCTTCTGTTCCAGAACCTCTTTCACATAGTTGCTGGTGATCGGTCTGCCGTGTCGATCTTGCGCACCCTCGGCGACTACGACGATGCTGTGCCGTCGGCCGGCGTTGCGGCCTGCTTGGAGCACCTGGCACATCTTATCTTCCCAGTCGTCGATGTCGGGGGGAGATTCGGGGATCAGCACCCAGTTCGCCCCGGCAGCTAGACCTCCCATCAGGGCGAGATAACCGCAATGTCGCCCCATCACTTCCACCACGAAAGTGCGGTGATGACTGGCAGCCGTGCTGCTGATAGCGTCAATGGCCTCCACAATGCGGTGGAGTGCGCTGTCGGCGCCGATGGTTATGTCGGTGCCCATCATGTCGTTGTCAATCGAACCCACCAACCCCACGATGAACAAGTGTTGGTGACGGTCGGCCACCTCCTGGCTGATCCAGCCCTGTTTGACAAGATCCGCCAGGAGGCCGCTCCACTCGCGACGGAAGATATCAGCCCCGGTTAAGCTGCCATCACCGCCGATCACCACTAAACGATCAATACCTCGTCCTACCAGGTGCAATGCAGCGCGTATGCGCCCTTCACGCGTTTCGAATGCTTCGCAGCGCGCGGAGCCTATGACAGTGCCGCCCTGTTGCAAGATGCCACCTACCGAGTCCCATGTCATACGGCGGATGCATTCTCCTCCGTCCACCATACCTTGGTAACCTTCGTAGATGGCATAAACTTCCGCTCCGTGGCTGAGCGCCGTGCGCACCACGGCACGCACCGCAGCGTTCATCCCTTGTGCATCCCCGCCACTGGTCAAAACGCCAATGCGTATGGGGGTCATAGGATTCTCCTCTCCCTCACGCTCAAGACTGGGGTTCACGATTGATAGATCGCCTCAGCAACCATAATGGTCTGCAAGTGAATCTCCACTGTATCCTCAATATGGCGCGCATAGCCACCTGCCATCGTGATCGCCACCGGAATGCCCGCTCGATAAAGAGAGCCCAAGACCAGCCAATCGCGTTCTCGGAGTCCCTCCTTAGAAAGTGACAACCGTCCAAGACGGTCATCTCGGTAAGGATCAGCACCGGCCAGATAAATCGCGAGCTCAGCCCGTGCGAGCGAAATGGAGCTCCGCAGCCCGCTTTCCAGGGCGCTGAGATAGGCGGCATCGTCGGCTCCGTCGGGCAGGGCAATGTCCAGCCGACTGACCTGCTTGCGGAACGGGAAATTGTTGGCTGCATGAATGGAAAACGTGAAGACGTCGGGGTCGTCGGCAAAGATAGCTGCCGTTCCATCTCCTTGATGCACATCGCAATCGACGACAAGCGCCCGCCAGCATAAGCCTTCGGCACGGAGCACACCCAGCGCCACAGCACTGTCATTTAACACGCAATAACCCGCGCCGTGATCGCGGAAGGCGTGATGGGTGCCGCCGGCCAGGTTGACTGCGCACCCGTCGCGCAGGGCAACGCGACACGCTTCGATGGTGCCGCCTACCGAGTGGCGCGTGCGTCGCACCAGCTGGGGTGACCAGGGAAGGCCAATGCGCCTCATCATATGCTCGCTCGGCTGACCAAGCCGAAACTCCTGCCAGTACTCAGCTGTATGTGCCCTGCAAACTTCCGCATCGGTGGCGGCGCGGGATAGGTGCAGCGGATGGCGCGCCGCGAGGCCGGATTCCATCACGCGCTGACGCAGCAAGGCATATTTGGACAAGGGAAACTTGTGTCCTGGCGGCAGGGGAAACGTGAAAGGGTCACTGTAGAATATTCTCATCGGGCAACCATCAACATCCCGTTCGCTTGATGCGTGCTCCCAGCTGCGCTAGCTTCACATCAACTTGCTCATAACCGCGGTCGATCTGTCTGATATTGCGGATTACGCTGGTGCCTTTAGCACACAGCGCAGCGATGAGGAGTGCCATTCCAGCACGTATGTCGGGGCTGGCAATGCCCTGGGGCTCGGCGTGCAGCGGACTTGGCCCTTGGACGATACAACGATGCGGATCGCACAGCACGATGCGCGCGCCCATACCGATCAACTTGTCGACGAAGAACAATCGACTTTCGAACATTTTCTCATGAAACAAAACTGTACCGCTGGATTGGGTTGCCACAACGATGCTGACGCTCATCATGTCTGCTGGGAAACCAGGCCATGGGGCGTCGTCCACTTTGGGGATGGCGTCGCCTAGGTCGGGCACAATCTTGAGGGATTGTGTTGCCGGCACCAGAATGTCATTGCCTCGAATTTCCACATTTACACCAAGCCGTTTGAAGACGAGCAATGTCATGCGCAGATGTTCCGGCGAAGCGTTCTGGATGAGAATCTCGCTGCCCGTCGTGGCTGCCAGTGCGATGTAGCTTCCCACCTCGACGTAATCGGCGCTCAGGGAAAACTCGGCCCCGTGCAAGCGAGTCACTCCTTCGATGTACAGCGTGTTGGAACCGATGCCGCTGATGCGCGCGCCCATTCGATTGAGTAGGTGGCACAAGTCTTGTGCGTGGGGTTCGGATGCCGCGTTGCGAATGACAGTGTTGCCTTCGGCGGTGACGGCAGCGAGGATGGCATTCTCGGTGGCGGTCACGCTGGCTTCATCAAGTAGGATGTCCGCTCCACGCAGGCGTTGCGCCGTCAGGGAAAGGCTTTCATTATAGTCGAGCTGGGCGCCCAGCTCACTGAGCGCCAGGATGTGGGTATCAATGCGACGACGGCCGATCTGATCGCCCCCGGGTTTGGGTAGTTCAACTTTTCCCTCGCGCGCTAACAGGGGACCGCTCAGC
The DNA here is from genome assembly GCA_036172345.1 of Anaerolineae bacterium. GTDB lineage: Bacteria > Chloroflexota > Anaerolineae > 4572-78 > NAK82 > NAK82. The sequence goes on from JASFBB010000372.1 coordinate 22,365, forward strand.
ACCAATGCACCGCGCATTTGCCCGAACAAAGCGGGGTCGGGTTTGATCTTCTGCACTGTGGAAGCGCGCAGCGTGACATTGTGAGGGTCGTGGTACTCGACCTCGACCCCCAAATCGCGCATAATAGTGAGCATCGTGCGCACATCGCCGATGTCGGGCAGGTTGTGCAAGGTGACAGGCTCATCGGTCAGCAGAGCGGCTGAGATCAGCGGGAACGCCGCGTTCTTGTTGCCGCTAGGAGTGATGGTGCCTTTCAGGGCATATCCGCCTTCAATCACGAATTCGTCCATTGCTGTGTCTGGCTCGTAGTGAGGCTTCGAATGTACACCGGCGTACCAATCTGTGCGCCGATATGTTGGGCGGCATGCCCTCCTGGCAATGCAACTTCGATATGATGGCGCGTGCTCCCTATATATGCGATCAATTCGCCCGGGGTGCCATCCGCATACGTTCTTTGCAGACCCCGTATCCGGTGGTCAGCGATCTCGAAAGTCGGTGTGTCGGGCAGCTGCTCTGCCGTGATGTTCAGGATGAGATTACCGAATCGGTCGATGTAGAGAACGTGTGCCACGATCTCGTCGGGTGCTCTGAACTCAATCTGCGGGATAGACAGACGCACTGGATCTTCGATCGGTTCTCCTACTCGGGAGATGGGCATTCCATCTGCCAGTCGTGCTGCAACTGGTGCGAAGATATCGCGCCCATGAAACGTGGCACTGGGTGTCGGCAACCAGTACTCCGGGTTGGTGAGGCTGTATGCCTCGTAATCGGTGGAATGTGTCAGCACATGGGTGAGCACCCCATTATCGGGGGCAACGAAAGTCCCTGTGTGGGTGCGCACTGCTAATGCACGGCGCTCGCTACCAACTCCGGGATCGACTACCACGACATGAACGGTGTCTGCAGGAAAGAAGATCTCTGCCTGATAGATCAAAAAGGAGGCTGCCCGCACATCTTGAGGCGGTATTTCATGCGAAATATCCACCAAGGTGACATGTGGGGCAATGCTCAGGATCACACCCTTCATAACGCCCACATAGGCGTCGCGAGTACCAAAATCGGTGGTTAAGGTTATGATCGGCATAGACTCATCAGCACGGACATCCATATAAAGGGGGTTCCGGCTCAACGTGCCTGACCGTCATTTTGGCCCCCTTCAAAGAATTTCTTGAGCTTTTGCTTGATCTCTGCGTCGGCCACCAGCTCGTCAAACAAAGCCCATTCCTTCGCAGAAAGCTTCTCGCGTCGTGGCCTGTTCATTTGCCTGGTCAAACACCCTCGCTCAAGTGAACGTTCTGCGTCGTCTATATGCCCGAGGCGTGCTTGGGCGATAGCCAGCAACACCATTCTCCGCGAGGTCTCATCTAAGGTCCCCCTGATTCTGCTCAACACTCTGACCACTTCTTGGGGGTTCGAGTTAGTCCGCAGGACCGCTTCGGCCCACTCCTCAATACCAACATCAAATTTAAAGGGTTCTGTCTTGACAACCTTCTGCCAGCGATGCTGAGCTTCTTGTGTTATACCTGCGCGCGCTTCCAGAAGACCCTGGTAAAATCCACGGCGCAATGCATTGGGATCGCGCTCAAGATATTGACGCGCGCGTTCGAGATCTCCATGTTCTATTAACATCTGATAAACAGGGGAGGTATCATCTGGTTCTGTCTTCCCCTCCCATGTCTGATCCCAAGCCGCCATTGCCTCCTCGACACGTCCTTGAGCGCGATACAGGTCGAAAAGGCTCAGATAGATCTCCTGCTTGCTCTCCGGGGTGGTGGCATTTCTGAGCGCTCGATTGAGGTTCTCCTCAGCCTCTTGCCACCGTTCTAGGTATATGCACTCACGTCCCATAACCAGCCAGGTCTCATAAGAGCCTGGATTGGCCAGTGCCTCGGCACGCAGTTCGTCCAGTCCTTGCTCCACACGTCCCATATCGATGAGCACATAGGCGGCTTTCTGATGCCATCGAGCCCTGTCAGAGCCCTCCATTTTGCTCAGCTGACGGTATAAAGCCAGAGATTGTTCAAGATCACCTAAGATGTGGTGAAGCCGCGCCAGTTCCGCCAGACCATTATGGTACATGTCACGTAGTTCGGGACGTCGTTCCCATAATTCCGGCTTCAGACTGGAGAGACGGTCAACAAGATTTTTGTATAACAGGGCCGCTCCTTCGAAATCACCCTGGATAGAACGGGCGCGTGCTTGCGCCAGGATATCCACATAGGTACCCGGAATCCGCATAGTAAGACCGTGTTCCTTTCTGGTGTTCGTCAGTCTGTCAGTGCCCATTATAACACGGAGCAAAGAGGGGTCAAAGGAGATGGAGATGGAATAATCTTCCCTCCCAATCTTTGCTAACATGGACTGGGTGTGTTAGAGTCCAGATGGATTAGTTGCAGCAGACGTTGCTTTCAGAGTATTTGGGGGTTATTGTATTATGGAGCAAGCGGTTCGGAGCATAGAACCTGGTTAGGAGATCGGTGGATAAGATGTCTAAAGGTCGAATCATCATCAACGTCGAAGCGTGCAAGGGGTGTCAGCTGTGTATTTCCATCTGTCCCTCTGATCTGATCCGGATAGGTGCTTCCTTCAACAGCAAAGGCTACCGCCCGGCGGAGCTGATTGATCCAATGCAGCGTTGTACCGGGTGTGCACTATGTGCAATGATCTGCCCCGACGCTGCAATCGAGGTGTTCCGCGAAGTTAAGGTCAAATCGCAAGAGCCCCAGCTGACCGAAGAAGTGACGGTGGTCGTGACCGAGCCAGCGTGAGCATCGTGCGCGTTCTCATTTCTGCACGCGGTCTTACGTGTGCTCGAGAGGGTCAGGAGCATAAATTCCCTACCAAAGTTGAGAGCAACAGACAGTGGCAAAAGAACTGCTGAAAGGCAACATTGCGATTGCCGAGGCTGCACTACGCGCTGGGGTGGATGCCTATTTTGGCTATCCCATCACGCCTCAGACAGAGTTATTAGAACATATGTCACGGCGCATGCCGGAATTGGGGCGTGTTTTCCTCCAGGCAGAGAGCGAGATTGCAGCCATCAATATGGTGTATGGTGCTGCATGCACAGGTGCCTGGGCGATGACCTCCTCTTCTGGACCGGGCATCAGCTTGATGCAAGAGGGGCTTTCTTATATTGCGTTGTCAAACGTGCCGGCAGTGGTGGTAGATATTATGCGCGGTGGGCCGGGGTTGGGGAACATCCAGCCCTCTCAGGCGGATTATAACCAGCTGACGCGTGGCGGTGGTCATGGAGATTATCGCTGTATTGTGCTTGCTCCCGCAACCGTTCAGGAAGCGATTGATCTGACCGTGTTGGCTTTCGATCTGGCCGACAAGTATCGTGCTGTTGCCATCCTGGCAGGGGATGGCCTAATTGGACAAATGATGGAACCGGCCCAACTGCCTCCTATGCGTGAAGGCTCACGGATACGTCCTCCATGGGCACTGACCGGTGCTCGCGGACGTCCTCCGAACCACATTGCTGCCTTTGGTCTTGAGGCGGAGACACTGGAAGCGATGAACTGGCAGCTGCAGGCGAAGCTACAACGCATCCGTGAGTGTGAAGTGCGTTATGAGGCTTGGTTGACTGATGACGCTGAAATCCTAGTGGTAGCCTTTGGCAGTGTGGGGCGAATTGCCAAGACCGCCGTGCGCGAGGCGCGGGCACGAGGGGTGCGTGCTGGTTTGATTCGTCCTATCACTCTATGGCCCTTTCCTTACGCTCCCATCGAGCAAGTGGCGGCACGTGTAAAGGCTGTATTGGTAGTGGAAATGAACACAGGCCAAATGGTGGATGATGTGCGTGTAGCGGTGCGGGGACAGACACCAATATACTTCCACGGACGGCCAGGCGGCAGTGTCCCTGTGCCAGAGGAAATCTTAGAACAGATTATGACATTACACAAAAAGGGTTGAGGTGGACGAACAGATCGCTATTGCAACTGTGCGAGAACAGCGCGTTTATGGTAGACCGCGCGCTCTAACCGAAGAGACCACCAACTATTGTCCTGGTTGCACCCATGGCTTAATCAATAAGCTCATCGCGGAAGTAATCGATGAGCTGGGTATTCAGGAGAACACGATCAGCGTATCGCCAGTGGGGTGTTCTGTGTTCTTCTACCGCTACCTAATCCTGGATGGCGTGGTGGCGCCGCACGGACGTGCCCCCGCGGTGGCAACCGGGATCAAGCGGATGCTTCCCGACCGCGTGGTCATCACCTATCAAGGCGACGGGGATATGGCTGCCATTGGTATGTCTGAGATCGTGTGGACGGCGATGCGGGGCGAGAACATCACCGCCTTCTTCGTCAACAACGCTAACTATGGCATGACGGGTGGGCAAATGGCACCAACCACCTTGGCAGGTCAAGTGACCACCACCTCACCCCAGGGCCGCGATGTGGAGACGATGGGCATGCCTGCGCGGATGGCCGAGATGATTGCTGGCCTGCCAGGCAGTGCCTATGTGGCGCGTTGCGCAATGTACGATGCGCGCACCATCCGCGAGACGCGGAATGCAATCCGCTTGGCCCTGCGTGCCCAAATGACCGGGGCGGGTTTCAGCATGGTGGAATTTCTCTCTGCCTGCCCTACCAATTGGGGGCGTTCCCCTCAGGAAGCACTCCAATGGATCAAGCAGACTATGGTGGCCTACTATCCGTTGGGTGAGTTCAAGGTTTCCGAGATGGTGCAACGCCTGAAGGCGAACAAATAGGAAATAAACGGTGGTGCGCCTATGCAAACGTCCGTGATCATTGCAGGGTTTGGAGGGCAAGGAGTCCTGTTTGCTGGTTTGCTGCTGGCTTATGCCGCGATGGACAAGGGGCTCTATGTCACGTGGTATCCCAGCTATGGGCCAGAGATGCGCGGTGGCACTGCCAGCGCCACGGTGGTTATCGGTGACGAAGAGATCGGTTCACCAGTGACACTCCATCCGGATGCGGTGATCGCATTGAATGTACCCTCATTCCACAAATACGAACCCCTTGTCAAGCCGGATGGGGTGCTCGTCTATAATTCCTCACTCGTCTCGGGAGTGATGAGGCGTAACGATATCCGCTATGTCGCAGTGCCAGCGAACGCGATCGCGGCCGAAATCGGTGACATACGGGTGGCTAATACGGTGATGGTAGGAGCGCTCGCAGCAGTTACAGAGATGTTGCCTTTGGAGGTGCTTGTAGAAACGATGGAAAAACATATGCCACCTGCCCGTCGTGCGATGGTATTACCCAACCAGGAAGCGTTGCGCCGTGGTGCACAAATTATCGCGGAATCGGTTAGCTTCGTCGAACCTGGTGATGCTATCTCGTCGCATACGGTAAAGTAAAACGAGATAACTCAGTAAAACTCGCCGCTTTATCCCCCTATCTTCATCCACCGAGTGGTTTTCGAGACCACACCTCGTTTATCACTCCGGATAGATCAGAAAAACCGCAAATTAGTTTGACTTCGCCTATTGCCGTGTGTAAGATGCAATGTAGACGTTCAGAGGGGCATATTCGATGCCCTTTGTCCAGCGAGTGCTGTACCAGATCATTCAGCTAAAAATCGGGAAAGGAGCGACCACTACTTATGGACCCTTCATCGCGCGCGGCATATGAGATCATGGCACCACAGCTGACGGAACAAGGGATCGATCTCCGTGCTGTGGAAGAAGCGCTCAAAAGACAACACATCGAGACGCCTAGTTGGGGATATGCCAATAGTGGCACACGTTTTAAAGCGTTCGCCTGGGAGGGTGCCGCTGTCACCACACGCCAGAAGATCGACGATGCCGCGATGGTGCACAAAATGACGGGCATTGCACCTTCGATAGCCATTCATATCCCTTGGGACAAACCGGAGGACGGCGATTACCGGGCTATGCGCCAATATGCTGAGGAACAAGGATTGCGCATTGGGGCGGTGAATCCCAACCTCTTCCAGGATGATGCTTATCGCTTGGGCTCTCTGGGAAACCCGGACCCTGCCGTGCGGCAGCGTGCTCTGGATCACATTTTGGAATGCTGCGAGATTATGACCCAGGTCGGGAGCACTGTGTTGAGCCTCTGGTTCGCAGATGGCACCAATTACGCCGGGCAGGATAACTTGCGTGCGCGTAAGCATCGCTACGAGGAGCTGTTGCCCATTGTCTACCAAAACCTGCCGGCCGGCAGTCGTATGTTACTTGAGTACAAGCTCTTCGAGCCCTATTTCTACAGCACCGACATCCCCGATTGGGGCACTTCCTATGCTATGTGCCTCAAACTTGGAGCCCAAGCTCAAGTGCTGGTCGATCTGGGGCATCATGCTCAGGGGGTCAACATCGAGCAGATTGTAGCGTTCTTGCTAGATGAGGGGAAGCTGGGCGGTTTTCACTTCAACAATCGCAAGTACGCCGACGATGACTTGATCGTAGGCAGTGTCAACCCATATGAGCTGTTTCTCATCTACTATGAGTTGACAAGTGCAGCGCAGGGTGATGCCGAGCCGGCACGCTCTACCGCCCAAAACGTAGCTTATATGATCGATCAGTCTCATAATATTGAGGGCAAAGTGGCCGCTATGATCTACTCTGTGCTGAATTGCCAGGAAGCGTATGCACGGGCATTGTTAGTGCCACGCGCTCGGCTGGCCGAGGCACAAGCTGCTGGCGATGTCTTGGAGGCGCATCGCATCCTCACCGCAGCATATCGTGTCGATGTTCGTCCGTTGTTGGAGAAGGTGCGCGAAGAAATGGGTGTTCCACCCGATCCGTTGTCTGCTTATCGTGCTAGCGGCTACGAGCAGAAAATCCGGATGGAGCGTGGTCTGGCGCCAACTAGCGGTGGATTCCAATGATGAGGGAGTAAATGTGATCCGTAAGACGTTGATACGCACCCCTCAGGGGTTAAAGGTGCGAGTGCAATGCAGGTTGCCACATAGTATTTGGGCGGATCGTATCTACTTGGTGGGCGATTTTAACGGTTGGGACACCACTGCGCATCCTATGCAGCGTAATAGCAACGGGGAATGGTACGTCGAATTGGACCTGGAACCGCACCGGCGTTATGAGTTCCGCTATCTATGTGACGGTGAGCATTGGATAAACGACCCGGAAGCGGATGCTTATGAACCCAATCCTTATGGAGGGAAAAACTCCGTTATCTTCACCGAGCTGTCTGAAGAGGGGCATAGCGGCATAGTAGACGGGGAATGAGACGTCGTTGGATTCTTTGGGTGCTCATCATAGCCTTTGTCTGGCTGGTGATCACCCGTTTCACAGAGATCCAAAAGTTGCTCGACATCTTGGTGCAAGGGCAGTGGGAGTGGGTGCTGGCAGCTGCCCTGCTCCAGGCACTTTTCTTTATCGTATATGCTGCGCTTTACCAGGCCGCTTTTCATACGGTGGAGATAACGAGCCGGGTCAGCGAGCTGATCCCAGTGCTATTGAGCTCGTGGTTCTTAACCGTAGTAGCACCCAGCGGCGGAGCCAGCACTGCCGCGCTCTTTGCCGATGATGCAGCACGCCGTGGACAGTCTTCTGTGCGTGCCGCGGCCGGGACGGTGCTGGTGCTCCTGGCCGATTTCAGCTCCTTCGTGGTCATCTTGGCAATCGGTCTCCTCTACCTCTTTGGTCAGCATTCGTTGCAGTTGTACCACATCCTTGGCAGCTTCGTGTTGTTCTGTTTCATCGGTGCCCTGACTGCATTGTTGTTAATGGGAGTGTGGCAGCCGGACCGACTGCGACGTTTCCTACACTGGGTGCAGCAAGCCGCCAATACCCTGGCAAAACGGTTGCGTCGTCACGCTTGGCTCGCCGAAGACTGGGCAGATCGGATCGCAGATGAAGCCGTTGATGCCTCTCTGGCAATGATCACCTACCCTAAGCGCGTGGTGCGCACGATGGCTGTGGCATTGATGGCGCATTTGGTTAACTTGGCCAGCTTGTATGCTCTTTTTCGCGCCTTCCAGGAACCCATCCAGTTTGGGCCGCTTGTGGCCGGTTTTGCAGTAGGTGAGCTGTTCCTAGTGGTCTCTCCCACCCCGATGGGCATTGGGGTGATGGAAGGGGCTATGGTTTTGGTGTACAACTCTCTGGGCATCGCCACCGAAAGCGCCGCTGTGGTCACGCTAGCCTTTCGCGGCTTATCGCTCTGGTTGCCTCTCTTCATCGGTTTCTTCCTGCTGCGGCGGGTCAAGTCTTTTGGTGCTGAGGAGTATTCACGTGCTGAGGTCAGCAGTGTGCGTGCTGTGGCATTGTTGACTGCGCTGATGGGTCTGGTCAACATGGTCTCCGCGTTCACCCCTTCGGGTGCTGCACGGTTGCTGCTGATAGAACAATTTTCACCGCTTGGTGTCACGTATGGGGGGCACCTTCTTGTTGCAATGGCTGGTTTCGCTTTACTCTTGTTGGCATGGGGGCTATGGCACCGCAAACGCCTCGCTTGGTTTCTCACCCTGGTGACCTTGGATGCTTCAATAGTCTGCCATTTGCTCAAAGGGTTGGATTACGAGGAAGCCATCGCCGCCGGCGCGTTAGCAGCTTGGCTATTTTTCCTCTACCCTCATTTCCATGCCAAACTGCAACCACCCACCTTTAGACAGGGTGTTATCACACTGGGGGTTGCTATCCTGTATATACTGGCTTATGGAACGTTAGGATATTTCTATCTGGATTTGGATTTCGGCATCGACCTTGGATTGGATACCGCGCTGTGGCAAACATTGACGACATTAGGGTCCTTCAGGGGGGCTGAGGGTCTGTCACCTACTACCAGCTTCGCCGAATACTTCGTCTCTTCAGTGCGTCTAGTAAGTGTGACGGCTCTGTTGTATGCTTTATTTGTCATAATACGTCCACTATTTGTGACTCCTCCGGCTACACCTGCTGAGCGTCGAAAAGCTGTCCAGACGGTACAGATGTATGGTCGGACACCTTTGGCTCAGCTAGCACTTCTGGATGACAAATCCTACTTTTTCGACTTTGACGGTATGATGATCTCTTATGTTGTTCGGGGACATATAGCGCTGGCACTTGGAGACCCGATTGGGCCTTCTGAAGATATCGCCGAGACGGTGCGTGCATTCCGAACTTGGTGTCTATCCAACCACTGGTATCCTGTTTTCTATCAAGTGCGTCCCCTCTTTTTGGCACATTATCAAGCTGCTGCGCTACATACGCTACCTGTCGCCCAGGAAGCTCTTATCGATCTGGCCAGTTTTGATCTCGAGGCAGATACTAGTAACATCTTGCGCTTGCCGGTTACCCGCTTTGTCGGTATGGGCTATCGATTTGAGGTGGTACAGCCACCTTTGCCGCAGCACACTGTGCAGGAACTGATCGTCGTGAGCGACGAATGGCTGATAGCTGTTCAGAGCAGTGAGGGAGGTTTTTCGCTAGGGTGGTTCGACGAAAGATACCTGCGTAATACTCCGGTAGCGATCGTGCGTGCGCCAGAAGGTTTTATCATCGCTTTTGCCAATTTGCTGGGAAGCTGTGATCACTCAGAAATCGGGGTCGATATGGTGCGTCATCGTCGCGATGTGCCGGGCGGCTTGTTAGAATATTTGTTCGTACATATGGTACAATGGGCGAGAGAGGAAGGCTACCAATGGTTCAATATGGGCACCGTAGCCTTAGATCGGGAACAAGGTGATGTAGAAGAGACAGAAGTGGATTGGGCACAGCATTACTTGCGTGAGCATATTGCTCGAGTGTATCGATGCAAAGGATCTCGTTCCTTTAAGGAAAAGTTTCATCCTCGCTGGTCACCGCTTTACTTGGTCTATCCACCGGAGGTGAGCTTAGCCCTGGTGACTATGGCGATCATCCGTGCGGATGCTGGCACTGGTCTGGTGCGGGGGTATATGCGTGGATTGCCGCGCCCAGTGCGTTTCAAACTGAGGGAAGTATGACACATGCTGAACTGGAGGTAACACTCAAAAGCTTGCCGGCCAAGCCAGGCGTCTATATTTTCAAAAACGCACTGGACAAAGTGATCTACGTTGGCAAAGCGGTCAACTTGCGGTCACGCGTGCGTTCATACTTTCACGAATCAGCGCAACACACACCCAAGATCCGCCGTTTGGTTGCTGAGGTTGCTCGCCTGGAATTCATCGTGTCACGTAGTGAGCTGGAGGCGCTTCTCTTAGAAAATACACTTATCAAGCAGCATCAGCCACGCTTTAACGTGCGTCTGAAGGATGACAAGCGTTATCCTTATATCAAGGTGCACTGGCAGGACCCTTTTCCGCGGGTTACTACCACACGCCACATGGCACAGGATGGTGCACGCTATTTTGGGCCGTATACGATGGCCTCTGCTGCTTACCAGACACTGGACTTAGTGCGTAGGATTTTCCCTTACCTCACCTGTACGCGCACCATTACAGGCAAGGATGAGCGCCCATGTCTCTACTATCATATTAGGCGCTGCGCCGGTCCGTGCATCGGGGCAGTGAGCCAGGAAGAGTACCGTGCCATCATCGAAGGTCTGTGTGATTTTTTATCCGGTCACGTCGATGCCGTCGTCGAGAAGCTGCGTCACCAGATGCAAGAGGCTGCAGAGGCTTTGGACTTCGAGAAGGCGGCGATGTTGCGTGACCAGATCACTGCCATCGAGCATATCGTGCAAAAGCAGACTGTGGTCAGCTCGACATTAGCCGATCACGATGTGATCGCCTTCGCACGGCAGAATGGTGATACGTGTGTGCAGGTGTTTTTCATCCGCGGTGGGCGGTTGATCGGACGCGAATATTTTGTGTTGGATGGTGCTGCCGAGGAAACGGAGGAAACTATACTGGCCAGCTTCGTGAAACAGTTCTACGACAATGTGAGCCAGGTGCCCCCAGAAATCCTTCTGCCTCATGAGATTCATGAGGTGATGATCGTGCGCGAATGGTTGCGCAGCAAGCGCGGTGCCGACGTAGTGGTGAAGGTGCCCCGACGTGGGCCCAAGCTTGAGTTGGTCAAAATGGCCACTGAGAATGCCACGGAGACTCTGCGCCATCTGCGCAACCAGTGGCAGGTCAATGAGAGCAAACAGAATGAGGCGCTGGCCGATTTGCAGCAGGCGCTTAATCTGGCGGCTCCGCCTCTTCGCATCGAGTGCTATGATGTTAGCACACTTCAAGGGGCTTATACCGTCGCCAGTATGGTGGTCTTCGTCAAGGGTACACCCCGTAAATCGGATTATCGTCGTTTCCGAATTCAAAACGTGCCGGGCCAGGATGATTTTGCCAGCATCCAGGAGGTGTTACGCCGCCGCTTCCGGCGTATGCGAGATAGCACCCACGGAGAGCCACTCGAGCCTGCAGCATGCGGTGGGAATCAGGCAAGCTGGACCATTATGCCCGATCTCATCATTATAGACGGAGGTAAAGGTCAACTCAACGCCGCATTATCCGTGCTGGACGAGTTCGAGTTACGAGATGCTGTGCCCGTGGTAGGACTTGCTAAACGTGAAGAAGAGCTATTTCTGCCCGACCAGTCGGAATCGTTGGTGCTCCCGCGCAACTCCTCTGCGCTGTTCTTGGTGCAGCGCATTCGTGATGAGGCCCATCGTTTCGCGCTCGCTTATCATCAGCACTTGCGCAGGCGTCAGGGGATCGCTTCTCAATTGGACAAAGTACCAGGTGTCGGCCCGCGTCGTAGAAAGACTTTGTTGGAACATTTCGGCTCGCTAGAGGCGATCCGCCAGGCTAGCCTGGAAGAGCTGACCGCACTACCTGGCATCACACGCCGCGTGGCAGAGCGGATCAAATCCCATTTGTGAGGATGCTCCTATGTCGAGCAGTGACCCGACGGTAAGACCGTCAGAAGAGGTGGAACGGTCCAAAATATTGATCGTAGAGGATGAACCTGTTCTGCTGGAGACTCTCGAGTACAACCTGACGCGCCAGGGGAA
>JASFBB010000373.1:0-11937 GCA_036172345.1 Anaerolineae bacterium
GATTGCGCATCCCATTATCCTGAGACTTCATACTCCTAATCCTCTTCTCCTTCCTAACTATGAGATAATATTCCTGACATATCTCCTAATAGTAACAGAAAGGGGATATTTAGGAAAAACTATGCGCCCACACCGATATGAGGATTTTTGCGCTCGCCTAAAACGAGGCAGCGAGAAGATTGACCGACTCGCTGGCCAGACGGATGAAGGGTTCAGCATATAATGCCATCATCAGCACCATCACAGCGGCCACGCCCACCGCGACGCGCAAACCAGGCCCTTCGTCGAAGGGCAATGGATCAGCCGCCTCGCTGAAGAACATCTGGCGCATAATAGCATAATAGTAATATACGGAGATAACACTGTTCACAATGCCTACCACTGCCAGCATAATCATCTGCCGTTGAATGGCGGCACCAAAGACGAACAGCTTGCCCACAAAACCAGCTGTAGGGGGTATACCAATCAAGGAGAGCAAGAAGAGGAACATCGTGACAGCCAGGAAAGGGTTGCGGCGCATCAGCCCGGCGAAGGCGTCCAACTGCGCCGAGCCAGTGTGATTCTCCACCGCGATCACCACAGCGAATGCGCCTAAATTGGTGAAGAGATAAGCAAACAAGTACAAAAGCAGACCATTCAGACCGGTCATCCAGCTTTGTGCTTCAGGCGCAAGCGCTACCAAACCGATCAGCATATAGCCTGCCTGGGCAATGCTCGAGTAAGCAAGCAGACGCTTCACATTACTCTGCCAGAGTGCCACCAGGTTGCCTAACGTCATGGTGACAATGGCCACGCCCGCCAACACCGCTATCCAGTCGAGTCGAAAATTTGGAAGCGCGGTGAGGAGCAAACGCGTCAACACGGCAAAGCCAGCCGCCTTGGGCCCCACCGAGAGAAAAGCGGTCACTGGAGTGGGAGCTCCCTCATACGCGTCGGGCGCCCATTGATGAAACGGTACCAACGCAATCTTAAAGCCCAAACCAACCAACATCATGATCAACGCCGGATATACCAGCCAATGCACAGGTACAGCCCCGCCCGTCAATACTGCCGCGATGCTTGCCAAATCCAGTGTGCCGGTCGCGCCATAGAGCAGGGAAAAGCCGTACAGCATCACCGCGGAGGCGGTCGCGCCATAAACGAAGTACTTGACCGCCCCTTCGGTCGAACGCTCATCCTCACGCAGATAACCGGTAAGCAGATAACTAGTGATACTGAGAAATTCAAGCGATAGATAGATCATCAACAGATTGGTCGCAGCCGCGGAGAGCATCATGGCCAAGCCGCCGAACAAGATGAACGCATAGAACTCGCCGCGGAAGCGGATACGCGCACGTACATAATCACCCGAAGCGAGTAGCATCAGAATTAGCACGAGCGCAGTGAAGAGCTTGAAGAAAAGCGCCAATGGATCCAGCACCATCATAGGCACCTGGTCACCACCAAAGTCTTTGTCGGTCGCAAGGGCAATGGGCAACCCACCAGTACCCCCCAATGGCCAGACGAGCACTGTAACCGCTATGAGCGCCACTGTGCCGATCAAAGCGACCCAAGGCAAGAATCGCTGAGACCTGCTTCCTTCCCGCCAGATCATATCCAGCACCAACACCACTAACGCTGTCAACGTTAGCACCAGATCGGGCAGGAGTAGTACAAGCAACTGAGCAAGTATCAAGGCTGTCCCTCCTGTATCCTCCGCTGCCAATGGGTTAACCGGCTTCTCATTATAGAAGGCAATTTCCCTTATAAACCGGCTAGCAGCAACGTTGTGGCGGCATTGATCACGTTCAACACTGGCGCTGGATACACGCCCACCAGCACCATGAAGAACAACAACGGTGCCATAGTGACCACTTCAAAACGAGCCATATCCAGCGAAAAGTGCCAATGTGCCGGGTTGAAGATCTTCTGCCAGCGCTCCTCGCTAAACTCACCCAGGAAGACATGCTGGATAATCTTCCACAGGATATACGCCGCACCCAACACGATGGCCACGATACCGATGATGGCATAGGTAGGAATAAGGGCGAAGGCTCCTCGGAACACCATAAACTCGCTGATAAAACCGGCCAATCCTGGCAGCCCCAAGGAGGCCAAAGCAGTCATGAGCATCACCCCATAGTATATGGGCATCTTGGCGCTCAGTCCGCCAAAGGCTTTCAAATCACGCGTGTGGGTACGCTCGTAGATGACGCCTACCAGGAAGAACAGCCCTCCGGTGATGATGCCATGGTTGAACATCTGCAGCACGGCACCGTTTAACGCAATCGCGCGGTTGTTCAACACCGGGTTGGCGACATCCAATGAAGCTGCCGCTGCCACCAATCCCAACATGAAGAACCCCATATGGCTCACCGAAGAGTAAGCGATCAACCGCTTGAGGTCCCATTGGGCCATGCTGACCAACGCGCCGTAGATCATACTAATCAGCGCCAACACCCCAATCCACGGCGCGAACTGTCGGAACAGATCCGGGAAGAACGGCAGCAGGATGCGGATCATGCCGTATCCTCCCAGCTTCAGCAGCACACCTGCCAACACCACAGAACCAGCGGTAGGCGCTGCCGTATGCGCGTCAGGCAACCACGTATGAAAAGGCCAGGAAGGCACCTTAATGGCAAAGGCCAAAAAGATGGCCCAGAAGGCAGCAATCGCCAATGCTGGATTACCCGCCAGTGGTTTGAGCGATGGGATTTGCAGTATGTTCCATGTGCCGGTGGTCAGATAGATGGCGATGAAGGCCAACAACATGGCCACTGAACCGACCAAGGTATAGAGGAAAAACTTGATCGCTGAGTACTGGGGACGGTCCTGCGGTTGCCCCCAGATCCCGATGAGGAGGAACATTGGCACTAAGCCAACTTCCCAGAAAATGTAGAATAAGATCAAGTCCAGCGCCACAAAGACACCGATCATGCCTGTCTCAAGCAACAGGAAGAGAGCAAAGAACTCCTTGACACGCTTCTTGATCGTGTAGGAAGAATAGAACAGAGAAAGGGTTGTCAGAAGCGTTGTCAAGAAAACGAGTGGCAAACTGATCCCATCGACACCTACACGATAATGGGCATTGAGCGTGGGAATCCAAATCGCCTCCTCGAGCAACTGCATCTCGCCTGCCCTCTGAGCACAGAGCAACCAGGCGACCAATGCAAGCACCAGCGAGGGCACACTGAATAATATGGCTACCAGCTTGAGCTCACGCTCGCGCTTGCCCGGCATCAACGCTACCGCCACTGCGCCCAGCAATGGAATGAAGGTGATCAGGGTGAGAAACGGGAAGTTCATCAGTGCGCTGCCTCCTCGCGATCAAAAGTATAGATATAGCCCCAAGAGCAACAGGATCGTCACTGCCACTACGAGCAGGTAATTTTGCACATGCCCTGTTTCTGAATAGCGCAACCAGCGTCCGGCTGCATTGAAGAGCTGCGCAGTGCCTTCGACGAACCAGCGGTCAATCACTCCGCTGTCCAATACGCGCGCAACATCTGAAGCGGCTCGGCCTGCCGCGCCCACCAGATCCACAAATGGATCGATGATCCACCGATCGTCAATCTTGAAGCAGAAATCGGCCAGCCAGACAGCGGGTCGGATGATCGCCCAGCGATAGAGCTCATCAATGTAATATTTATTGCGCAGCACGATGAAGACAAGCCCCAACGTTGCCTGGAACGGCTCAACCTGACCTGTGCGGTAGTTGCGATACAGCGACCAACCCAGCAATAACCCAGCCACCGCCAGCATAGTCGAAATACCCGCCACCGTCGGGTTGAAGGGGATCACTTCCGCGTGCATCACCTCACTCGCCTCATGCACCTTGTCCATCAGATGATGCAGCGGGCTGCCCAGGAAGGGCGCATTTACAAAGCCGAACAACACCGCAAACAATGCCAGGATGATCAACGGAACCGTCATGCTAGATGGCGACTCGTGAGCATGGCGCGCCGCCGCGTGGCGCGGTTCTCCCCAGAAGACCAAACCCAATTGCCGCCCCATATAAAGTGCCGTAAAGAACGCCCCCAGTGTGCCTGCCAGCCACACCCAGAAGGGCAGATTCAGAGCGCCATCGGCACGCCACAGGTGAAAAGCTTCGGTCAAAATCTCGTCCTTGCTCCAAAAGCCGGCAAAGGGCACGATTCCCACCAGCGCGAGCGCACCTGCCAAGTAAGCCATAAATGTGCGCGGCATGCGGTGGCGCAATCCTCCCATCACCTTCATATTGTTGGGGCTGAAGTGCTCCGCATGAGTATGATCGCCATGGGCTGCCACGTGCGCACCGTGTTCGACCCCGTGGATTACCGAGCCGGCGCTCAGGAACAACAGCGCTTTGAAGAAGGCGTGAGTCAACAAATGAAAGATACCCGCTACTAGGCTGCCCAGCCCTAATCCTATCATCATATAGCCCAGCTGACTGATGGTGGAATAGGCCAGCACGCGCTTGATGTCATCCTGCGCCAGGCCAATGGTCGCCCCCAGTAGCGCCGTGACAGCACCGATGATTGCCACCCAGTGCAGCGCGGGCGCGTTGGCCACTACAAAACCGGCGATGAAAAGCGGCAACGTGCGCGCTACCAGATAGACACCCGCCGCCACCATCGTCGCGGCA
The DNA here is from genome assembly GCA_036172345.1 of Anaerolineae bacterium. Taxonomy (GTDB): domain Bacteria; phylum Chloroflexota; class Anaerolineae; order 4572-78; family NAK82; genus NAK82. The sequence continues at coordinate 4,604 of JASFBB010000373.1, forward strand.
TGGATCAACGCCGACACAGGCGTGGGACCCTCCATAGCATCCGGCAACCACACATGCAAGGGAAACTGAGCACTCTTGCCCACTGCGCCACCGAATACCAATAGTGCAATCACTGTGACGGTCGGCATGCCAAGCAACGAGATCGCCTGTAAGGCCTCCAGAGTCTCGGGTCGGAAGAGATCTCGGAACGTGAGTGTGCCTGTATAGCTATAAAGCAACGCAATACCCGAAAAAAGCAGTACGTCCCCGATGCGCGTGGTGATGAACGCCTTCAGTGCCGCCTGGCGCGCGCGCACAACTTGTGCCTGGTCAATGTGATGCTCACTCTCGGCCTTACGGAACGACCAGAAACCGATCAATAGGTACGAACACAGGCCCATAACCTCCCAAGAGATGAACAACAACACCAGGTCGCGCGCCACCACCAATCCTAGCATACCGGCAGCGAACAGCGAGATATAGGCAAAGAAACGCGCGTAACGCGGATCTTGGTCGGGCTGCCCTAGTTTCATGTAGCCCTGGGAGTAGATGAAGATCATTAAACATACGAAGGGCACCATGAAGAGCATTGCCGCTGTAAAGCCATCCACCGCGAAGCCCATCTCGAGCACGGTGGTGCCTGCGGGCAGCCAGGGCACATGCAGCTGCCACCCTTCCGCCCGAACATATTCGTCACTCAGCACGGTCGCCAGCACAACTGCCCACGCTACCACAGTGGACAGCGCAATCCCTCCAATAGCAACATCGGAGCTGAGCCGATTGTGGCGATGAGTAAACAACACGATGATCACAAAAGCCAACAAGGGGAAGAGTGGTATCAATGGCGTGAGGTTAAAGATGAAATCCATAAGCAACCCTGTTCGGTGTAGCTCATTTCTTACTTTTGTCCACTATGCTGCATCCAGCACTATCCAAGAACGCGAGGTTAAATTCTACCAACGCATTGTGTCCAGCTCGTCCACCACCACTGTACGACGACGACGATAAGCGGAGATGATAATGGCTAAACCAGCTGCAGCCTCAGCAGCAGCAATGCCGATCACGAAAATAGCGAAAACTTGCCCAGTAAGGGCCTGGGGCGTGATGTAACGCCAAAAAGCCACCAGATTGATATTGGCAGCGTTGAGCATTAACTCGATGCCAAGGAGCACCCCAATCGCATTACGGCGTGACAGAACGCCATATAATCCGATCGCAAAAAGCGCTGCAGCAACTGTCAGCCACCAAGGTAAAGGTATCGCCATATGTTGCTCCTATCTCCCCACCACAAGTGTGGAGGACCGCCACGAAAAGTTACCTTGTATTAGATAATCACAGACTTCATTTTGCTCTATGGTTGCTTCACAGAGGGTCATTCGCCCGTCTCAACATCTGCGGAAGCCGAGTGGTTCTCTACCTCTCGCGCCAACACAATTGCACCCACCAGCGCTACCAGCAACAGCACTGAGATGACCTCGAAAGGGATAGCATAGGGCCCTACCAACGCTGCACCCAGCTGCCCAATCGCGACATTAGGGGCGCGCAACGCTTCTTCGCCAGCTATCGGCCACACCGTTTGCCAGAGCGCCACGACCATCACCACAAAAGTCAAAAACACCACCAGTGCTGCAATCCACCACTGCTCGTTGCGTTGCACCTGCCCGGGCACCATCAGCCCGCGCGTGAGCATAATGGAAAACAAGATCAAGATCGAAATCGCCCCAATATAGATAAGCAATTGTACGACTGCCAGGAAACCGGCATCGAGCAGAACATAATAGCCCATCGCGCCAGCCAACGATAAAATGAGAGACAAAGCAGCATGGAACAAATTACGACTAGTGACCACAGCGAGGCCACCACCCAATGTCATCAACGTCAGAATGATGAACGCGAAAATCTGTGTGGCATATTCAATTGTCATAGTTGTGCATCCTTAATTGACATCCTTCATTTCAAAACAATGCAAGGCTCATCAGCACAGAAAGGTTGGAAACCGTTTATTCTGCGCCTGCCACCTCACGCAGGGCTGCCGAACGAGTGTGTCGCGCCAAGGCAGACACTCCTATCACCATCAGCAATGCCGCGACAAAGTTGGCAATCAGGAGTGCGATCCAGCGCAACCCAGATGAACCAGCGACAGGGAGCTTCAAGGCAACCGCTACGATCACCATCAGAATCAACCCGAGAGGCACCAAGAATTTCCAAGCAAAGTCCAGAAGATGATCGATCCGGATGCGAAATAGAGTGCCGCGCACCCACATCATTACCCAGATAATCGCTGTCGTCTTTATGACGAAGTAGATAAAACCGAGCAGGACACCGGGCAACGAATCCGGTCCGGCGAATGGTCCCCGCCAACCCCCTAAGAACAGGGTCGTGGCAATACCGGCTGAAGCAAACAAATGCATATACTCGCCGATGAAGAAAAAGGCAAACTTCATACCGCTGTACTCAACGTGAAAACCAGCCACAATCTCGCTCTCCGCCTCCAAGAGGTCGAACGGACTGCGCCCGATCTCAGCGATGCTCGCAACGAGAAAAATTAAGAAAGCCACCGGCAGCGTCAGGGCGAATGGTATGTCTTGGGCAGCCACGATCGCGCTCATCTGCATAGAACCCGCTGCCATGACAACTACAAGGATAGACAGCACAATGGGAACTTCGTAGGCGATTAGCTGGGCAACCGCTCGAAAAGCTCCCAAAAGGGCGAACTTGTTGTTGCTACTCCATCCGGCCATGAGGGCAGCCACTTCACCCAGAGCGCCAACCGCCACCACATACAGAATGCCCGTTTGCGGATCTGCACCGATCACTCCAGGCGCCACAGGTAATACCGCGAAGACGAGAATGGCAGCAATTGTCGCCAGTATTGGCGCCAGGTTAAACACAACTCGATCAGCACATGCTGGGGTCACGTCCTCCTTGGTGAGCATCTTGATGGCATCCGCAAACCCCTGGAGGATCCCTAGTGGGCCAGCACGATTAGGACCAATACGATCCTGGATGCGTGCGAGCACTTTGCGCTCCATGTAGGTATATGCCACCACAATGATCACCGGCGCAACAAAAGCCAAAACCGCCGAATAAAGCACATAAACAATAAAACGCGCCAGCCCTTCTGAGAGCGGGGGAAATGTCATCACCAGCCAGTGGATAAGCGCTTCCATAAGAGAACCTCACCAAGTACAAGCTAGATCCATCGCAGCGCTCTCTTGCGCCACGCGTAGATCAAGGCCAACGCCAAAATGACCACGAAGATGATGGCTTCAACCACTGCATAGAGTGCCAACTGCTGATAAGCCACAGCCCAAGGTAACAAGAAAGCAGCCTCAACATCAAAAATGACGAAGAGCAGCGCGAACACATAATAACAGGCACGGAACTGTACCCATGTCTCGCCGCGCGTCTCGATGCCGCATTCATAAGTGGACTGTTTGATAGGATTGGGCTTCTTGGGTCGAATCAGCCAAGCCACCGCCAGCCCGGCCACGGGGAGCAACGTCGCGAAGATCGTCAGAACACCCACGAAGGCAAATTCAGACAGCAATGTCTACCTCCTTGTCAGCTACAGCGAGCTGGAGCGAACATTTCAGGGTGAAGGACAATTAGAAATTATAGCACACTTATCGACCAAGGGGAAATTACGCAAGCCCCTGTAAATCTGGATAGCGAAAAAGCAGCCCCAACAAAGGTGGTACCCAGGTCGTATGCAATGCGGAGCGATTCACTCACGACCTACCCACACGCTGCCCAAGTTGAGCTCGCCAGATCCATTCACCGGCAACGGCATCAGTGTATCGGGCTCATAGACCACCAGATGCACGGTATACTCTCCCGCTGGCACAGGAGATAACCAGTAATACTCATTTACGGGCTCGGAAGGCCAGAGACGAGTGCCTTGATGCCAGTTATGGCGCAGAGTTCGATCCTTCTGAAAAACTAAGGTGCCATCTTCTTTTATCAGACGCACAGAAGCTTTGTAATCTATTGGCATCGTCGCTTGCGGCATCCAACGCAACACCACGCCGACCCAATCCTCACCCGTGCTCAGGTGTAGAGCTTCTAAGGCGAGCTGCCCACCAAACACGGCACGTTGTGACACATCGGGAACCGGCAATCGGAAGATGGTCTGATCCGATGGCAATGCCCATGTCTCCACCCGGTATACCGGACGCTTGTGTTCTTCCACTAACTGCGCCGTTGTGCCCAATAAATACGTCACCACCTCACGTTCATCCGCCGCGAGGTGCTTGTCCTGCGCCCAGCGCACGACGCGGAATATCCTGGCGCCGGACGCCGCTTGGGTCATCTGAAGTGCCACAATGTGTTCATCCACCACGATGTAATGGTAGGGTGTACCACCGCGATACAAGAAATCAAGGGTATAGTGGCGTGCTTCGTGACCAGCGCGTAAATCCATCGGGATGACATATACGGCACCTGGCTCGTCATCCTTCGCGATCTCCATAGCCAGCTCCTCCGCATACACATCGAAAGCCATATAAAGCTGAGGCAGCTGCGCCCACTGAACGAAATACTGGCGCGCTGTGATCCAGCCCACCGGCAGGAAGAGCACCAACGGCACTATCGACCCAATAACCGGTCGCAACACTGTCAGACCCCAGTTGAGGGCATGCCCCACCCTTGGGAGAGCATCCTCCTCCAGATATCCCAGGATGGGTGAAAGTACCCAAGCATCTGCGATGTGCAACAGCTGCACACATCCCAGCGCCATCAATACATAAGTGGCGGGTGCGCTGCCGATCAATCGCAGGTGGTGCGGCGCCCCTTCCGGCGCCAAGATGGCCGGCAACAACATTACTATCCACCAACACAGCAAGAATAGGTCGAACTGCGCAGCCCCATCGGCACCGGGCGCCTTGGTTTCCGAAGCAGATCGCCTGATGAAGCGGGTCACCCGCCAGATACATAGCGCCACTCCCAACCAGAAACATGCCGCCAATGGAACGTTCAACATCGGCTGCCCCGGCAGGTTGCCCAGCGGATTGGGATCACCGCTCAGTCCGGCGAAGGTGCCTATGGTTACGCCGGCCGTGCGCAACAGCATACCGAACAGATCACCCTGGTTCCACATCGGGTTAAAAATGGAAACCGTTGTCGCACGCTCAGAGAAAGCCTCCGGATGTGCCAGAAAGAAGATAGCCAGCGGTAAGAAGACCAAGCATGCCGCCAATCCGGTCATCACCCATCCATACCTGTGACGCCACAGCAACGGTTGTCGTCCGGCCAGAGTCGCCAGTGCTGCTTCCACAGCTAGGAAGAGCCCGATCCCCAGCGGTACAAAGCGCCCAGCTAGATACGTATACGCCCCAAGGCCGATGAATCCACCGGCCGCCAAGAAATGTGGCCAAGCGCACCGTTCTCCCTTCGTCTCGGCAAGACGTAGTGCGTGCCATAGCCAAGCGATTGCCAGCGCTTCGACAGCCGGCATCGCCAACGCGCGGAAGCCAATGCGGCTGTACGCCACGTGCCAAAAGGCAGTCGCTAGGCCTAAGCCGGCCAGCAATGACAGCGCGACATCACCACTGGACAACTGTTGTGCATCTCCAGTGGAGGCAGCTGCTCGCTCATTTGCCAGCCACATTGTAGCGGCTACGGTGATCACACCCATGGTGGCTGCGTACACGCGCAATGCCAACCGTGTAACACCCAGCAACCAGAACAATGGTTGTACCAGATAGGCCATCAGGGGTTCCTTACCCCCGCCGATCGGCCACCAAATGCGCCAGATACCGTGCGTTACGTCCAGTGCGGCGATACCCTCACCGCCTTCGTCAAAGTGCAGCCCTGGCGGCAGCTGATCCAACGCAGGGTAGCGCAACGCCGCAGCTACGAGCACTGCAGCCACAAACGCCAGCCATCCCAGAAACCGTCTGCTACGTGGCATTTCAAACATACACTAATCTTTTTTCTACTCTTTACTCAATGGAAGATCGGCCGGTGCACCCAGGGGCACACCATTGGTCGCATCATAGACCACCACTTGCACCGAGTGTACCGGTTGGTCTTCCCCCCGCTCCAGGACGTGTACATCGTGCACATAATCGCCCGGTCGCAGCTGATGCGTGGGCAACAGCCCACCCGCCGGCCAGCTGTCGTGTTGTGCCAGCCAGCGACCATCTGCACCAACAAGGCGCACACTCACGGTGTAGTCGACCGGAACGGTTGCCTCCGCATACCAACCCAGCGTCACCACAACCGCACCATCTTGTTTCTCCACTTGATAGCCAACCAATCGCAGAGGAGCTCCTTCCCATGGCGCACTTTGCACCGTATGCAACACGACGGGCGGGGTAGCCGTAATGAGCTTCGGACCGCGATACACCCAGGCGTAGGGCACACCGAATAGTTCCACCACGTGGTCTGGCTGCTGCACACGGAAATACCGCACAATCTCGGGACTCGGAGCCAGCCGTTGCACTTGCGACACATAGAGCACCACCCAATCCGCTCGCAGCGCCACATCGTTGGTGTAGAAATTCTCGCCGCGGCCGCGAAAGTAGGGTAGCAGCGTCTGTGCCGGCACCGCCGCCACATATGCCTTCGCCGCATCGGGCTGCGCGTTCAGATAAGCAGCCACCTGCTCCATTCCCTCTCCCCATCCCACCAACGTAGTATCGACAGCGCGCGGTAACCCTCCCATCAGCGGGTTGAAATAGGCGAGATAGTAGGGATAATGGGTCACGACCGGATAGGCATGGAGCGTTATCAGAACTACCCACAACCCGGACATGCCCCACATTGTGAAACGGCTCGAACGGCTTGACCGCGCAATAACCCGCTCACCCAGCCACACAAGCCCCCAAGCCGCTAGCAAATCAAGAAACGGGAACAGCACCAGCAGATAACGATCCTGCTTCTTCGGGCTAATCTCTCCAAAAGCCAAAAGGCCAAGCACAAATAACTCAATAAGAGCAACAGCCCAGAGATCTAGCCCCTCGCAACAGTCCTTGACGCCTCGCTTCCGGAACAACCCCGTCCATATCAAGGCAACCACACCGAGGAACAGCCCCATCCACACGATCGGCGTGAGACGAAAAGCGATCACATAGGGATAGAACCAGGGTCCCGGATCCAGAGTAGGTTGCCCCATAAAGAAGACCAGATGACCTGCCTCCACCTTAGCAAAGGTCTCTTCGACTATGCGTTGCAACATGCCAAACGGATCCACCCATAATGCGGGCCATAGCGCCACGAAAACCACGCCAGCCAGCACACACCAGATGAGCAGTTGAACCCAACATCTGCTGAGAGTGTCTCGATTGACATGAGCGCGGCGTATGAGCGTATCCCCCATACCCACCAAAATGACAAAAGGTGCAATGAAGGGC
>JASFBB010000374.1:0-4315 GCA_036172345.1 Anaerolineae bacterium
TCAGCAAGCGGCCTAAACCGCTCCCTGACGGTCGCGGCTCGGATAAAACCAAACCGCGCCGCGCGCGTCAGCAAGCGGCCGTGATGCCGCAAACCGAGCCGCGCGCGTCAGCAAGCGGCCTAAACCGCTCCCTGACGGTCGCGGCTCGGATAAAACCAAACCGCGCCGCGCGCGTGAGCAAGCGGCACAAACCGCTCCCTCACGGTCGCGGCTCGGTTAATCGGTCACGGTTCGGTTAATCGGTCGCGGCGCGGACTACAGTTGTGGCACGCTTGCACCTAATCACTAAATCGGACAGGGGCAGTCTATGAGCACGTATGACATACCGGAAGAAGGCGTTGTGGAAGGCGAAATGCGCGAAACGGTCGCACGCGACGGGGATGAACCCGCTATCCCAGAGGTCAGCTGCTCCGCGGAGCCACAAGGTCTGCGCGTGTCCCCGCGCTGGATACGCATTGCGGTGAGCTTGCCGTTGTTGTTTGTGCTAGTGTGGATGACCTATCCCTCGCTGATGCGAACTGTCTTCGCACCGGGCGCAGTTCCTTCGGATCAGGCAGCTGTCCCACAGGTGACACCGCAGGACGAAGCGGCCCAGCACCAGCTCGCGCTCGAGCACTACCAAGCGGAGCAGTTCGCCGCAGCATGGGCGGCGCTGCGCCAGGCGCCGTCCTATGCAGCTGCCCTCGAGTCTGATCCGGAGATCGAGGCAGCGGAGCAGGCGGTGCAGGCCGCACCCACCTCTGCTCAAGCTCACTTCAAGCTGGGCGCCGCCTGGGTGCGCGCCAATCTGCTCACCCTCGCCGAAGCAGCTTTTCGCAAGGCGATCGCACTGGACGCGCAATACGTGGATGCTTATGTCAACTTAGGGGTGACGCTCTACCAGATGGGGCGGCTGGACGAAGCGCTGCAAGAATATGACGCCGCCCTGGCCATCGCGCCGGACGATGCGGCGCTTCACCATAACAAAGGGGCGGTGTACGTGCAACAAGCGCTGCAAAGCCAGCCCCCGGACAAGGAATTGCTGGACGAGGGAGTTAGCGCGTTTCAGCGCGCGCTGGAGCTGGACTCACAACTGCCGCAGGCCTATTTCAGCCTGGGGGTCGTTTACGATATCCAGGGCAAGCGGCAAGAGGCGCTCGCGATGTTCAAACGGTTCCAGGAGCTGGACGACGGCAGCGATCCCCAGGCGACGGCGCTGGCGCGGCAATATATCGAGAAGCTAGAGCAGGCGCCCTAGGCGGTCAGTGACCGGAGCGGAGCGCGGCGGTTATCCGTGCCGCGACCATTTACCCGAGCCGCGACCGTGAGCGAGCGGCTAACGTGCCGCTTGCTCACGGGTGGCTCGGTTAGTGCTCCCTTATGCGATGACGCCGAGTGAACCCCAGCCGGATCCGGATTATGCATCATCGGCGACGAGGGTCGCCTCTGCGGCGGGCAGTTCTGCCTGTGCAGTGGGCTGCGCAATGCGTTCCATGCTGAACCGCTCACCACATTGCAGACACTGCGCCGTACGTTGATTGGCCATCACCAGCAACCCGCCACACTCCGGGCAGGGCTGGGGCAGCGGCCGCTTCCAGCTGATGAAGTTGCAGGCCGGATAATTGATGCAGCCGTAGAAGATGCGCTTCTCGCGCGTCCGGCGCTCCACCAGGTCACCGCCGCATTGCGGGCAAGTGGCACCCGTCTTCTCCAGATAGGGCTTGGTGTTGCGGCAAGTCGGATAATTGGAGCACGCCACAAACTTGCCGAAGCGTCCCCACTTCACCACCATCGGATGACCACACCGCTCGCACTTTTCGCCGGTGGGCGGCTCGGCTATTTCCACCTTGGCCATCAGGCGCTCGGCGCGTTGCAACGCCTGTTCAAAGGGTGTGTAGAACGCGCGCAGCACTGGCACCCACTCCTGCTCGCCGCGGGCGATGCGGTCCAGGTCTTCCTCCATGCGCGCGGTGAAGTCCACGTTGACGATGTCCGGGAAGTGCTCCACCAGCAAGTCGTTCACGATGAAACCCAGCTCGGTGGGATAGAGGCGGCGATTGACGCTGGTCACATAGCCGCGCTCCTGGATGGTGGAGATGATAGGCGCATAGGTGCTGGGCCGGCCGATGCCGTACTCTTCCAGGGCACGCACCAGGGTGGCTTCCGTATAGCGCGGCGGTGGCTGGGTGAAGTGCTGCTCCGGCAGCAAGCGCACCAGGTCGAGGACCTCGCCGACGCGCACTTCGGGCAGCACCTGCTCGTCTTCCTCCGGTGCCGCATCCTCATCGCGGCTCTCTTCGTAGACGGCCAGGAAGCCGGGCACCCGCACCCGGCTGCCACTCGCGCGCAGGAGATAGCGTGCCTCCGCCGCCAGACGATTCCATCGGGCGGTGGCCTGGAACGCCTCGGATGCAAAGGTCGCCTCGTGCCACATGGGGTCGGCGGCAACTTCGATTGTCATCGTGTCGTAGATGGCCGGCGCCATCTGGCTGGCGACGAAACGCTGCCAGATGAGCGTGTACAGACGCAACTGCTCCGCGTTCAGGAAGGGCTCCACCTTTTCAGGCTCACGCAGCACGCTGGTGGGGCGGATCGCCTCGTGGGCTTCCTGTGCCCCTTTGGCTTTGGTCTTGTAAATGGGTGGATGGGGTGGCAACGCTTCCTTGCCGTAGCGCGCGGCGATAAACGCGCGCGCTTCCTCCTGCGCTGCCGTGGCGACGTTGGTGCTGTCGGTGCGCATATAGGTGATCAGGCCCACGCTGCCCTCAGACCCCAAATCGATGCCCTCGTACAGCTGCTGGGCGATGCGCATCGTGCGCGCGGCGGTGAAGCCCAGCCGCCGCGACGCCTCCTGTTGCATAGTGCTGGTGGTGAACGGCGGCGCTGGCTTGCGGCGGCGCTCCCCCTTGCGCACATCGACCGCCAGGTAAAGGGAACGTTCCAGCTCCCCCAGAACCGGTTGCACGGCGGACTGGCTCTTCAGCTCCACCGCCTGGCCGGCAATCTTGACCAGTTTGGCGATGAAGGTGGGACGCTCCGCCACACGCCGCGCCAGCTCAGCGGCGATCGACCAGTACTCTTCAGGCACAAACGCCGCGATTTCGCGTTCCCGCTCCACGATCAGGCGCACCGCCACGCTTTGCACGCGGCCGGCCGAGGTGCGGTTGCGCACCTTTTCCCACAGCAGCGGGCTGAGCTTATAGCCGACCAGCCGGTCCAGAATGCGGCGCGCCTGCTGGGCGTTCACGCGGTTCATATCGATCTGCTGCGGGTGGCTGAACGCCTCTTGGATCGCCTGCTGGGTGATCTCGTGAAAGACCACCCGACGCGCCGCCTGCGAGGGTATCTCCGCCACTTCCATCAGATGCCACGCAATCGCCTCGCCCTCGCGGTCGGGGTCGGTGGCGAGATATACCTCCGGGGCGCGCTTGACCGCCGCTTTGAGCTCCTCGACAATTGGACGCTTCTCCCTGGGCACGCGGTAGCGCGGCGCGAAGTCGTGCTCGACGTCCACCGAGAGCTGCGAGCGCAGCAGGTCACGCACATGGCCCACCGACGCCTTGACGGTGTAGCCGCTGCCCAGAAACTTGCCTACCGTGCGTGCCTTAGCCGGCGACTCGACGATGACCAGCGGGCGGCCGTCGCTCGCGGCCCGTTCTTTCGCGCGCGTGGCCGACACCGCCTTGGCCTGGCGCGCGGTACGGTTGGCATTTCCCTGCGCAGAAGATACCTGGGGTGCCGGTAGCGCGGCATGCGCCGGCGTGCGCCCCATCTTGAACAAGGTAGTGCCGCATTCCGGGCAGACCCCTTGCGTGCACGGCTTGCCCGTCGTCGTATAGCTCGGCTGGGGATCACGCATCGCTCGTTTGGTGCGACACTTAAGACAATAAGCCGTCAACGTCTCCATACCGATGTATCCCTCGTCGTCTATAGCAGATTGGTCATCCCGTTCGCTTGCAGCTGTTCCACGACCGTCTTGACATCCTGCGCGCGGTCGCGTGCGCAGATGAGGATGGCATCTTCGGTATCCACCACAATCGTGTTCTCCAACCCGATCGTCACGATGAGCTTGTCACCACCGCGGATCAGGCAGCCTTTGGTGGCGATGCCCAAGTGGTTGCCCAGGACGACATTCCTATCCGCGCACGCCGTGTGCACGCCGTATAACGCTTCCCAGTCGCCGATGTCGCTCCAGCCGATGTCCACCGGGATCACCACCACGCCGCATGCCTTTTCCATAATGCCATAGTCGATGGTCTCCTTGCGCACCTGGGGCCACACCTCACTGAGCACCTGCGCGGCGTCGGGCGTTCCCAGGGCGGCGGCGATGCGCTGC
>JASFBB010000375.1:0-8322 GCA_036172345.1 Anaerolineae bacterium
GGTGTGCCCTGGGCCACCTCAGAGACCGCCGGGGTCACTGTCACCTCGAACTCAGGCGGGCGATACGCGGCAACCTGGAAGGTGGTCTCGAAGAAACGCTGGGCGTACTTGGCAGTGATCACATAACTACCCAGGGGAGCACCCTCGCCGATGGACCAGCTGCTCTCGAAGGTGCCGTTATCATTCAGCAGCAACTCTGCATCATAGACCGTCTCATGGTTGGGGTCGGTGATCGTCACCTGCACCCGGTCGGCATCGGAGAGGGCATAGACGGCATCGTCCTCGGCGCGCAGCGCCCCCTTCAGATAGACCGTCTGGCCGGGCCGGTAGATGGGGCGGTCAGTGTAGTGCACCACACGCACCTCGTCCCAATCATACGTGGCGGGCAGACCAAAATCCCACGCGCTGGTACCGCGTGCCCAGCGGCTGGACACGGCGGCGAACGGCTCCGTGGAATAGGCGATCAGATTGCGATGGCGCTGCTCATCCAGCGCGAACCTTGCCACTCCCTGGGCATCAGTCGTCTGGGTATCCACCACCTGCTCAGTGTCCACATCATAGAGTTGCACGGGGAGCGCCGCGACCGGTGCACCGCCGCTCAAATCGGTCGCCCACACTAGCGCATCGCGCGGGCCATATTTGAAAGCCAGATTGAGCGCGGAGACGACCAACACATGGGTGCGATTCCAACGCTGCCAGCGCTCTTCAGGCAATTGCGGCGAGTCAATGCGCAACAGATACAGGCCCGCTTCCAGCGGCCCACCGTCCTCAGCCAGCGCAATGCGCGCATAGCTGGGTTTGTTGAGCGGCGCCTCGAGATACTCGCGCCAGCGCCGCACCAAACTCGCCCGTAGCGGGCGATACTCCTCCCATTGCCACTCCGGGTAGGTGATCATGTCAGGCACTAGGCGGTAGAGTGCGAGGTCGAGCTCGGTGATGTTGACAAAGGCAATCAGGACGCGCGCCGGCGCTGCGGCATCGTAGGTGCCCACCATGCCAGGCGTGACCAGGCGGAAGTCGGGCGAGAGCGCCGCCGTGCGGAAGTGCACTGTCAATTCCTCAGCTGTCGCATTGCCGTAGGGATCGCGGATGCCCGGCGCGATGGCAATCCAATATTCCGTGGAGGGCTGCGCCCCGAATTGGATGGTGAAGCTGTGATCCCACTCACGGTAATAGGTGACCACCTGCGAGGCGGTGATGTTCGGGCTGAAGGTCAGGCAGGGCAGCACGGTGGCAGGGTCGATCGGTGCGTTGAAGCGGATGGTGAAATCGGTGTAAGGATGCGCAGCCTGTTCACCATCTTGTGGTTCGGTGGCCACCACTCTGGGCAGCGGCACCGTGCGGAAGGTGAAGATATAGTTCTGGGGCATGCCGCGTGGGCCGCCCGCCGCGGCGCGCACACCCTGAGCAATTTCGACCCGATAGAGGGTGTCGAACTCCAGCTGCTGGGTGGGGGTGAAATACACAGTGTTGCCCACCACCTGCAGCGCGCCGGGTATCTCTTCTCCATCGCGCCTCAGGTGAAAGGCCTCTCTCGCCGAGACAGGGTCGACCGCCATGTTGAACTGCACCTGGATCTCGGGGCGGACACTGACCATCTCAGCGCCATCGCCTGGCTGGGTGGCGACAATCATAGGGGGTGCCGTGCTGAACGACCAGGTATAATCCGCCGCCAGCAGGCCGCCGGTCGTATCGGTGAGGCCGCGTGCGATTATAGCGGTGCAGGTGCTGCCACCGGCCAATGGCTGCGACGGTCGGAAGACATACACTGAGGTGTTGACCCACTCACCCGTGCCTGCCACAGGGGGCCGCAGCTGCAGCGGCTGGGGGAAGTTCGCCTGTTCGGCCAGAGCGGCCAGCGGCACCACCGGACGGTTGAACATCACCGTGATCGCGGCCTCCGTCGGGTCCACACCCTGGGTGCCGTCCGCTGGGATGACCTGAGCGACCTCGAGAAATCCGACCGCGGCGAAGCGCAAGCGGAAGGGTTCGCGCAGCGGCAGCTGGTCTTGTGCGCGCGCCTCCTGGGAGATGCTCAGTGCATATGATTGGCCGCGCTCCCACGGAGCATCGGGCCAGAAGCGCAGCGTCTGCGCGTCGGCCCATTCGAAGCGCCCGGTGACGGGTGGAGAGAGCTGGAAAGCGCCCTCCACCGATGCCGCGTCCATTGGCCGGTCGAAGACGATCTCGATGGCGGCGTCCAAGGGCAGCTCCTCACCCGGGGCGGGAGTGCTCTGTAGCACGCGCGGAGGCATCGAGTCAGACGAGCTCTGCGGCGAGACAGGTGGGGGCGCAATGGGCGATGGGATCAACCCGCTCACCAGGAGCACGGGCAACAGCAGAAAGGTGGCCATTTGAATGCCCATGGAGCTCCCCTCCTCTCCGAAATACATAGCCCCAATGCGTGGTACATTCCACTTTCAAGAGGCTACACCCTCTGGGTATGTTCCCCATTGTAGAGCCATACCTTATCTGACCCTAGCCGCTGCGCGTCCGGGAGTGGTGCGGGTCTGATCTAAAGCATCGCCTGCATGCGCTCTTCCATATAAGCGCGGATCGCCGGAATGGCGGTGAGCTTCTCGTAGAAGAAGTTGTTGACCAGGTTGATCACCTCCTGGCGCGCTGCTTCCACCTGGGGAGATTCTGCGCCGCGCTTCCCATATGCGGCGACGCTGTCGCGCAGGCGCAGCAAGTAGCGCACGATTTCCACCTCTCTCTCGCCTTCCAGGGCGCGTGTGACGGCCAGGACGAGCTCGTCCGTCTGCGCGATCACGGCATCCAACGCAATGGTCGAGCCCGGCGCGCTCGCCTCTTCCACAGTGCGGATCAGTGCCCACACCTGGTATAACATCGCCGCGGGTTCGTCGAACAGCTCGCGCAGATAAGCGGCCTCCTGATAACGCCCCGTCAGCCGGAAGATGTTGTACATACGCTTCGCCGCCTTGCCGTAGTTGACGTCCTTGGTGAGATATTTCGCCACCTCACGCTCCAGCTGAGCGACATAATCATCAAGGGCATCGTTGCTCATATGGCGCACCAACTTGGAGAAGATGGGGATCGAATCGGCCTCGAGGTAGACCTCTTGGAAATAGGGGTCGAGATAACCGTCCAGCGGGGTGATCGTGCCATCGGGCGCTTCCCAGGTGACGTCCAGCATGTTGCTGGCGTTGGCAACGCTGGCACGCACCGGGTCGGCGACCACCCAATCGAGCTTGCACCAACCGGGATCGGCGGAGGCCTCTTCCCAGGTGACAGTTACCGGTGTGCCATCCGGCTGCACAGCGGCGATCTTCCCGTCACGGATCTCCTCAGGCCTCCACGCGATTGGCATGCCCTTCTTCACCAGGCGTCCGTCCCGCATGACATCACACGGGTAGTTGCCGAACTTCACCTCGATCAGGCGATACGTCTCCCCGGCCATGGTGCTCAGCGCTTTGTCGCGCATCAGCCGGGAGAGAATGCGGCATGCCTCTTCGCGCGTCGCTGCCTTGATGTTGACGCGCTCAAAGTAATCGAGATCGCCGGGGTAGGTTTGAATGCGCGACTGGGCGGCCGAACCGGAAAGCGCCAATGCAGTCTCGACATAGGGTGGCTCGTCAGCGAACTCGATCAACCGTCCCACCTGACGAAAGTACGCCAGCTCGGCAGGATTGAAGTCCAGCATGCTGGCATGGTGGCCGAAGACCCCGCTGCCGGCATCCACCACCACATGCCCGAGGGCGGCACGCGAAGCGGCGATGGCGGTCAACCACTGCAACGCTTCTTCCTCGTCCATTTCGACGCCCAACCGCTGTGCCGACTCTAGGATGCGGCGCAGCTCAGCCGCCGGCGCATCATTGTGCTGATCTTCCATAAGAGATTCTCCTTTCAAAATGAGCGCGCTTGCCCGTGAGGACGGGCTCTCGACTCGGCCAACAGCTCACGGAACAGCTCCGCCTGGATGAGGGCATCTTCCAGGGCATGGTGCGTCAGTCGGCAACCGCCGAGATAGCGCAGCGCCAGCTGATGCATGGAGGTCTCGCACCACCGTCTGCCGCTTATGCCCATATAAAAGGATTTTACATCCAACGGGGCATGGCCGAAAGGGTTATACCCCAGAAAACGATGGAAGTAATCGTTCACGAACATCCAGTCGAATGCAGCGTTAAAACCGACGAACAAAGGGGTTTTGTCTTCCGGGACGACGGATTGCAGCCAGTCCGCGAAGTGCGCCATCGCCTCGGCGGGGGGCACTCCCTCGGCGGCCAGACGTTCCATGGAGAGCTGGTGCACCCGGGTCGCCTCTGGCACGGCAGCGGTACTCAGAGGGCGCAGCTCGATATAGAAACGTTGGGCAGGGTCAAAGACTAAGCAAGCACCGATGGCGAGGAGGGAGTACAAAAAGGGCGCGGGGCCGGATGTCTCCACATCGACGGAGACATAACATTCCACGTCGGGGCATAATTCCATACAGATGTCAGAGGCGGATGGTGCGCTGGTGCAACAACACCGCGGCGACGATGCCAGCGACGGAGAGCATCGAAAGCGAGCCGGCGGCCGCTCCGATGAGCATCCAGCGACGACGCAGGGCGGCGATCCGGCTCTCCCTTTCTGCTGCCAGGCGCTGGCTCGCCGCTGCCAACAGGTTTTCCTTGAGGCGCGCTCGGAACTCTGCCCGGGGCGATACGGGCACCAGGGCATCGTGCAGCCGTTCCGTCAACCGCTGCAGGCCAGCGACATCGATCTTTTCAGTATATGGGAAATAATCCACCTCTCCCTCGTATACAAAAGGCGTCAAAATCAGCAGCTCGATGCGAGTCCGAATGCTCTTGATCAGCCCTCGTAAAATCGTCTTCATCGGTTGTCCTCTCGTCTGCCTAAAACCATCGTTGAAGTTTCACAAACGCTCTAGTGCTACGAATTACCTGGGTTCATCGCCTGTCACGCCGCTTATGGCGCAGGGACCCTTCTCCTCACCCAGACGTCTCTCCGAGCATCTCACGCAGGGAAAGCAGTGTGCGATAATACAACGACTTAATCGCACCCTCGCTACGTCCCATAATCTGCCCGATCTCGACGTTCGACAGACCTTCGACGAACTTCAGGATGAGCAGCTGCTGACGATCCTCGGGCAGCTGCCGCACCGCGGCGAGCAGGCGTGCCTTCTCATCCTCGTGCTCGCTCAGCTGGTGAAGCTCTTCCACGCGCTCGAGCGGTGTGTGCAGCATCGCTTCCTCCAGCGAGACCAATTGATGGCGCTGTCGGTCACGATGCCAATTGACCACCAGGTTATGCGCGATGCGATACAACCATGCGGAAAAAGGCGCCCCACGTGGCGTATATTCCGCGATGTGGTTGAGGGCACGGTAAAACGTGCGCGCGGTCAGATCTTCCGCGTCGTAATGGTTGCCCACCCGGTAGTATATATAGTTGTAAATCTTCCCGACATAGCGTTCGTACAAAAGGCCAAACGCTTCCGGGTCGCTTCGGGCGCGCTCAATGAGCGCATATTCATCCTTGGCTGTGAGCTGCTCGTCTGGCAGACCGCTCTCGCGCTTCATGCAATAAAACACCAAGAGAGCTGGATCGTTACGTTATGACATGATAGGAGCAATCCGAGGCCAGGGCAAGCCATTACTTTGCTCGGCTCGGCCTGGCGTGACGCTTGCCGAATGGTGGTCCATCATGCCGGCATCACCACGACGTCGGCGCCGTCGGCAGCCTGGCTGATGTAAACCGCCGGGGCGCGTTGCGTGCGTGCCCGGTATGCCGCTGCTACCTGCGCCGCAAACTCTTGCGCCCCCTCAGCCTGCACAAGTGCCACGGCACACCCCCCGAAGCCGGCCCCCGTCATACGGGCGCCGTAGCATGTCGGTTGCTCCAGGGCACATTCCACCATCACGTCCAGCTCCCGGCTGGACACCTCAAAGTCGTCGCGCAAGCTGGCGTGGCTCGCCTGCATGAGCGCCCCCAGCTGAGCGGCATCGCCGCGCTGCATCGCCTCACACGCCTGCAACGTGCGCGCGT
The DNA here is from genome assembly GCA_036172345.1 of Anaerolineae bacterium. Lineage (GTDB taxonomy): Bacteria > Chloroflexota > Anaerolineae > 4572-78 > NAK82 > NAK82. The sequence goes on from JASFBB010000375.1 coordinate 6,007, forward strand.
TCTCGGTGATGACGTGGCGGGCGCGCCGCCGCGTGACTTCATCCAGCCCGCTCGCTTTCCTGGCGAATTCTTCGGGGGTGACGTCACGCAACGCGGGGACGCCGAAATAGCGCGCCGCCGCTTCACATTGGGCACGCCGTTCGTTGTAAGCCGAATCCGCCAGTCCACGCCGCGTCGCTGTGTCCAGGATCACCACGGCGGTGGCGGGTGGCAAGGGCACCAACGCGCTATCCAGCGAGCGACAGTCAAGCAACAGGGCATGGCCTGCCTTGCCGCACGCCGAGATCATCTGATCCATAATGCCGCAATTAACACCCACCCATTGGTTCTCTGCACGCTGGCCCAGCAGTGCCATCTCCTTGGGTTTCCACTCCCAGCCCGACGCTGCGGCAAACGCGCGCGCCACTGCCATCTCCAACGCCGCTGATGAGGACAATCCGGCCCCGATGGGGACATCACCGCTGAGCACCCCTCGCCAGCCATGCAACGGATACCCTGCCTCCTGCAACACCCATGCCACACCTTTGAGGTACTCCACCCAGCCGCTGGCCGCGCGGCGCAGGTCGTTCAGCGCAAACTCAGCGATGCCGTCGAAGTCGAGCGAATAAACCAACACATATGGCCCGGCAAACGGACTCAGTGCGATCCACACCGCCCGATCGATCGCCATAGGGAGCACAAACCCATCGTTATAATCGGTGTGCTCGCCGATCAGGTTCACCCGACCGGGGGCACGCACGACGAACCAGGGCGGAGTCCCGAATCGGTGGCGAAATACCTCCATCACGCGGGTGAGCAGCTCCACAATGCCCCTCTCAACTTGCCTTATAATGCACGTCCGACAGGGTGCGCAACCACTCGGCAGATTGTTCCGCGGTCAGGTCACGCTGTGCTTCGGCCAGCATCTCATAGCCCACCATAAATTTCCGCACGGTCGCCGAGCGCAACAGCGGTGGATAGAAGTGGGCGTGCAGTTGCCAGTGTGCACACGCTTCCACGCCACACGGGGCACCGTGCCACCCCATCGAATAAGGAAATGAAACCCGGAAGAGGTTGTCGTAGCGGGTCAACAGGCGTTTGAGCGCATCCGCCAGGGCATCGCGCTCCGCCTCGTCCAGCATGGGTAGGTGCAAGACATGGCGTTTGGGCAACAGCAGCGTCTCAAACGGCCAAATCGCCCAGAAGGGCACCACCGCCAGCCAATGCGCGTTCTCCACCACCACCCGCACACCTTGTTCCTGTTCCAACGCCACGTAGTCCAATAACAGTGGGCTGCCATGGACGGCAAAGTAGGCGGCTTGCTGGCGGTCTTCCTTAGTCGGTTCGTTGGGCAATGCGCTGCCCGCCCAGATCTGCCCATGTGGATGGGGATTGGAACAGCCCATCATCTCCCCCTTGTTCTCGAAGACCTGCACCCAACAATATAGATTCCCCAGCTCGGTCACCTGGGATGCCCACACGTCCACGACTGCACGGATCTCCGCCAGGCCCATCTCGGCCAGCGTCAGGTCGTGGCGCGGGGAGAAGCATACCACACGGCATGTGCCACGCTCCCCCTCGGCGACCAGCAGGGGGTGTGAATTGGCGCGCTGAAGCGGCGCGTCGGGCAACAGGGCAGGGAAGTCGTTGGTGAAGACGAAGGTGCCGGTGTAATCAGGATTGCGCACGCCACCCGCCCGCGTGTTGCCCGGACACAGATAGCAATTCGGGTCGTAGCGCGGGCGTGTCGCCTCGGCGACACGCTCCACCTGCCCCATCCATGGGCGTTGCGTGCGCTGGGGAGAGACGAGCACCCATTCGCCGGTGAGTGGATTATAACGGCGGTGCGGTTGTGCATAGAGCTGGGCTTCGAGCACGCCAGCCATTCGTCCTCTCGCTTATTGGTGGATCTCGCCTCTCCCCTTTTGGGGATGGTTTTTTCATCCAACCGCGCGGCGCGCGTCCGCCACAGGCCACCTGAAGCCGGCTGAGTCTGGCGACAGGCCAGGGAGCCCGTCAGGGCTTGAAGTGTCAGCCCTGAGCTTTAGCCCAGCGGGCAGCAACCCACGCCACCGCAGGCGCCCAACAACGCCATCGCGTGCTTAAATACCTACCCCTAGAAGTCGCCTCCTCCATCCTCAGGGATCGTTGCGGCATCGCCGCACTCAGGTGATCTCCAGGATAGCCGGCCTGGAAATAGACGTCTTTTCGCCCGGCAGGGTGACCGGGATGACAGGCCAACCGGGTATCTCAGTCAGCACCTCGTTGCCGTCCGGGCCGACCAGGATGGTGTCCTCGGATTTCGTGCCGGTGATCGACGGATTCCAGGCATACACC
>JASFBB010000376.1:0-2229 GCA_036172345.1 Anaerolineae bacterium
CCGTGACAACCGCTCCCTCACGGTCGCGGCTCGGATAGAGATCCCCGCCCTATAGTACCCGATTCCTATGACACCATTCCTATTGAGAGGCGCCTTCCCGTCTGATATGCTGAATGTAGTTGAGGCATTATGGGAAGGGGCCTTGCGGGATGGAATGCGGCTGGCGTCATAGGTTTTGCTGGAATTCCCTGTGGCTTGTATCAATCCTATCGCTCCTCTTCCTGGCGGCGAATGGCATCGCCGCTCTCCCGACTCAAGCGGAGGGCACGTCGTACCACGAGATCGTCCTGACCGCTGCCGATGACGGCCGTCGGGTCACGCTTTATGAGGACACCCTGCTGGTCATCCGGTTGCAGGCCAATCCCTCAGCAGGGTACCTTTGGGAACTTGTGCAGGGAGACCTTTCCCTGATCGTGCAACGGCAGGGCGAGATGCCCGAGTTCGAGACATCCTCAGAAGCACCTGGCGCTCCACTCCAGCAAGTGTTGCGTTTTGCCGCGGTTGAGGCCGGTGAAACCGAACTGGTATTAGCGTTGCGCCGCCCATGGGAGCGCACGGCGCCGCCGCTGGCTACGTTCTCGGCCACGATCCAAACAGTCGGCCCTTTCACGGGTGCCAATTGGCCCACTCCCACCCCAATTCCCTCTCCTACACCCGCAACTGAAGTGGGCGCTGCTGACACGACCGCGCTGGGCCTGCCATCCCAATTTAATTGGTGCGAACAGGGCAAATGCACGCCGATCAAAGATCAGGGCGCTTGTGGCAGCTGCTGGGCGTTTGCCACCACAGGCGTGCTCGAATCGGCCATCAAAATACACGACGGTGTCGAGCGCGATCTCTCCGAGCAATACCTATTATCCTGTAATACGCAAAGCTGGTCATGCAATGGGGGCTTTTGGGCGCATGACTATCACTACAACAGCATCCCGCCCGGCGAGCTGGATGCCGGCGCCGTGTACGAGAGCGATTTTCGTTACCTAGCTCAAAAGACGGCGTGCAACGGGCCACACCCGCACTATGAGAAAATCCTGTCGTGGGGTTTGGTGGCCGGCTATGGTGTTCCGTCCGTGGCGGCACTCAAGCAAGCCATCTACAACTATGGACCGGTCACCGCGGGTGTGTGCGCTGGGAGCGCTTTTGTCCGGTATACAGGCGGCATCTTCCAGACAGACGAGCGCGGCCAATGCCCTTACGGCACCAACCATGCGGTGATCCTGGTGGGCTGGGACGATGCACAAGGGATTTGGTACCTGCGCAATTCGTGGGGAACACATTGGGGCGAAAATGGGATGATGCGCATCAAGTATGGCATCTCATCCGTGGGTGAAGATGCCAGCTATGTCGAATACAAGCGCCCCACTACTACTTCAGGTGGCTCCCAGCCGAATGGTGAGCAGCGTGTGAAGCTCTTCCTGCCGGTCGTGGCGCGTCACAGCGGTTCCCAAGCACCTCAGCCAACCCCACAACCCCCTACGCTGGCCGTTCCGACGAATGGAGGGTTTGAAGACGGTCCGAGCGCCTGGTCTGAGTTTTCACAACAAGGATGGCGGGTGATCCTGAACAAAGGTCAGCTGACTGTGCTACCGCGCGGTGGCGACTGGGCTGCCTGGTTGGGTGGCGATGACGACGAGGTCTCCTACGTTCGGCAAGCAGTGACGGTGCCTGCCGAGCGTCCCTATCTGGCCTATTGGCATTGGATCCATTCTGCCGATACATGCGGGGCAGACCGCGGCAGCGTGGTTGTGGATGGAGTCGTGATCGAATCTTATTACCTATGCACCACACGCAACACAGGCGGATGGGTCCAGCGCGTGGTCGACCTCAGCCGCTACCGCGGGAAAACCGTCGATCTCCAGTTGCGCGTTGAGACCAATTCTTCGGGTATCAGCAATTGGTACATAGATGATGTATGGTTTCAGGATAGCCTAACTGCGCAGAGCGTTTCCCTCGCTGCCGAAGTCATCCCACAGGTTGCGAAAAAGTCAGACCTGACCCGTTGATCGCTGATGGGCGTTGTAATCCCGCCTGCTCGCGCGATGCGGAGCGAGGCGTCATCCCCTCCGATTGCGAGGATATTTCTTCGCCGCGCGTGTAACCGAGCCGCGCGCGTCAGCAAGCGGTTATGATGGCCGCTCCCTCACGGTCGCGGCTCGGACACGTGGTCACGGCGCGAATGATAATGGGCGCAGGATTGCAACGCACCCGTCGTCGGCCTTCCGGTTGCACAAA
>JASFBB010000377.1:0-7132 GCA_036172345.1 Anaerolineae bacterium
GCGCAGGAACGCCTCGAACGTCTCCGGAGCCACGGTCAGAAAGGTGGTGTAGCGCATGCTGTCGAACAGGCCGACTGTCAGCGGCTCTGCTGCGCCGCTGTCATACAGCACCTTGAGCCCCCAGTAGAATTGGGCTGCTACGGCCTGCGCACATGCCCGTGCAAACGGGCATGTCGCCGCCATCACTACAGTCCATGAACGTTTGCCACTGCCCAACGGATGCAAATGCACTGCCCGTACCCGATAACCCAGTTGCTCCAAAGCAAGGCGGATGGCCTCGGGGTCCACCCCTTCGAGGACAGTCACCGTCACCAAGCGTTCGACGCTGCCGTGCTCGCCCACCGCTTCCAGGCGGTAAGTGGTAGTCTTTTGCGGATAGACCACGGTGCTGCCCGGCGCAGTAACCCCTTGGCCATCCAGATAAGCTGCCACTCCGCCGCTCAGATCCCAGCTGAGCGTAGCCGGCTCGCCGGCGCGCACCTGGCATGGAGAGCAACTGAAATGGTGGATCACCGGCAGACCGCGCACTTCGATGGTGACTGCTTTCTCACTGCGCCCGTTCGGATTGACCGCCACCAGGCGATACGTGGTGGTTTGATCGGGGCGCACCCGCAGCGAGCCCGGCGCCTCAACACCTCGCCCGTCCAGGGTGACCCAGCGCGCGCCGCGCACATTCCAGTGCAGCGTGGCAAACTCGCCCGGATCAATGGCACACGGGTCACACCGAAACTCCTCGATGACAGGCATAAAGGGCTCCGGCGTCTCAGCCGCTTGGGGTGTGACAGTGGGAGATAATGATGGGGATACCATCGCATCTTCTGCTGCGAATAAGCTAACAGCGCCGCCTAAGACACCCAGTAATCCCAAAAACGTCAAAGCGGATGCCCATTTGATGGACTGAGTGAGTAGATGGTGAAAAAGTGAAACCTTGCCTAACGACTTAGAAAGTTTCGTCCTCATTCGTATCTATCCTGTAGAGATATCTTACCCATAATTCTACCACACCTCTGCCACCCACCGAATTCTCGCCGAGTTCTTCGCTTGTGAAACCCTCTTTTGACATCCTCTTTTTCTCCCGTTACAATCTCTTTATCAAGTCATGTGCAGAGGTACTTTGATAATCTCCAACGGTTCTGCACCTCAACGATTACGGGGAGATATCTTTTGAGCTCATGTGTGCCACCTTCTAGTCCAATATCGCTTCGAAAACGGGGGCTTCGCGTGCTATGAATAGTGCCCAGATCCGCCAGGCCTTTCTGGATTACTTTCGCCGAAATGGACATGTCATCGTGCCGAGTGCTTCACTTGTGCCCAGCAATGATCCTACATTGTTGTTCACCAATGCCGGTATGGTGCAGTTCAAAGACGTTTTCTTGGGCCTGGAAAAGCGTGACTATCAACGCGCTGTAACAGTACAAAAGTGTATGCGCGTTTCCGGAAAACACAACGATCTCGAAAACGTGGGACCCTCCCCTCGACACCACACGTTCTTCGAGATGTTGGGAAATTTTTCCTTCGGTGACTACTTTAAGAGGGAGGCTATCCACTACGCCTACGAGTGCTTGACCCAGGTGTACCGACTTGATCCTGATCATCTCTACTACACGGTGCACCACGATGACAATGAGTCTTATGGATATTGGATTAATGACATTGGGATTGACCCTGCCCGCGTCCACCGTATGGGGGATAAAACCAATTTCTGGATGATGGGCGATGTTGGTCCGTGTGGTCCCACGAGCGAAGTGCATTATGACTGGGGGCCAGAGTACTGCACATGCGGACAACCAGACTGCAGCGTCGCTCTTGACAACGGATGTGAGCGTTGGTTGGAGATATGGAATCTGGTTTTTATGCAGTTTAACCAGAGATCGGATGGTACGCGTGTTCCACTCCCGCGCACCGGAGTGGATACCGGGATGGGTTTAGAACGCATTGTGGCTGTCATCCAGGGAAAACGCAGCAATTACGACACTGACCTGTTCACACCAATTATGGATCGGGTACAGCAGCTGCTCGGCCACAATGCTGAGCAACGCGCACAACATATAGTGGCGTATCGCGTTATCGCCGACCACAGCCGCGCGGTAACCTTTATGATCGCCGATGGTGTTATACCTGGTAACGAGGGCAGACGATACGTCCTGCGCCTCATCTTGCGACGTGCTGCGCGCTATGGTCGTATGGCCGGCTTCACCGGACCTTTTCTAGCTGAGGTCGCGCGTGTGGTGATCGACCAGATGTCTCCACACTACACCGAGCTGCGCACCCGTGCCGATTTCATCCTGAATGTCATCACCCAGGAGGAAGAACGTTTTTATCAGACCTATGAGTTTGGGCTCAATATGTTGACCGAACTCATAGAGCAGCTGAAAAAGGATGGACGTACCACCATTCCGGGCACCGACGTCTTCAAATTGCACACTACATACGGATTCCCTTTCGAGCTCACGCGTGACATCGCGGCGGAAAACGGCTTGCTCGTTGACGAAGATGGCTATCGGGAAGCGATGGCAGAGCACGAAAAGGTGTCTTCATCGGAGCGCTTCAAGCTAGCCGATCTGGACAACCTGGCTTTCTATGCCGATCTGCTCGAACGGTTGAAGGCGGAGCGCAAGCTAGGCCCTCAAGGGGTCAACTATAATCCCTACGAGGCTGCCGAGGTTGAGACAAAAGTCGTGGCAATCTTGCAGGATAGAGCGCCTGTCCGCGAAGCTCGGGCAGGAGAACAGCTGGAGATTGTACTGACCGACACCGTTTTCTACGTGGAGTCAGGAGGTCAAGTCAGTGACACAGGTTTGATTGCCCATTTCCACAGCCCAGATTCTCCTCCGATCTGGGAGTTTCAAGTGCAAGACGTACGCCAACCGGTAACTGGGCTGATCGTCCACATCGGACAGGTTAAGTCGGGTATCGTACGCGTAGATGACACCGTTTGGGCCTCAGTAGATTTAGATCGCCGTTGGGATATTATGCGCAATCATACTGCTACGCATCTTCTACATAGCGAGTTGCGCTACGTGCTCGGCGAGCACGTCCAACAGGCAGGCTCCTTGGTGGCACCGGATCATCTACGTTTTGACTTTACTCACCCTACTATGCTGACTCAAGAGGAACTACGTACAATTGAAAACCTAGTAAACGAAGCGATCCTGGCCAATTATGCCGTGCGCATCGAACAGAAAGAATATCGTCGGGCTGTCGCCGAGGGAGCGGTAGCTCTTTTCGGAGAGAAATACGGAGATGTAGTGCGAGTGGTGAAAATTGGTGAGGACGACGAGATCTTCAGCCAGGAGCTGTGTGGTGGCACTCATGTAGAGTACACCGGCGATATTGGACTGTTCTATATCGTATCCGAGAGCGGTGTTGCGGCTGGTATCCGGCGTATCGAAGCGGTGACAGGCCGTCATGCTTATCAACTGGTGCAGAAGCGGATGACGGCACTGGATGCAGCAGCAGCTTTCTTGGGATGCGATCCTGAAGAGATAGACCGCAAAGTGCTGAGTCTCCTGGACCAGTTGCAATCTAAAGAAAAGATGATCACCAATTTGCGGCGCGAGCTCGCTCGTCGAGATTTCGAGCATATTCTGGGCGAAGTCAAAAGAGTTGATAGTGTGAATGTGCTATCTGCCAAAGTGGATGTAGGTGATATAACCACATTACGTGAGATGAGTGACTGGTTTCGTGAGCGGCTTGGCTCAGGAGTGATCGTTTTAGGCACCATATTGAACGGAAAGCCTAACTTTGTGGCCGCCGTGACTCCTGATCTGGTACAAAGAGGGGTGCATGCTGGCAATCTTGTGCGCGCTGTAGCGCAAAGAGTAGGAGGAAGCGGTGGCGGCAAGCCCACTTTGGCGCAAGCGGGAGGACACGATGTAGCGCGTATGGATGAGGCATTGGAAGTGGTGCCGGATTTAGTGCGCCAAGCACTACATGATTGAAAAATGGGCATTTCCACGTAGTAAGAAAAATATCCTGCGATGCGCACTCTCTTCGATTCGATTAGAAACCATTCATTGGGCTCCTTCAGCATCCCCCTGAAAACAAGACACGCGCGGTACAAGTATCTTAGCTTGCTCGATATTGGCGCCGAATCACTGAAAGCTGTGGTGACACAACGGGAAGACGATACGATACGAATTCTGGGTTACGGCATCACCTCTGCGCGTGCTGGTAGCCTTGATGGTGACCGTGCAGCAATCCTCACACTTGCTGCCGCTGCAGAAGAGGCATTGACAATCGCAGAGGATCATACGCTGTCAGGTCTAGGATATAAGGTAGTGCCAGACGATGCGGTTTTCTGCCTGCCAGCGCGTTTCATCCGCGGCAAGCTGCTCACGCTGTGCCAAAGGCGCCCTGATCCGACAGTGCCTATCTCGGCACGTGAGGTGAAAAGGTTGTGTGGACGAGCAAGAACCCTACTCCGCGAACAATTATCCATTCGAAATGAACAAGACGAAACATGGGAACCACTTGCTCCAACGAATAGCTTGGTGCTCTTCGTTGATGGCTATCCAGTCAGTGATGCAACTGGCCTTAAGGGTAAGGTGCTCGCTGTGTCTATTTTTGGGGCCGCTGTGCCATCCAAGATTATGCGCTCGGTAGTGGCCATTGCTAATAGGTTGGAGATTTTTCCCTGCGCAATTATGGCCGTGCCACAATCTTTGGCAACATTGGTGCCACAGCACGACGCGATTCTGCTCGACGTAGGCCATCAGGGCACCAGCCTTAGTCTGATCCGCCACGGAGCCCTGGTTGCATCCATGTGGTGGCCACAGGGAGGTGAATATATTACAACTAGCCTTGCACGAACGTTTCGTTGTATGCCGGAGCATGCGGAGGCATTGAAACGTGCCTATGTGGACAATACCCTCTCTCAAGAGGATGTCTCGCTGGTACAATGTGCCTTAAAAAAACCGGTGGACGACTGGGTCGATTCACTTATATCTGGGCTACGCACTCTGGCAAGTGAGTATTGGCATAGTACGTCGGGGATATTAACATATAATAGGGAGACATTGGCTATTGGGCACGGTGAAGGTGTCCTGCCTGGTCGTGTGTTTATCACAGGAGGCGGGAGCTTGCTCCCGGACCTTGTCTTATCAATGCGCAGTTTGGAAAGGGCGGTAGGGATACACTTCGATCGAGCCATAGAGATTGAGTCTTTGGGGCGTTCTCTAGGCGTACGCCGACCAGGCCATCCTCTTTTGCTTCATGTGCCCCCTCAACCTACGAGAGACTTTCTGGCACCTGCGATCGGGCTGGCAACTAGTGTGATATGGTGAGGCAAAAGCCCCGTTTCAGAAAGGCGATACGGCCGATGGCCGAGGCACAGGAAGTAGTACAGGAGAAGCCGGCACAGGTCATCTATCTCGAGCCAGATGACGACGCTGCTGTCGTGCGCGACCGGCTAGAGTGGGCAGACGCAGAGCGTGTGTTGCTCATTCTCCCGGCGCGGAATCGCGTATTACGAAGCCTTGTGAGTTTAAAGCTCATAGCACGTTATGCCAGCAGTACGGGACGTATTGCTGCATTGGTCACATCAGATCCATGGGTGAGCGAGCTGGCTATCGAAGCTGGTCTGACCCCTTTCAGGTCGGTCGAGCATGCACGTCGCTCCCAGTGGTTGAAATCCGCTGATGAGGTACCGGAACGGGGTCAATCAGGCGAGGTGGTCACAGCCTATGAGGAAGTAACCGAGCTGGACAAAGTACCCGGTATTTCATTGCCAGAGCGTCCCCCTCGGAAGATAGTGCGTCCCAAGTGGTTGCCCGTCTTTCGCATTAAACCCGGACGTCGAGTGTCTCCTTCGCAAATACTTGCGCGGCGGCTTCTGAGCGCTCTGGGATTTTTGGTCCTACTGGCGATTCTGAGCGCTATGATCGGTGTGGTAGTGCTGTTGCTCTATCCGGAGGGGTCTATCCATCTGAGACCCAAACGAACCCCTGTGCAGGCCGAATTAGTCCTCCGCGCCGATCCTCAGGCAGAAAGGGTTAACTACCAGACGCTAGACATACCGGCACGCCTGGCACAGGTGGAGCTGCGCGACGTAGGTGTTATCGCGCCTTCCGGCGCCAGTGCATTGCCCACAGAACGTGCTAGCGGTGCTGTGACGTTTATCAACCGCACGCTCCAAGAGGTGACCGTGCCGATCAGTACTACCATTAGCACCTCGCGTGGCCTAAACGTGCGTTTCACGACCAATACTACAACAACGGTGCCGGCTGCACTGAATGCCACCGCTGTGGTGACGATCACTGCTGTGGATCCTGGTCCCATCGGTAATGTGGCAGCGGGCCAGATTAATCGCATTGAGCATCCTATTCTAGCTCGTCAATTAGCTGTCATCAACGAGATGCCAACCAGCGGGGGAGCAGTCAAGCAAGCGGGTGTGGTCACACGGGAGGACAAAGATCGCCTATGGTCCATCGTTCTGCAGAAGATGTACCAGGAAGGTTACAATCGCCTCAAAGGCGAGTTGGCAGAGCAGGAGTTCTTACCCCCCGAATCGGTGATAGTGCTACCGTTGGAGGGAATTTTCACCCCCAGCCTGGATGGCGAGCAGACAGATCAGCTCTCTTTAGACATGCACGCGGTAGTGCGAGGAACAGTGATCGCGACTCAATATGCCAATCAGCTAGGAGTGGCTGCTTTACAGGCAAAGATGCCCAAAGGACATAAGCTGGATCCCCGCAGCCTCCAATTTGAAATCGGCCAGGTGCTAAGTGTGGCGGATGATCGCTCGGTCACTTTTACAATTCGAGCCTCTGCCGAGGCAATAGCACAGATCGACACCAATCAGGTCGTGAGCATTGTTCGTGGATTACCTGTTGATCAAGCGCAGCAGCTCCTTGCCCAGCAATTGCCATTAGCGGAGCCCCCTTTTGTATCGGTTGAGCCGGGCTGGTTGGGTCGATTGCCCTGTCTACCGTTTCGCATCCGGATAAATGTGATGGAGTAGCGCGTCGGAACACAGGCAGATACGTGGTATGGTAATTGTCGCTCTGGACATAGGCGAACGGCGCAGCAACAAAGAAAAATCCTCGTAGAAAAAGCCACAGTCTCTTGCGCACGAGCATCCCTCTCTGTGAGTAATCAGGTTTGGTGGTCTAAGTATTCTTGCAGAATCACC
>JASFBB010000378.1:0-2155 GCA_036172345.1 Anaerolineae bacterium
TGTGGCCGATGAGCAACGAATACGAGTGCGCAAGCCCTGAGGTAAGCATGCTTCGCTCTTGATCACCAAGGGACTCCTCCGGAGCTCTTTTGCGGGTGGCTTTTTAATCGAGTCGTGCGCGTGACCGAGCCGCGCGCGTCAACAAGCGGCACGTTAAACCGCTCCCTCACGGTCGCGGCTCAGATACATTAAACCGAGCCGCGCGCGTCAGCAAGCGGCACAAACCGCTCCCTCACGGTCGCGGCTCGGATGGTTTGAACCGAGCCGCGCACGTAAGTAAGCGGCCCAAACCGAGCCGCGCGTGTGAGCAAGCGACACAAACCGCTCCCTCACGGTCGCGGCTCGGATAATCGTCGCGGCTCAGATGGTTTGAACCGAGCCGCGCGCGTCAGCCAGCGGCCGGATACCGCTCCCTCACGGTCGCGGCTCGGATAAATGGTCGTGGCTCGGATAACCGTCGCAACTCTGAAACCGCCGCTTCCATCCGCCCCCAATTTGAAATTACCTATCACCTCGCTGCTGCTTGGACGCGCAGCGGGAACGGGTAGTATAATTCACGCACAAACTCCAAGAGAGCCGTTGGACATTCATTGCAGATGACACAATCCAAACTCGATGGACACACGCTTCGGGTGTTATGCTTTGTCATCCTGACATGGGCGTCCGCCTTTGCGGCTATCCGCGTCGCGGTGGCCGATTACGCACCCGGCCAGGTAGCGCTGATGCGTTACCTGGTGAGCTCTGCGATGGTGGCGCTCTATATGCTGGCCACCCGGCAGCCCTTGCCGCGGCGGCAGGACGTGCCCAGGCTCGTTCTCGCCGGGTTTTTCGGTTTCACGGTGTACAACGTGGCGCTGAATTACGGCGAAATCACGGTCGCGGCAGGCGCGGCCAGCCTGCTGGTCGCCACCTCACCCATCTTCACTGCATTGCTGGCGGCGTTGGTGCTCAAAGAGCGCCTCTCGGTGTGGGGCTGGGGCGGCATTCTGTTGAGCTTTGGCGGCGCGGCGCTGATCGCCATCGGCGGTGATGGCAGCGCGCTGCGCTTTGACATGAACGCTCTGCTGCCCTTGATGGCGGCGATCTCCGCCTCGGCTTATATCAACCTGATCAAACCGCTGCTCTCCCGCTACAGCGCATTGAACGTGACGGCCTATGCCATCTGGGCGGGCACGGCCTGTTTGCTCGTCTTCGCGCCGGGCTTGTTCGAGACCGTGCCCATAGCATCCCACGACGCCACGCTGGCGGTGCTGTTCCTGGGCATTTTCCCCGGTGCATTGGGGTACATCGGTTGGAGCTATGCGCTGGCGCGGGTGACGGCCAGCAGCCTTTCCAGCTTTCTCTATCTTATACCGCCGCTGGCAATCCTGATCGCCTGGCTGTGGTTGGGCGAAATGCCCACCGCAACCGCGCTGGCGGGCGGTGGTCTGGCACTCTCCGGCGTCGTGCTGGTCAACACGCGCGGCTAATATCCTGTGGAGGTCTTTCCATGACAGAACGAAAACGTGTGACACTCCCTATGCTGTTCCAGAAGGTGGCCGAGGGCGTGCCCATCACCATGCTGACCTGCTATGACTATCCCACGGCCTATTTCCAGGATCAGGCTGGCATCGACATGGTGCTGGTGGGTGACAGCCTTGGGATGACGATGCTGGGTTATGACACCACCCTGCCGGTCACCATGGAGGACATGATCCGCCATGCGCAGGCGGTGCGGCGGGGGAATCCCCACGCCTGGCTGATCGGCGACATGCCCTATATGAGCTATCAGCCCTCGGTAGAGGTCGCCATCCGCAACGCCGGACGCTTCATGGCCGAGGCAGGCTGTGACGCCATCAAGCTGGAGGGCGGCGCGGAGATGGCCGACCGCGTCGCAGCGACCGTCAAGTGCGGCATTCCAACGATGGGGCATCTGGGGCTGACGCCGCAAAGCGCCGGCGCGTTGGGGGGCTTTCGAGTGCAGGGGCGCGCCGCCCAACAGGCGAAGAAGATCGTCGAGGATGCCAAGGTGCTGGAAGAGGCCGGCGCCTTCGCCATCCTGCTCGAGATGGTGCCCGACCGCGTCTGCCAGCTCATCACGCAGCGCGCCAGGAACTGCATCATCATCAGCCTGGGTTCGGGGCCGCACGCCCACGGGCAGCTGCTCATCTATCAC
>JASFBB010000379.1:0-10906 GCA_036172345.1 Anaerolineae bacterium
GTGCACTGGCGCGGAGCGTCCAAACCAGCACAACGGCGGCCAAGACAAGGAAGAACAGCCCCAGGCCACGCGCCCGGGTGATGAAGCGTCTTTGTCCGTCGGGATTGACTCGCTTGGTCGGGTGCATCGCTTACCCTCCCCACCCGCGCGTGAAGACCACCTCTTTTTCCTCACGCGCGCGGAGGCGGTACAGCCAGCGGATGATCTGATCGGCGGCGATGAACATAATCACCAATCCCTGAATGATGTTGACCAGGTCAATCGAGATTGCCTGAGCGCGCACCTGCATCAGACCGGCACCGTTGCGCAGGGCACCCCACAAGAAAGCCGCCGGGAAGATGCCGAGCGGGTGGCTCTTGGCGAGCATAGCGACCGCGATGCCGTCAAACCCGAAGCCGGCTGAGAACGCCGCTTTGAGCGCATACTCGCTCGGACGGCCCAGCACCACGTCCAGCCCTCCCATGCCAGCCAACATCCCAGAAAGCGCCATGGCCAGCACAAAATTGCGCTTCACGCTGATGCCGGCATAGCGCGCGGCACTCGGGTTCGCGCCCACCGTGCGAATCTCAAAGCCCCAGGTGGTCTTGAACAGGAAATACCACACCAGCCCGATGGCGGCGAGCGCCACCAGCACGGCGGAATGGATGTTCAGCGCGGGCACCAACAGGGGAAAGCGCGCCGACTCGGCAACAAAGGGGGTGCGATCCAACGTCGCCGTCACATCCTTGAGGGGGTTCTTGACCAGGTAATCCACTGTCTTGACCGCGATGTAGTTCATCATAATCGTGTTGATGACTTCATGGGCGCCGGTGATCGCTTTGAGCGCGCCGGGGATCGCGCCCCAGATGGCACCCCCCAACGCACCGGCAGCGACGGACAGGGGCAGGTGAATGTAGAGGGGCAAGCCGGTGACGGAGAAGCCGACGATGGTGGCACAGAGCGCCCCCATATAGAGCTGGCCCTCCACCCCGATGTTGAACAAGCCACACTGAAATCCCAACGCGACGGCAAGCCCGGCCATAATATAAGGGGTGGAATAGATCAGACTGCCCGCCAGAGCACGCGCCGAGCCGATGGCACCTTCGTACAATCCGCCATAAGCGGAAAGCACCAGGGCACTCGCTTCGGGGATCACTTGCTCCCAAGGCAGCCCGGCGCCGCGCAGATCCGCCGCGCGGGTCACCCAAATGACAATGGCACCGATCAGCAGCGCGGTAAACACGGCCAACACCAGGACAGCCAGCTCGCTCCAATTCCACATGCGCAGCTGTTCCCAGAGCGTCTCCAGCTGATCCTCACCTGCCGGGCCGACACGGGTCTGCAACGTGCCGTCGCGCAAGCGGATAGCCACCTCGTTCAAGCGCGCGCGCACCTCCTGCGAAATAGTCCCTTCCGCCGCGTGGAACGGCGCCAGACCGATGCCATCATTGCGCAAGTTGCCCAGCCAGTTGCTCCCGCCGTTGAAACGGCCCGCCGCCCAGTCGCGCACCGCTTTCTCGACCGCGACATCCACCCGTTTGATGGCACTGGAAAGCAGTCGCTCGCTGCCGGGCACACGTCCTGCCTCAAATGTGGTGAACCACTCATCTTGATCCACCCCGATCACCCAGGCGCCCGCCTCGGCAGCTGCCCGGATGGCACCGCTGCCCGTGCGCCCGCCGGCCCCGAAGACGACATCCGCGCCGCGTTCGATGAAGGAGAGCGCCATCGAGCGCCCCTTGTCCGGATCGTTAAAGGATTCCACATGCTCGCTGAGGACGCGCACTTTTGGGTTGACATAGCGCGCACCGCGGGCAAACCCTTTACGGAAGCGCAACACCGGTGGCACCGTCTCGCCGGCAACCACCCCCACAATGTTGCTCTTCGTCATGCCCCCGGCCAAGGCGCCGGCCAGAAATCCCGCCTGATCCTCGGCAAACACCACGCTGAGCACATTGGGCAGCGGCGGCTGGACGACAAAATCCACCGTGACGAAGTGCACATTGGGATGTTCTTTCGCCACCCGTTCCACCACCTTGCCCAGTCCGCTGCCAACTGTGATGATCAGCCCACACTGCTCCTCGATCAGGATGAGCAGATTGACCTCGTGATCCTCGGGGCGCCTTGTTTCGATATAAGTGTATTCCAAGCCCAGCTCGGAGACGGCGCGCTGAATCCCCTCGTGGGCATATTGGTTGAACGTGCCGTCGTCGATGCGGCCCACGTCGGTAACCAAACCGACCCGCATCGGTTTGTCCATCTTTCCTAACATTGCATCACGATTAAACGCCTGCACACCTGTCCTCCCGAGCTCCTCAGGCCACCGCCTCCGCGGTCATATGGGACGTGATACCGGCCATCCACAGCCCCAGCTCGGCGCGGTCGGCGCGCTCCGCCTCGACCGTGGCGATGATCTGACCCTTGTACATGACTGCAATGCGATCGGCCAGCGACATAATCTCGTCGAGCTCCGCCGAGACCAGCAGCACGGCCACCCCTTGATCGCGTGCCTGGATCAACCGTCTGTGGATAAATTCGATCGAACCGACATCCAGGCCGCGGGTGGGCTGCGCGGCGATCAACAGCTTGATGGGGCGCGAGAATTCGCGCGCCACGATCATCTTCTGTTGATTGCCTCCCGACAGGTTGTTCGCCGGCACATAGACGCTCGGCGTGCGGATGTCGAACTCGTGCACCAGCCGCCAGGCATGTTCTTCGATGGCACGATGGTTGAGGATGATGCCGCGGGCAAAAGGCTGCCGATAGTAGGTGTTGAGCACCAGGTTGTCGGCGACGGGATATTTGGCCACCATGCCGTGTTCGTGGCGATCTTCGGGGATGTGTGCCACACCCTGCTCGGAAATGCGGCGCGGTGAGGCATTCGTCACCTCGACGCCATCGATCACCACCCGGCCGGCGATGCTCGGCCGCAGGCCGGTGAGCGCTTCCACCAATTCGGTCTGGCCGTTGCCCTGCACCCCGGCAATCCCTAACACCTCACCGGCACGCACTTCGAATGTGGCATCGTTGACCACCATCGAGCCCCGGTCATCCAAGACCTTCAGACCCTGCACCTCCAGCACCGTTCTCCCCGGCCGTGCCGGCCGTTTTTCCACCGTGAGAATCACCTCACGCCCCACCATCATGGCAGCCAGCGAGCTTTGGGTGGCTTCGGATGGGCGGGTAGTGCCGACCACATGGCCGTTGCGCAATACGGTGATGCGGTCGGCCACGGCAAACACCTCGCCCAGCTTATGCGTGATGAAAATGATGCTCTTCCCCTGCGTCACCAGACCACGCATAATGGTGAAGAGGTCATCCACTTCTTGTGGGGTCAGCACCGCGGTGGGCTCATCGAGGATGAGGATGTTAGCTTGGCGATAGAGCGCCTTGACGATCTCAACGCGCTGTTGGACACCCACTGGCAGATCTTTGACATAGGCGTTCGGATCGACCTCCAACCCGTACTGGCGCGAAATTTCACGAATGCGTTGCGCGGCGGTGTTCTGATCGAGCACGAAGCCACCCTTCACGATTTCCGTGCCCAGCATAATGTTCTCGGCCACCGTCATGACCGGGATGAGCATGAAGTGCTGATGCACCATACCGATGCCCAGCCGTATCGCGTCGATGGGTGCACCGATGTGCACCTCGTGGCCGTCCAGAAAGATGTGCCCCTCATCAGGGTGGTAAAGGCCGTAGAGGATGTTCATCAGGGTGGATTTCCCGGCCCCGTTTTCGCCTAACAGGCAGTGAATTTCGCCCTTCTCCAGGCTGAAATCGACGCGGTCGTTGGCCAGGACACCCGGAAACCGTTTGGTGATGCCGCGCATTTCCAGAGCGAGGGTCATAGGCGAGCGATCCTTCCCGGACTTTCCTCAAGGTTTCGCAGTTGTAGCTCCTCTTGGTGGTGGGGTGGGCACCGAGATGGAGCATGCATATCCGCATCGGGGGCAGGCACATCCCGTTGCCGTTCTCTGCGGTAGCTATGACCATTGACCCGTCAGACCTCGATGTGCCTTGAGCTCAGAACAAAAGCTATCCGCGATAGGGGATAAGAGATACAACTCCACGCTGCACGATCCAAGCTCTCTTGTCACCAGCTACCCCGTCGGACGCTCCTATGATATGATAACAGAGCTGCCGGGGTATGTCAATCGGCGTTAGAAAGAGGTTTTGTCCCATCACAGGGTGCGCACAGAATTATGGAATAGGCTACAGCGATGGGAATCGCTCCGTGGGGGCGCAGCGCGCTGCGCTCCTGCCTGCTTGCGGCCGGGAGCAGAGCATTCCCGCAAGGGGACGCCCGGTGGCCGCCCGCCAGGCGCGCCCTCCCTCGCCACTTTCCTCAAGCCCGCGCTGACCGCAACCTCGCCAGGGCGCGCGTCAGGGCCGCCCACTCCGCCAGGCTGAGCGTCTCCGCCCGCCGCGAGGGCGCGATGCCCGCCGCCGACAATAGCGCGCTGGTCTGCCCCGCCGAGAGGCCCAGCCCCGCGCTCAGGGCATTGCGCAGCTGTTTGCGCTTCTGGCCGAAGCCGGCACGCACAACGCGGAAGAAATCCTCCGCCGAGGGCACGTCCACCGGCGGCCGTTCGTGGATGTCGATGCGCAGCACGGCTGAATCGACCTGTGGCGGTGGCACAAACGCTCCCGCTGGGATGCGCATGACGATGCGCGGCTGTCCGTAGAACTGCACGCTCACTGCCAGCAAGCTTAGCTGGCCCGGCGCCGCCACGATCCGCTGCGCCACCTCGCGCTGCACGGCGAGCACCAGGCGGAAAGGGGGTGGCACACACTGCAACAGCTGCCGCAGCACTGCCGAGGTGATGTAGTAGGGCAGGTTGGCGACCACTGCATAGGGTGCATCGATCACAGCGGGCACGTCTAGCTTCAGGATATCCCCGTGGACGACGGTGACATTGGCCAGGTGCGCAAGCTCGTGACGCAACAGTGCCACAAGCCCGTCGTCCAGCTCGACCGCCACCACGCGACGCGCTACCGCTGCCAGCCGGCGCGTCAACAGCCCAGGTCCTGCGCCGATCTCCAGCACGCTTGCCGCAGGCGGCAGCTCAGCAGCGGCAACGATTTTATCCAGCAGGCCCGGATCGGAGAGGAAATGTTGCCCCAACACCTTACGCGTGTGCAGCCCATACCGTCGCAACAGCGCCCCCAGCGACTCCGCTGTCGCGCCGTAATGAGATGGAGCCGATGGCTGGGATGAGGATGCTATTTCTTGCGTCATTCAGCGTTCCTGTGGCCAGCTGGGAAGCACATAGCGGATGCGGTCGCGCGGGGGCACGGGGGTGAGGAGATAGACATCGACCCAGCGATACCAGTGCGGCAGCGGCGTATCGTCATCATATCCCAGGTCAACATGGCGACCCAGGATGGAAGCACCTGTGTCACCTGCCACCGCCTTGCCGTAGCCAGGTATATAAACATGGCTGCCCAGCGGGATGACCCTCGGATCAACGGCGATGACCCCAAAACCCGCTTTGATGCCGGTGCGTGTAATGCCATAACGTGGATGGTCCTTTGGTTTGCCGGAGCTGGCCGGATTATAGGAGGTAGCCAGCACGCGGATGCGCCGCCAGTATTCGATAGGGCCATCCGGGGTGGAGAGTCGCTGCACCAGGATGCGGGTGCCATAGGCGATGATCCGCGTGGCGGGCACACTGGCCACCCATTCGCGCTCCAAAACCTCCGATACCGCAATCCCGTTCTCATAGACAGAGCGATAACGGCGTACCGTCACCCCTTCTGTACCCGGCTGGATAAGCCGCTGGGTATCGAGCAGCATCTCGGGATCGGCTCTCCATTCTGTCTCGTAGGGGATGATCTCCTGCTCGAAGCGCAGGCGCTCCTCGCGTCGCACGACCTGGACGGTGGTGCCGGCACGAAGTGGGGTGTCGAGAGGCGGTATGGTGTAGTCATCACCCATCAGGGCAATGCCTTGCTCCGCCAACAGCTCCTCCACGGAATGGCTATGCGTATACACGGGGAGCCAGTGGCCATCCACGCCGATGGTGACGGAAAGCGCACGACGGATGAAAACGTGCAACCCGGTGGACACCGGGGCCTCGAGGGCAGGCACGACCAGGTCGCCGGGACGGAGCACGACACCCCCGGCACGCAACGCCGCCCCCACGCTGGAATGTGCCGTGTGCAGCGTGATGCTGATACCGTGATCATGAACCGTGATCGGCACGGCGCGGCGCACCACAATATGCAGAGGGGGTGGACGGGTGGCCACTTTTTGCGGCAGCTTGGCATCTGTCCTCCAAAAATTTGAAAGGGCTCCCTCTGCCACGCCATCGGAAGTTGCACGCGGCCGCCCATCCACTCGCACGAAGTCCTGTGCCCTGTAGCGCACTCCCGCATCGGCCAGAATTCTGTCCACACGCCGTTGGTGGGTGAACGTCTGGATGATCCGGCCGTCCACCTCGATGGTGACCGGCCGCGCCAGCGTGACCTGCACCGTCTCGCCGCCCCGCAACGGGGTGTCAAGGGGTGGGAACACTTCGTCCTGGGGCAGCAACGCGATCCCCACCTCGCGCAGCACATCCCGCACGCTCAGCTGATGGGTGCGATGGATCCATTCTCTTTCATTGACGATTAAGGTCACCGGAACGGCCGTGTTGGAATAACCGAACCACAACAAGGCGATCAGCGGCAACCACCACAGCGTTTTCGCTCGGGAGGGTAGCGCGAGACGTGAAAGGGAGCAGAAGGGGCGCTCCTTTCTATGAGGGTTGCACTGGATCGAAGGAGTGTCCCGCATCATGCCATTTCGGCCCCAATAAAAATTGGTCGTGCACCCTCTGTCGAACTGCACTTGCCTGCTTACCGACACGCGACAGCTCCGGCCAGGCTCCCCTGCGTCACCCGAGAGGGACTGCTTATGGCTGCTTCCTTCCGGACCTGACCAGGTTCACAGGCTCCCGCCGCGCAGGACCCAACCTTCAACGCTGCCTCGTGCCGGCAGTTTAGACAGCCGCAAGCCCTCGAGAGGGAATTCGATCCCGCTATGGCGGACTGCGGGTACAGGGCGCCGCCACTGCCCCATCTAGCACGACCAGGCGGAGAGGGCGGGATTTGAACCCGCGAGGCTGTTACGCCTACACGATTTCCAATCGTGCGCACTCGACCAGACTATGCGACCTCTCCCTATTCAGTTTTTGGGACTCCGACCTGCCCACCTGTCTCGTCGCGCGTCCAATGCAATGTGGACAGGCGGGAAGGGTGGGATTCGAACCCACGGCGGAGACCAAGCCCCGCAGCGGTTTTCGAGACCGCCCCAATCGTCCACTCTGGCACCTTCCCATATGCTATTATAACACGTTCACGCGGGAAAGACAAAGGACGGCGACACGCCTACCCAGCGCGACTTCAGTCGCCGGCTATCCCGGTGCGCACAGCACGATCGGATGCCCAGACATGCACGCAGCCTCGGTCGTCATCGCAACTCGTCCGGATGGATGCCCGCCTGGCGCAGAATCTCCAACAGGGTGCCCTTGGGCAAATCCTTCTTGTGGAAGGGAACAACGACGCGTTGATGCGTTTCGGGGTGGTAATAGATGCGGTGGTTCGATAACCTTCTGCGGGGTAAGCGCAGCAGCCTAGGCATGGACAGGCAGGGTGACCGTGTACTCCAGAGTGGCTTCTTCAGTGGGGATTTCCTCGCCGTGCGCGCGCAAGCTCTCAATGTAGAGCGCAATCGCCTCGCGCGCCATGGCAACGCTCTCCTCAATCGTCTCGCCATAAGTGACGCAACCCGGCAGCGAAGGCACGATCACAGTGTAACCGCCCTCCGGCTCCTTGCGTAGTAGAATGCGATAGGTGAGTGTCTGCATGGTCACCTCCACACCGCGATTATAACATTGGCATATAATGCGCGTCAACACCCTGCTTCCCGTCCGAGCGCGTAAGGGCACGGCATGCTGTGTCCCCACAAGGGATTGGAGGATGAGGGGGCACACCACACCCAGGGCGGGGCCGGTCCAGTCGGACGCATCAAGGACAGGCCGTGTGCCGGCTCGCCTTGTGTCTACCCCAAATGGATCTCCACATAAGGCACCCTCCTGCGGGTTTGGAACCTGCGGGAGGGTGTCTCTGCGTGCTTTGCGGTGAATCAGATCCGCTCCCGCCGCTTCTGGCTCCAAGTTGCCCTCCTCATCGTTTCGGGTGTACACTATATGTTAGCTCGGCAGTCCGCGCAGCGGAGGCTTTTCACTTGGAAGCGCTTGCACAGTCGTACCAGACATTGCTGATTGTCGCCGCAACGGCGGCTCTGATCTTGATCGGGTTGATCGTGCGTCGCATCGGCCGTTTGCGTTCCCAACGTGCTCTGCGCCCCCAGGCGCCATCGTTGCAATTGCAGCCCCACCTGGAGACGCCGGACGGCCGCGTATTGGTGCCGCTGCCTAACCTGGATGCGGGAGGCTGTGTGATCGGCCGCGCCCCTGATGCCGATATCCATCTTGACGCCATATTGCCCTGCACCGACAGCGTTGCTGCGCATCACGCTCGCATCTACCGGGATGCCACCAGCGGCTTCGTCGTTATCGAGACTCTCGACCCCGCGCGCGGTATATGGATTAACGGACTTCGCGCAGCGCGCAAAAATCTGCTCAAGGATCGTTGGATCATCGCGCTGGGGGAGTGCACGTTGATCTATCGCGATGGCAACCCGGATACCGGCCCGCTGCGGTGATGCGCTGCGCCAAGATGGGGTGCATTCTTCGACAACGATGCGAAGAAAAGCAGATTGACGAGGTGTGTGCTGATTCCTTCACGAGAATCCAATATGACAGATCAACTGGATAACCTTTCAAACCCTTTTGGCGAACCAAGCGCGCCATTGCCATCTGATGAGACTCTCCCGCCGCTGCCGGAAGGTGCCCTCGTGGCTCAGGAGAGTTGTTATATCCTGCGCCTGTGTTCTCAGTCGCCCGATCACAACGTCTACATTGTAGAAGAGCTCGAAGCGACTTTCCCTTGCCCCAATCCCGCTTGCGGCTATACCGAGAATCTCCGCAGCGACCCGGCATGCCGGGCGTGCGGCAATGAGCTGTATGGCGTGGTGCCGCTGCGACGGCGCTACCAGCTGCACGAGTACCGTGAGAGTGCACGCCTGCAGGCAGCGGCGCGCGCCACGGCGCAAGGGCTGCAACACACCGCGCTAGTGCCCCACGTTTACTTTTCCGAGCAACCGCATGCCGGTGAGGAGCGTCACTACATTATGTTGCCGGAGGCGGCCCTGCCAAGCGCCGAGCTATTGCCACTCCCGCAGAAGCTGGCACGCGTGTTGAACTGGGGCGTTCAATTGGCGGAGGGCCTGGCATATCTCCATTACCATGGCATCTGCTGGCCGGAGGTCACTGCGTGGCACATTCTGGTGCACGAGAAATCGGCGATGTGGTGCGACCTCAGCCATGCGCAGCTGCTCCCCCCAGATGTCGCCGCCGCAGCACGCGCCCGCGCCGCCGATGTCGCGGGACTGGTGAAAACCCTGCATTACCTGATCACAGACCGATATGAATTCATCCCCATCCCTGAGCTGCCGCCCAACTTGCACAGGCTTTTCGAGCGCGTCTTCAATGGCCACGAGGGCATTCCTACCGCTACGCAGTTGGCCGACGCACTGCGCACCGCTTGCGAGTCCCTTAAGCGGCCGAGCAGTCTGCGCATGCGCATCGGCAAGTGCACCGACGTCGGCCTGGTGCGCGAGTTCAACGAAGACAGCTTGCTTGCGCTCACCCTGGAGCGCGTGCGCGCGTCGGTCCACGAGACGATCAGCTTGCTGGCGGTGGCGGATGGCATAGGAGGACATGCGGCAGGAGACCTTGCCAGCAGCTTGGCCGTCGACACCCTCGCCGCGCGGATGGTCACCCAGCTGCTCACCCAGCACCTCACCGACCATGGGGAGACCACCACGGAACATACGCGCGAATGGCTTGCAACCGCGGTCCAGGCGGCAAATGCTGCGATCCTCGCCCACCGTCACTCTATCGGCAATAATATGGGCACCACGCTGGTGGCTGCCGTTGTCCTGGGCAATGTGGTGCATGTCGCCAACGTAGGCGACAGCCGTGCCTATCTGCTCAACGACAAAGGCATCCGCCAGATCACCACAGACCATTCCCTGGTGGGACGCCTGATCTCACTGGGACACATCGACCAACGTGAAGCGCGCATCCATCCGCAACGCAATGTGATCTATCGCACGCTGGGCGACACACCGGATGTGGAAGTCGATCACTTCACTGAATACATAAGCGCAGGCGACCGACTATTACTCTGCTCGGATGGATTAAATGCCAAGCTGGAAGATCACGAGATCTGGGAGATGGTGATGCGCAGCGTATCACCCCAAGATGCGTGCGAACGTCTGGTGCAGGCGGCCAATGAGCGTGGAGGCGAGGACAACATCAGCGTGATCATTCTAGGGGCAGAGTAGCTGGAGGGATGGCTGAGACATGGAAGATCTCAGCGGCGTCACGCTCGGTTCCTACCGCCTGGTGGAGAAGATCGGCCAGGGCGCCGTGTCAGTGGTCTACCGGGCGTACCAGCCCAGCCTGGAGCGTTGGGTGGCGGTCAAGGTGCTGGATCCGGCTTACGTCGGCCAGGATGAACAGTTCATCGCGCGCTTCAGGCGCGAGGCGAAAGCCATCGCTGCCCTGCGTCACCCCAACATCCTGATCGTATATGACTGCGGCGAACAGAATGGCCTGGAATACATCGCTATGGAGTACGTGGCAGGTGGGGCGCTGACAAAGCGCTTGACCGGCGAACCCTTCCCCTGGAAGCGAGCCGTCGAGCTTGCCATCGGCATCGGCCGCGCTCTGGCATTTGCCCATTCCTCGGTGGGCAGGAGCACGTTGCCCGGCTTGACATCGCGGTGGATGATGCCGCGGGAGTGGGCAAA
>JASFBB010000380.1:0-7742 GCA_036172345.1 Anaerolineae bacterium
CTGAGCTGTTCGCACAACGCACGATCCTGGCCGGATGAGATAGTGCAACGCATAACCTTATTGGCTCATATTTTTCTGACGGCATTGGCGCGCTGGCGCGCCGACAGGGCGTTGCGTGAAAGCGAGCGGCGCTTCCGTTTAATGGCCGACCTCACCTACGACTGGGAGCTCTGGATCGCCCCGGACGGAAGCATAGTGTACACATCGCCTTCGTGTCAACGTATCACCGGTTACACGCCTGCTGAAATCATACAAGATCCCGACTTAGTGATGCGCATAATCCATCCCGAGGATCGAGAAAATCTCGCATCCCATTTGGAACGCGCAGCGGTACCCGGTGATGTTCAAATGGTTGAACTGCGCATCATACGGCGCGATGGGGAAGTGCGCTGGCTCGGCCATGTCTGCCAGCCCATTTATGCGGAGGACGGCAGCTGGCTGGGCTGGCGTATTAGCAATCGCGACATCACCGAGCGTAAGCGCGCTCAAGCGGCGCAGGAAGAGCTCCAGGCGCAGCTACTCCAGGCTCAGAAAATGGAGGCGATCGGACGATTGACCGCCGGTATTGCCCATGACTTTAACAATCTGCTGACAGTTATGAACGGTTTCGCCGAGCTGCTCAAGGCCAGCCTCTCTGAAGACCAGCCCGCGCGTGCTTATGCAGATAAAATTCTCTCCGCCGGCCGGAGGGCCGCTGAATTGGTAGGCAAGCTGACCGCTTTTAGCCGCAAGCAAGCGATGCAACTGCGCGTGCTGGACTTGAATGAGATCCTGGCGAACAACGAAGTAATGTTGCGTCGATCCTTGGGAGAGGATGTGACGGTGGAGATACTGGCAGCGCCCGATCTGTGGCCGATAAAAGCGGATGCCGCTCAGATGGAGCAAGTGATATATAATTTAGTGGTAAATGCGCGCGACGCTATGCCCAATGGTGGTTTGTTGACCATCGAGACCTCCAATGTGATTTTTTCCGAGGAACGGCTCGTACGCGGCGAGAATATGCCGGCTGGTGAGTACGTGCGCCTGCTGGTACGCGACACTGGCTGCGGTATAAGCCAAGAGGTGATGGACCATCTCTTCGAGCCATTCTATACCACTAAGCCGCTGGGGCAGGGCACCGGTCTAGGGTTGGCCACAGTTTACGGGATCGTGCGCCAGAGCGAAGGATACATCGAAGTGGAAAGCGCGCCGGGCCGTGGCACAACGTTTCTCATCTATCTGCCTCGTACCCGAGAGGCTGTATCCACCACGACGGCACGTTCCGACACCGGACCGCTCACACCGCGTGGCACGGAGACCATATTAGTGGTCGAGGACGAGCCAGAAGTACGCCAGTTAATCATTCACGCGCTGCGCCACCAAGGCTATCGTGTAATGGAAGCTAGCAATGCACAAGACGCGCTGAGTCTAGCCGAAACTTATATGGGGGAGATTCACGTGCTGCTTACCGACGTGGTAATGCCTGGCATCAACGGCCGCGAGCTGGCTACACGGGTGGTTGCAGTGCGCCCGAATGTCAAAGTGATCATGATGTCCGGTTACAGTGGTGATATCCTTGCTGGAGGAGATCCTATCAAGCAGCAGGGGGCTTGGCTGCAAAAACCGATCAGCATATTCGAGTTGGTGCGCACTGTACGGCGATTGCTGGATGAAGCCGAGTCACACACGTAAAGGGCGGCTAGACTGCTCCCTTGCGGTCGCGGCTTGGATAGGGGTATGTCGAACCAGGTTAGGTGCGTTGGTGTTGGTGCAACGAATATGCACCACAGACAAAACACGTAGAGAGCCCAGAAAGTTAAAAAACTTTGTGCCCTCGGCGGTCTCTGGGGTAGATCGGATGCCCGCGATCCGCAATCTAATCCTCCCAATTGAGAAATGGGGTTACCTGAGGTTGGAATAGATGTCCCTCTTAGATGATTTATTAGCCACGTTACCTGAAGGTGTCATCCGTGACGTGCGCGTCGGAGCATTCTGGACCGCAGTGGTAGCCGAGGTAGAAGGGCGGTGCCGCTGCGGCTTAGCTTCCACACTGAGCGGTGAGAATGATCATCACCACACCGGTATGGACGACGTGACCGATGCAGGCCATCTCACTGGCTACACAGGCCGTCAGCTGGCTGCTCTCGTTCACTCGTCAAGCGCTCTTGAGGTGTCCATCGGCATGGCGGCAGTGAACGCGTTGTTACCGCCCCATCCAGAACATTGCGTAGAGATCAATGCCGAGGAGGTGATCCTGAGCGAAGGTGCCGGCCGGCGTGTAGCAGTCGTCGGCCATTTTCCTTTCCTGCCACGCTGTCAGGTTGTTGCCAGTACGCTCTGGGTATTGGAAAAACGTCCGCAAGGAGATGATCTTCCGGCGGAAGCGGCGCGTGACGTGCTCCCTCAAGCAGATGTAGTGGCTATGAGTGCTACCACTCTGATGAATCGCACTTTCGATGATCTCATAGCACTGTGTCGACCGGACGCTCTAGTGATAGTATTGGGACCTAGCACGCCTTTGTCACCTGTGCTTTTCGATTACGGTGTCCATATCCTCTCCGGGAGTGTCGTCGAGGATATAGATGCCGTATTACGTGCGGTAAGCGAGGGGGCTAACTTTCGCCAGGTGCGCCGGTACGGAGTGCGCTTGGTGACGATGCGCAAACTGTAAGGGGTGAGCATTGCTCAGGTAGACTGAAATGACCCTCCTGTGCATTTATGGGAGTGAGGAGATCATGATCGCAAGCAATGCTCACCCCGAGTTTATTATGTTTCCTTTACACGTTCAGAATGACGCCTTTGGAGCTCCGTCAGCACATCCGACCAGCTGAGTCCATGGGCTACTAAAAGTACCAAGCCGTGATAGATCAGATCGGCCATTTCTTCAATGAGGCGTTGATCGGACTGCGCCAGAGCTGCTACTACGACCTCGTTGGCCTCTTCGCCGACCTTTTGAGCTGCCTGGATCGGGTCGTTGAGCAGCTGGTTGGTGTAGGAGCCCGCACGCGGATGTCGTTTGCGCTCCTCGATGACAGTGATAAGTTGGTCCAAAAAGTCGTTCATTTTCCACTGAGGAAAGTGTTAATAGCATCCAACAATGTCCCAATCTCCTCCACCGTGGTATCGCCCATATGGGCGATGCGGAACGTTTTGTCCTTCAAGTTGCCGTATCCGTTGGAGATCAACATATAACGTTGCCGTAAGAATGCATTGAGTGCGGCAACGTCGATTCCACGGGTGTTGGTCACACACGTGACGGTGGGAGAACGATAGCCCTCCTCCGCGAAGAAATCGAAGTCTGCTTTGCGTACCCACTCATGGACCGTGTTCATCAGCTGCCTATGTCTGGCGAAGCGATTCTGCCAACCTTCTGCAGCGATTAAATCCAGCTGGGCATCAAGGGCGTACATTAAGCTGATAGCTGGCGTCGCAGGTGTGTGATTTTTCGCAGCGTATTTCTCATACTGGAGGAAATCAAAGTACCAGCCGCGATGAGGGATGCTCTTAGCGCGCTCCATCGCTCGATCGCTGACGCTGCATAAGGCCAATCCAGGGGGTAATGCCAATGCCTTCTGGCTACTGGTAAGACAGACGTCCAAGCCCCATTCATCCGCTTTGATTTCCACTCCACCAGCACAGCTCACTGCATCCACCAGCAAGAGCACATCTGGATAGCCACGCACCACCGAAGCGATCTCGGGCACCGGGTTGAAAACCCCTGTGCTCGTCTCGTTATACACAACGGTCACGGCATCATAACGACCAGAGCGTAGCCTTTCATCCACTTGTTCGGGATGAATCGCCTGCCCTGGCGGGACCTCCAAAGCATCTGCCTGCTTGCCGTTTGCCAACACCATCTCATACCAGCGTTGGCTGAAAGCACCATTGACAAGACACAAACAACGCTCACGGATACAATTGCGCACGGCTGCCTCTTGCAATCCGCTGCCGGAAGCGGTTACGACGAAAACACGACCCTCAGTGCCGAAAATGGGTCGCAGACGGGGGATGATGCGCCCTTGCAGCTCGGCATATTCGGGCGACCGATGCCCGATCATCGGCCTTGTCTGAGCAGCCAGGACCTCTGAGCGCACGTCAACGGGACCAGGGATGAAAATTTTGACATAGGGAACCTGTGGCATAGAAGCTCTCTCCTCTAGTTAGAAAGATTCTTGGAACCCACCATGAACACTACGAAAATTGCACCTTGTCCATTCTAGCCAAGCCTGGAGTACAGTGATCACCACTTCTGTGGACTTAGCGTTCGTTAATCATCCATCGCTTTCCCTTAGGCGAGCGCCTCGATGACAGTAGTAAAAGAAACGCGTGTCGTTGCTATCAATACTCTGGATCGGATGAAGCGCTTTTGACCTTTGTTTACGCCAAGAACATAGCCGCTTCACAAACCATAGCTCTACCGAGGAGATGAGGACCGTACCGTGCCCGGCGGAGACGGCGCAGGTGCACGCCGACCACGGGTAATAGCATCAAGCAATTTGTCGGCATAACGCTTGCGAATGTGTCGGCTAAGTCCCTTGACGCGATCAAGACCGCTCTGGCTGGAAGGGCGATCTAATGCCAGTTGCACCATTGTAGCATTAGAGATCACCTTGAAAGGTGGCCAATCCATCTCACGCGCCAGATTCTCGCGCAGGATATAGAGCTCGCGCAAGACTGCTCGCCCGAGAGGGTCAAGCTGCCACACCCCTGGAATGCGCCAAAAGCCTTCTGTATCAAAGCTCTTAATCACGGGCTCGATACAGGTTTCACGAGCGAACGTCCGCTGTGCTTCTGTCCACTTTCCACGTGCTTGCAGCTCCCGAACCTGCAACTCTCGCAGCGGCAGAAGATAATGGGTGTCTGAACGCGCGTATTGCAGTGCCGCGGCAGGCAGAGGGCGCACTCCCCAGTTGTAGCGTTGTAGGCGCTTGTCTATGCGAACGCCAAAGCGTTCTTCTAAAATCGCGGCTAACCCGTAGCGCTTCCAGCCCAGGATGCGCGCGGCTATCATTGTGTCGAAGATGTTGGCAAACGTGAACCCATAGTCTCGTTTGAGGCACAGGATATCATAGCTAGCTGCATGAAAGATTTTTTCACAGTCCTGGCTCGCGAACAGTGCACCCAATGGGGCAATATCAACCCTGAGCGGGTCTACCAGATAGTCAGCACCAGGGATGGAAAGTTGAACCAGGCAGACCTTTTCAAAATATACATACAGGCTATCCGATTCCGTATCTACAGCGACAAGTGGCGAATCCTGCAGTTGCCTCAGCATATGCTGTAAGGCAACAGGAGTATCAACAAAAATGCACATCGCAGTCCGATCCACTCGATAGCTCATTGGTGCTGCTAAATCATACTCACATTTTGGAAAACCGCCAAGGGAAAGGCTGCGGCGATGCGTTGCCTCACCATTTTGGGTATGTTATAATGCACCTCATCATTAATCAGGTGTGTTTGTGGCGATGAGCACTCTGCTACTGAGACATGCCCGAGTGCTAGTGACGATGGACGATGCACGCCGCAAAATCCCCGACGGCGGCATATTTGTACGCGATAATGTCATTGAAGCGCTTGGTCCAACGGCAGAGCTCCCCCAGCAGGCGGATCGTGTTCTGGATGCCTCCGGCATGGTGGTATTGCCCGGCCTGATCAATACGCATCACCACCTCTATCAAACACTGACGCGCGCGCTGCCAGCTGTACAGAATGCCAAACTGTTTGACTGGCTGCTCCACCTGTATCCTATCTGGGCACGTTTAACCGCCGAGGCAGTTTATTATAGCGCCCTGGTGGGACTAGCCGAGCTGCTCCTCTCTGGCTGTACCACGGTGAGCGACCACTTGTATCTGGTGCCGAATGACGCCGCCCACGAACACGAAATCCGCGCTGCCCAGGAGCTCGGTGTGCGGTTTCACCCCTGTCGGGGGGGCATGTCGTTGGGTCGCTCCCATGGAGGCCTGCCACCCGATGAGATTGTGGAGACAGAGGAGCAAATCCTGGCCGACTGTGAGCGTCTAGTCACGATGTTCCACGACCCCAATCCCTATTCGATGCTGCGTATTGTGGTGGCGCCCTGTTCACCTTTTTCGGTCACAGCCGAGACGATGCGCCACACAGCCGCCTGGGCGCGTGCCCACTGTCTCATGCTGCACACCCATGTTGCCGAGACGCAGGATGAGGAGCGTTATTGCCTGGAAAAGTTCGGCTGTCGCCCGGTGGAATATATGCAGCGACTGGATTGGATGGGGCCGGATGTGTGGTACGCCCATGCCATCCACCTCAATCCGGATGAGATTCGCCTACTGGCCGAGACAGGCACTGGCGTGGCGCACTGTCCCAGCTCGAATATGCGCCTCGGATCCGGCATCGCGCCCATCCGCGAGATGCTGGATGCTGGGGTGAAAGTGGGTTTAGCGGTAGACGGCAGCGCCTCCAACGATTCATCGCACATGTTCGCTGAAGTTCGCATGGCACTCCTCTTACAACGTGTCGTCAAGGGCGCCGATGCGCTCACCGTGGACGAGGCACTGGAGATGGCCACGCGGGGCGGCGCGCGCGTCCTGGGGCGTGATGACATCGGGGTGTTGGCACCAGGCAAGGCAGCCGATTTCATTGGCATCAACCTGGATCGTCTCTCGTTTGCCGGAGCTGCGTGTCACGATCCGGTCGGCAGCTTGATACTCTGTACACCCCCCAACGTGGATTTAGCGGTGATCAACGGGCGTGTTGTCGCCGAGAAGGGTGAGATCACCGATTTCGACATGGAACGCGTCATCGCACGACACAACGAGTTGGCAATCCGGATGGCAAAGCAACTCTAAAGGACCAAACAGCGGTTCAAGCTTTATCGAGCAGGGAGGAAAGGCATGGCCGGGCAACGCGTAGCACTCTATTTGCAGGACGCCCATCCCATCCGTGAGGGGATGCGGCTGGCCCAGTTCGCTGAAAAACACGGTTTTGAAGCGGTCTGGCAAGCAGAGAGCCGCCTGGTGCGTGATGCCATTGTGCCGATGGCCGCTTACGCCGCGGTGACGGAGCACATCAAGGTAGCTTCAGGGGTGATCAACAATTGGACGCGCAACGTTGGCTTGCTGGCCGCCACGTTGTTGACGCTGGACGATCTGGCCCCAGATCGCATCATCTGCGGCATCGGCGCGTGGTGGGATCCGCTGGCGAAGAACGTCGGCATCGAGCGTAAGAAGCCCTTAGTGGCCATGCGCGAGACAATTGAGGTGGTACGCCGGCTGTTGCGCATGGAGAATGTCACGTTCCACGGCGAGTTCGTCCATGTGACCGGCATCGAGCTGGATGTGGTGCATGGGCGTCGCGAACCACGCAACGTGTCCCTCATGATCGGTGCCACAGGGATGAAAATGATGGAACTGGCCGGCGAAATCGCCGACGGGGTGTTGCTCAACTACTGTGTGCCGGTGGAGTATAACGATCCTGCATTAGAGCATCTACGGATTGGCGCCGAGCGTGCCGGGCGCAATTTTGACGCGATCGACCGACCTCAGCTGATCGTCTGCTCGGTGCATACCAACAAGGCAGTGGCATTGGACGGGGCGCGGGCATTGCTGACCCAATACCTGGCACAACAGCCGCACATCGCACAGGCCAGTGGCGTCAGCGAAGCGGTGGTGAAACAGATTCAAAACATTCTAGGATGGCCCGCGACACGAGAACAGATCAAAGAAGCGATGAAGTTCGTTCCGGATGAGCTGGTACAACGCATCACTGCCAGCGGCACACCGGAAGAG